>CALULJ010000001.1 GCA_944321445.1 uncultured Collinsella sp.
CGGAGGTCACCACGAGCATGCGCGCGCGGGCGTTCACGGCAAGACCGATCTGGCAGGCGTTGGAGCCCGCGACCGACGAGGTCTTGGGCATCTGCCCGGCATTGAGCACGCGCACGAAGGGACGGCCCTGGTAGAAGGCGCGATAGCGCTCGACGGCTTCCTCCGTCGTGAGCGTTTGGGCGACGCCTTCCGCGAGCGGGATGTTCACGGTGGAAAGCAGGCCGCGCTTGAGCGGCGCGAGATGCGGGGTGAAGACCACGCGGTCCGGCAGGCCTAGAATCTGCTCGATCTCGGGCGTGTGGCGGTGCTTGCACACACCGTATGCCTCGACGTTCTCGTCGGCGCTGCAGTAATGCGTGCGCGCGTTGGCAGACTTGCCGGCACCCGTCACACCCGAGATGGCATCGACGACCACGGCGGCACCGTCAGCCATCCAGCCGGCGTTGACAGCTGGGAAGGCGCCCAGCGAGGTCGCGGTGGGATAGCAGCCGGCGCACGCGACGAGCACCGATTCGCCCGCGGCATGGCGAACGGCGGCTGCGGAGAGGTCGTCCACGAAGAGCTCCGGCAGGCCGAAGGCACGCGTTGCGAGCAGCTCGGGCGAGGTATGCGGGGTGTTGTACCATGCCTCGTAGACCGCGGGGTCAGACAGGCGGTAGTCGGCGGACAGGTCGAACACCGAAACGCCGGCAGCAAGCAGGCCGGGGGCCGCCGCGAGCGCAGCGGTATGCGGCACGGCCAAGAACACGGCGTCGCACGTGGCAAGAACGGGATCGTCATGCGTGGTGAACGTAAGGTCGCTCACGCCCGCAAACGCGGGGTAGACGCTGGCGAGCGACTGCCCGGCATCGGCGTTGGACGTGATGGCAACGAGGTTGAAGGCGGGGTGGTCCAGCAGCAGACGCACGGCCTCGATTCCCGCATAGCCCGCCGCTCCGACGACCGCAACCTTGTACGCCATGGTCCTTCATCTCCAAAACTGTATAAAATGAGCTCAATCATGCATATTTTCGCATGACGGCATTCTGGATATAGAACAGTACGGGAGCTTATCACTATGCGGAGGGCGCCGGGCGGCAGGAATGCAGGCGTTATCTACTTGCAACATTGCCGGACGCCCGGAAGCATCGGTGTGGGCAGCGAAATTCGATGACCCCCTGCAGACTTTGCCCCTTCCCACATCTGGAACGCCTTCACGGCTTACAGATGTGGGAAGGGGCAAGGTCTGCAGGGGGTCAAAGTGACAGGAGTGCACCAATGGGCGAAAACGGCGAACCCAGCGCCTCCCCTAGAACTCGAAGCGACGCTCGCTGCCGTCGATGTCGCAGAAGCGGGCGACACCGCGGCGCACGCTGAAAAACGCGAGGCGCCCGTCGTGTGCGGACGCGTGCTCCTCGCCAATTCCCACCATGTGCTTGAAGCCCGCCTGGCGCACGGCATCGCTTACCTGGGCATCATCCGCCAAATCCGCCTCGCCGCTCACCACGATCCAATACGAGCCCGGCTTCCAGCCGGACAGCTCGAACTTGGGATGCGCGGACAGCTCGCGCCACACGTCCTTGTCGCGCGAGGTGCAAAACCACAGCTTGCCGGCATCGGCACATGCAAAGGAGAAGGGGCGCACGCGCGGCTGCTCGGGGTCGGCCTCGTCAATGGTGGCCAGGTACCATGCGGGAATTCCCGTCAGGTAGGATACGATTTCGTCCATGGGGCGCTCCTTTGGTTACAGCTCGACCGGTTTCCATTCGTCGTGGTTGCAAATCCACGCTTGCGGGTCCTCGACGCTGAAAAACACCAGCGTGGGATCGTCGGGGCCGTCGTAGTGCTCGCCCAGGCCCTCGAGATGCTTCCAGCCCGCCTCGCGCAGCTCGGGGTTCGCGCGGTCGTCCAGCCCGGCGCGGCCGCGCAAGATGAGCCAGCCATGCCCCGGCCACCAGGCGGTCGCCTCGATGCGCTGGTTTTGCACCAGCTCTTCCCACACGTCTTTGGTGGTCGCCGTGCAAAACCACAGCTTGCCGTCTTGCACCGCCGCAAACGAGAACGGGCGCACATGCGGCTGGTCGTTCACGCTGGTGGCCAGATACCACGCCGGAATCGACGTGAGGTAGCGCAGGACCGTATTCAGCCCCTCACTCACGGCGACGCGTTCACTATCGTTCGATGTCATGGGAACCTCCTGGGTTATGTAGGCGGAAAGCCGCGCCGTGCAGCCCGGCTCACACGAGGACGACGCACAGGGCGAGCGCCGCCAGCGCCACGGCCGCCACGACGTCGCGGCGGGCATAGCGCAGCGGGCGCATGCGCGTGCGACCCTCCTCGCCGTGATAGCAGCGCGCATCCATGGCGGCAGACAGCGTCTCGGCATGGCGGAAGATGCTCGCGAACAGCGGGATGGACACGCTCGAGAGCATGCGCACGCTGCCCAAGGGGCCGGACGCCACGCGCGCGCCGCGGCTCACCTGCGCGCGATAGGTGGTCTGCAGCTCCGTGGCAAACTGCGGCATGAAGCGCAGCGCGATGCCGAGCATCATGCCCAGCTCGTGGGCGGGCAGGCCCACGCGCGCAAACGGCGCGAGCAGGCGCTCCACCGCCTGCGTGAGGTCGAGCGTCATGGTGGTCATGGTCACGAGGCTCATGCCGCACATCATGAACAGCATGCGCACCGCCGTGAACGCGCACGAATACAGGCTGCCCTCGCTCACACTGAAGATGCCGAGTTGGAAGAGCATGGGGCCACTATGGTCGGTGAACAGCCGCAGGACCGACACGACCACGACGATGGCGAGCAGCGGCGCGAGCGAGCGGGCCGCGCGACCGGCGGGAACGCCTGCGATGGCGTAGAGCGCGACCACGAACGCCCCGATGGCGGCGAGCGCCAAGAAATCGCGCGCAAGCAGCGAGATGATGAGGAACGCGACGCCCCCCAGCAGCTTGGTGCGCGGATCGAGCCGGTGCAGCAGGCTCTCGCCCGGGTAGTAGCTGCCGAAGGAGAAGACTTCGCTCATCGGGTCTCCTCCCCCGCCAGGCGCGCAAGCTCATCGGCAAGACTCTCGATGGTGTAGAGCCGGTCTGCGGCGAGGGGAAGTCCGTCCGCGCGCAGCGCACCGGCCATGCGCTGCGCGGCGGGAAGCCCCAGGCCCACGCGGCGCAGCTCGTCGGCACGGCAGAACACCTCGCACGGAGTGCCGTCCATAAGCACGCCGCCCTCGTTCATCACGACGACGCGGTCGCAAAGCTCCGCGAGGTCGTCCATGCTGTGCGAGACCATGACCACCGTGAGGCCCTGGCTGTGCAGGCGCGCGATGAGCCCCAAGAAGTCACGGCGCGCCGCCGGGTCGAGGCCCGCGGCGGGCTCGTCGAGCACGAGCACCTCCGGGCGCATGGCGAGCACGCCGGCAAACGCGCAGCGGCGCTGCTGACCACCGGAAAGCGCGAAGGGGCTCTTCTGCGCGACCTCGTCGAAACGCAGGCCAACGAATGCGAGCGCCTCGTGCACGCGCTCGTCCACCTCGTCGGCGGAAAGCCCCAGGTTGCGCGGACCGAAGGCGACGTCCTCGTACACGGTGTTCGCGAACAGCTGGTGCTCGGGGTATTGGAACACCAACCCCACGAGCGTTTTTGCCTGCGCGGACGCGTGCTTGTCCGCCAAATTGCTCCCCCGCACCGATACGCGGCCCATGGTGGGATGCACCAGGCCGTTCATATGCTGTATGAGCGTCGATTTGCCCGAGCCGGTGTGGCCGGCGATGCCCAGAAACTCGCCGCGATGCACGGTGAGGTCGACGTTGTGAAGCGCCCACACCGCCTCGGGGTCGCTGCCCCAGGCGGCACGTTTTTTCGCGTGCTTTTTCCGCCGACGACGCGAGCGCTCGCGCGCGGAGGTCTCATAGCTGAAGCTCACGTGGTCAAACGAGATGAGAGGCTCACCCGACGCGGCAACTGCCGCTTGGGATGGTGCATCCGGACGTGCCGGCTGCGCCGCTTCCCCGCTCACGAGCCGCTCGATCGCATGCACCGCGTCACGCTCGTCCACATAGGCAGCAATAGGCACCCCGCGCCGCTGCAGCGCCAGACCCAGCCGGCACGACGGAGGGACCTCGAGATTCAGCCGCTCGAGCTCAGCGGCGCGCGCCAGCACGTCGGCGGGTGTGCCCTCGAGCGCGATCTTGCCTGCATCGAGCACCACGACGCGGTCGGCCAGCGCCGCCTCTTCCATATAGTGGGTAATCATGACGATGGTCATGCCCGCGTCGTGCAGCTCGCGGCATACGCGCATAAGGCCCGCACGGCCGCGCGGGTCGAGCATGGCGGATGCCTCGTCGAGCACGAGCACGCGAGGACGCATGGCCAGCACGCCGGCGATGGCGACGCGTTGCTTTTGGCCGCCGGACAGCGCATGGGTCTCGTGGCGCTCGAAGTCCGTGAGCCCCACCTCGCGCAGGGCATCGCGCACCGCCACGGCGATGTCATCGGGCGCGACGCCCAGGTTCTCCGGCCCGAACGCGACGTCGTCTTCCACGAGCGTCGCCACCAGCTGGTCATCTGGATTCTGGAAGACATAGCCCACCGAAGAGCGGATGTCGTAGACGAACTCGGGGTCCGCTGTGTTGAGCCCGTCGACCATCACGCGGCCTTCATCGGGCACGAGCAGGGCGTTCAGGTGCTTGGCAAGCGTGGACTTGCCCGACCCGTTGCCACCCAAAAGGCATACGAACTCGCCGTCCGCAATGCGAAGGCTCACGTCGTCGAGCGCCCACGCGGCGCCGTCATAGGTGTAGCGAAGATGGTCTATCTCGATCATGCGCGGCCCTTGACCTGGTCTTTCTGTGGCGTGATGAGGTTCGAGATCGCCTTGTAGACCACGAGCGTAAGCACGGAGTTAAGCACGGTCTTTGCAAGGTTGAAGGGAATGACGGCCGGAATCATGAGCGGCATGATGACATCGGCCGAACCGTACCAGAACCACACGCCGATGGTGAGGTTCGAAACGATGGAAGCGAGGGTTGCCGCCACGACGCCCAATACCAGGCCGACAATGGCGCCCACGTAGGTGCGCTTGCGCTGGTAGACCAGGGCCACCGGCAGGATGAAGCACGCGCACGCGACGATGTTCATGAGCGCGCCGACCCAGTCGCCCGTGGTGAGCGCGTGGATGATGACCGCGAGCACGCCGACGGCGATGCCCGAGCCGGGACCGTAGGCAAACCCGGACACCATCGCGGGAACGAGCGACGGGTCGTAGGTCAAAAACGGCGCCGCGGGAATAAGTGGAATCTGCACGAACATGAACAGCGCGCTCACAGCGCACATGAGCGCCATGGTCACCAGCTGCTTGGTGCTCCACCTATTCGTATTCTGAAAATGGATATGACGAGACTGCTCAGACATATAGCTCACCTGCCTCTTCCATCCGGCCTGTAACCGTTGGCTCCGGATTCTCACCGGATCGGCCCGCAGGCAGCCCAATGCCTGACGGGCTCGCGGGCTCATCGGTATGCACGCGGCCCTGTGCCGCGCCGTACGATTCACCGCCAGTGGGGACTTTCACCCCGCCCTGAAACAGCAGGTCTATCGTAGCACTGGAGACAAGTTGGGGGCGTGCCAAATCTTGTCGACATGGTGTCGACAAGATTTGGCACGCCCCCAACTTGTCGACGCGCTTCTCCCCTGGGGAGAAGCGCGTCGCCCCTGCTTGCTAGAGCTGCACGATCTTGGTGCCGTGGACCTCGTGGACGCCCAGAGCCTCCGCAACCTCCTCGGCGTTTTGATACGAGATGCCGCCGCCCGGCAGGATGATGATGCGGCCGTCGGCGTGCGCGATGAGGCGCTTCAGATGGTCGACGTTGTCCATGATGGGCGTACCGGCAGCGCCGCCGTGCGTGAGGATGCGCTCAACGCCCAGCTCAGCCAGATAATCGATGGCCTCGAGCTGGCGCGGTTCGGACAGCTCGTCAAACGCCATGTGGAACGTGACCCACACCGGAGGAATGTCCTGCTCGGTGCCGTCGGCACCCAGGACCGGACCATGCGCGGCCTCGACGAGGCGCTTGGTCATGGCGCGGTCGATTACCGGCTCACCGGTAGCAGGGTCGGCAACCAGGCAGCCGAACACCACGCCCGAGACGCCCAGGCTGCGCGCCATGGCGACGTCATCGAGCATCATCTGCTCCTCCTCGGGCGTGTAGACGAAGTTGCCGCCGCGCGGGCGCGCCATCGCCATGACGTCCACGTCGTGCGCGCTTGCGAAATCGACAGCGGCGCGAATCACGCCGTAGCTGGGGCTCGTTCCTCCCACCGCGAGGTTGTCGCACAGCTCGATGCGCCCCGCGCCTGCCACGACGGCAGCCGGCACGTGCTCCACGTTCTCGGCACAAAATTCCTTGAGCAACGCCATGGACTCTCCTTTCGTCTCCGCACGCGCAGATAATCGCAGGCACAGGCCTGCTGCGCTATGCGGCTTAGGCATTCACCAAGATGATACCCGGCAGCGCCCATGGCGCAGACCCGCTTCCGTTCACCTTCGCTGCCGCATCATCCGGCAGCGCCCCCGATTGAATCGCACCGGAACGCCCACTAGCATAAAAGATGCCCGGATTGTCATCCACGCGCTCGCATGGCACGATCCGCCGGCAGCGCACAAGCGAAAGGACTGCGTATGAAACGCCTCATCAGCTGCGAAACGTCCGATCTTGCCGGCAGGACCAGGCAGGAACTGCTCGATGCGATCGAGGCGAGCGAGGGACGCGTCATCGTGCAGGAGCTTTCGCTGTTCCGCAACACCATGATGCTCGAGCCCATTACCGACGCCGAGATCGCCTGCGCCTTCGGTGCGGACATCATCCTGCTCAACGCCTTCGACTGCGAGCACCCGCACGTGGCCGGCATCACCTGCGAGCCGGAAGAGACCATCCGCACGCTCAAGCGCTACACCGGCCGCCTCATCGGCCTCAACCTGGAGCCCGTGGGCAACTCCGCCACGCTAGGCGAGCTCGAGGCCATGCCCTCCGGCCGCGCCGGCACCGTCGAGAACGCCCTGCGCGCCCGCGACCTGGGCTTCGACTTCATCCTACTCACCGGCAACCCCGGCACGGGCGTCGACAACACCGCCATTTTGAATGCCGTGCGCGACATGCGCGCCGCACTCGACGACGACATGATGATCTTTGCCGGCAAGATGCACGCCGCCGGCTCCAAGGACGAAGCGGGCGAGAACATCGTGAGCAAGGACATGATTCGCGCCTTCGCCGAGGCGGGAGCCGACGTCATCTTGCTCCCCGCCCCCGGTACCGTCCCCGGCGTGACCTTCGAGTTCGTGCGCGAGATGGTCTCCTATATCCACAGCCTGGGCAAGCTTTCGCTCACGGCCATCGGCACTTCGCAGGAGGGTGCGAGCCCGCAGACCATCGAGCAGATCGCCCTCATGTGCAAGATGTCCGGCACCGACCTGCACCACGTGGGCGACGCCGGCGTGGGCGGCCTCAATCCGGAGAACCTTATGGCATACAGCATGGCCATCCGCGGTAAGCGCCACACCTACCTGCGTATGGCGCGCTCCATCAACCGCTAGGCCGTGCAGCAAAACCCCTGGGGTACACAGACATTCGAGAAAGGAACCGGTATGCATCGTTTGGGCATCTCGCTCTACCCGGAGCACTCCACGCAGGAGAAAGACTTCGCCTACATGGAGCTTGCGGCCATGAACGGCTTCAGCCGCATCTTCACCTGCCTGCTTTCGGTGGAGAAGGACGCCGAGGGCACCATCGCCGAGTTCGGCGCCTTCATGGCCAAGGCCCACGAGCTGGGCTTCACCGTCGCCGTCGACACCAACGAGAAGGTTTTTGAGCGTCTGGGCGCCTCGCCTTCCAACCTCAAGCCCTTCAAGGACTTGGGCGTGGACATCATCCGCCTGGACGGCCACTTCGGCGACATGGGCGACATCATGCTCACCCGCAACCGCGACGGCATCCAGATTGAGTTCAACGGCAGCGGCAACCTGCCCATCGACCTTCTGGCCGAGCGCGGCGCCGACAAGCGCAACATGGTGACCTGCGCGAACTTCTACCCTGAGCCCTTCACCGGCATGTCCGAGGAGCGCTTCTGGGAGCTCTCCCACAAGTACAAGAGCCAGGGCTTCCAAACCGCTGCGTTCGTGTCGAGCCAGCAGGAGAACACTTTTGGCCCCTGGCCCGTGTTCGCCGGCCTGCCCACCTGCGAGGACGACCGTCATCGCCCCATCGACCTGCAGGTGCGCCATATGATCGCCACCGGGCTCATCGACGACATCATCATCGGCAACGCCTTTGCGAGCGCCGAGGAGCTCGCCGCCATGGCAGCCGTCGACATGACCCGCACCACCATGCGCCTCGTGCTCGACGAGGACGCCACCGAGGAAGAGCTGCGCGTCGTGTACAGCTACGACCACACCGAGCGCCCCGACTCCTCCGCCTACATGCTGCGCTCCAGCTGGCCGCGCATGGATTTCCGCGAGACGAATATCCCGGCGCGCACCGCGCCCGAGACCTTCCACCGCGGTGACGTCCTCGTGGTGAACGACAACCTCGCGCACTATCGCGGCGAGCTGCACGTGGCACTGCGCGACATGCCCAACGACGGCACACGCAACCTCGTGGGCCGCATCCCGGCAGAAGAGCTCTTCCTGCTCGACTACATCAAGTCCGAGCATCCCTTCGCCTTCATCAAGGAGTAACCGAGTTCATCCCAAACGCGGCGGGCTGGTCCCCTATAGCCCGCCGCGGCCCCCTTTCCCCAAGCGCCGTCCCTCCATCCCCGGGGCGGCGCTTCGCTGTTGAGCGGCGGCGCGTGGCCGCGGCAGGCGCCGTGCCAAAGAATGCAGGTTTTTGCGACTATTCGACTCCTCAAAACCGACCCTGTGGCAATCGCCACCGTCAGCCGCAATCGAGCGCCCGAATCCTGCGGAAATGAGCTCCAAAACCCCCTGAAACATGCCTCTTTCCGACGGCTCCGAATTCAGCAGTCGAAAAGTTGTAAAAACCTGCAAAACGCGACGACCTGCCTGCCGCTGGAACACTATGCCGCATCGAACGCGACCAGACGGGACGGTATGTGCGGCGAAACAGGCGACATGAAAGAAACTCCGGAAAACAGACGGACCGTTTGCCCGCTTATTCATACCGGTCGGGGCCCGGCGAACGACCGCTTGCCGTCTCGCGCAATATCCCCATAAACATTATATGTTGATTGGTTATTCATTAACTTCGCAGGTCAGAGTACGCGGCAGTGTCTCGTGCAGGTCTGCTGCCGCCAAAGTGGCACGACGTGAAGCCAAGACCCGGGAAATGTGCACATACAATGGAGACTGAAGGAGGGATACGGGCATGCAAGATACCCAATTGGTACGTCATATCCTCAGGAACGGCAGCATCGCGTCTGCCGACCTGGCCGCGTACCTGGGCGTGAAGGAGCGCGCGATGCGCGATCGCATCCGTCACGCCAACGATGCCATGATCGGCTGCGCCGCCATCGTGTACGACCGCGCACGCGCAGGCTACATCGTCGACGTCACCGACGAGAAGGCGTTTGCCCAGTGGCTCGAGGGCACCCGCTCCCGCGACCCGTTCGACCGCCTGCCCTCCACCCCGGAGGAGCGCGTGGACTACCTGCTCCAAGATCTGCTGTCGCGACCTGACTGGATCACGCTGGAAGACCTCGCGAGCCTGCTGTTCGTGTCCCGCTCCACCATCTCGAGCGACCTGCGCCACATCGAGCAGGTGCTTTCCAAGTTCCACCTCACCATCGAGAAGCGCCCGCGCTACGGCATCCGTGTGGCCGGCGACGAGATGAACCGCCGCATCTGCTTGGCGAGCATCGCCGTCGACTCGCGCCTCGAGGATGATGAGCTCGCCGGCGCCATGTCGCCCGCCATGCTCGATGCCGTCGAGCACTGCGTGGCCGATGCGCTGGACCAGGAGCGCTACAAGATCAACCCCGTGTCCCACCAGAATCTGGTGGTCCACATCGCCATCGCCATCGCACGCATCAAGAAGAGCTGCTATGTGCCCATGGAAGCCGCGCACCTCGAGCATGTGCGCGGCACGAACGAGTACACGGTTGCCGGCACGGTCGCCGCGGCCATCGAGAAAACCTTCGGCATCGACCTGCCTGAAGAGGAGGTCGCCTACATCGCCATCCACCTGGCGAGCAAGCACCTCGTCGAAGGCGGCAGCCCTTCGCATGGCGGCAACGCAGAAAACCTCGAGATCACCGACGAGGCGTGGAACCTCGCCGCTGAGATGATCGAGATCATCTGGCGCGCGTTCCGCTTCGATTTCCGCAACGACGCGGAGCTGCGCATGAACCTGGCGCGTCACATGATGCCGCTCATCGTGCGCCTGCGCTACAACATGGCGCTCGAAAACCCGCTGCTCCCCGACATCAAGGCCCGCTATCCGCTGCCGTTTTCCATGGCAGCCGACGCGCTCTCCCTTTTGGGCGAGCGCACGGGCGGCGAGATCTCTGACGACGAGATCGGCTACGTCGCGCTGTTCTTCGCCCTCGCGCTCGAGCGCGAGAAGAACGCGCGCGCCGGCAAGCACGTGCTCGTGGTGTGCGCCTCGGGCGCCGGCAGCGCGAAGCTTCTCGCCTACCGCTTGGGCAACGAGTTCGGCTCGGACTTCGAGACCGTCGAGACCTGCGACGCCTCCGAATTCGACGACCGCGACCTCACCGGCATCGACTACATCTTCACCACGGTCCCGCTCACGCGCCACGTGAACCTGCCCGTGGTCCACATCAGCCTTTTTCTGGACGACACGAGCCGCCAAGACGTGAAGCGCGCCCTGAGCCAGGACAGCGCCGAGAACGCCAAGGCCTACTTCACGCCCGAGCTGTTCTTTGCGCACCTGCCCTTCACCACGCGTGAAGAGATCATCCACTTCATGTGCGAGCAGTGCGCCGCCTTCGACGACCTTCCCGACAACTTCGAGGAGCTCGTGTGGCAACGCGAGAATGCCGCGCCCACGTCGTTTGGCAACATGGTCGCCCTCCCCCATCCCTACGAAGCCGTGAGCTCCCGCACCTTTGCCGCGGTGGGCCTCCTCGACCACACCGTCGACTGGAACGGCACGCCCGTCCAAGCGGTGTTCATGATTTGCGTCAACCGGGACGCCGGTGCGGACCTGGAATCGTTCTACCGGGCCATCGGCACCCTTTTGACCCAGCAGCAGGCCATTCAGAAGCTCGTCAGCGACATGAGGTTCGACGTGCTCCTGAGCGAATTGGAAGGAGAATAAATGGACGAGCTGGTACGCACGAGCTTCCAGATCATCGCCGCTGTCGGCGGTGCGAGGAGCTGCTATGTCGAAGCCGTCGACGCCGCCAAGAAGGGCGACTTCGATAAGGCCGACGAACTGATGAAGAAGGGCGACGAGAGCTTCCTCACCGGCCACGACGCCCACACCGGCCTTATCCAGAAAGAGGCCGGCGGAGACCCCGTCAACATGACGCTCATGATCTCGCACGCCGAGGACCAGCTCATGGCTGCCGAGACGTTCAAGATCGTGGCGACCGAGCTCATCGACGTCTACCGCCACATGGCGCAGTAGCGCGATTGCACTCGCTGCTCCCCGTAGAGGCCAGGCGGCCCTACGGTTGTATGTCCGTGCGGCCGGAAGGCCGCGGATCGAAAGGAAGGGACTATGGCAGACAAGAAGAAGATCTACCTGTTCTGCAGCGCCGGCATGTCCACCAGCATGCTCGCCCAGAACATGCAGCAGGTGGGCGACTCCCACAACCTGCCCGTGGAGGTGCGCGCGTTCCCCATCGGCAAGGTGGACGAGATCGCCGGCTCCGAGCACCCCGCGTGCGTCCTGCTTGGCCCGCAGGTGCACCATCAGTATGAGGAGACCAAGAAGCGCATCGAGAGCACGTTCGACATTCCCGTCGGCATCCTCGATCAGCAGGCGTACGGCATGATGGACGGCGAGGCGTCCCTGAAGTATGCCGTCAAGCTCATCAAGACCTACAAGAAGTAAGACATCCACGCGTAGCTAAACACACGCAAGGAGGCACACTGTGTTTGAAAAACTCGAGAAGGTACTGATGCCTCTCGCCGAGGCTATCGGCAACAACAAGTACCTCGTCTCCATCCGCGACGGCTTCCTGATCTCGACGCCGCTGCTGATCGCCGGCTCGATCTTCCTGGTTATCGCCAACCTGCCGTTCCCGGGCTTCTCCGACTGGATCGCGAGCATCCCCATCGCCGACGGCACCCTGGCGACCTACCTGTCCAAGCCCTCTGACGCGACGTTCTCGCTGATGGCCATCTTCGCAACGTTCGGCATCGCCTACAGCTATGCCCGCCAGATCAACAGCGACTCGCTGTTCTGCGCCGCCGCTGCCCTTATGGCTTGGTTCCTCATCATGCCCTACACCGTGACGGGTTCCGTCGAGGTCGGCGGCGAGGCCGTTGACGTCGCGCTCTCCGGCATTCCTCTGGGCTGGGTCGGCGCTAAGGGCATCTTCGTCGGCATCTTCAGCGCCTTCGGTGCCACCGCGATCTACACCTGGGTCAAGAACCGCGGCTGGGTCATCAAGATGCCCGCCGGCGTCCCCCCCACGGTCACCGAGTCCTTCTCCTCGCTGATCCCCATCACCGTGACCATGTTCATCTTCTTCATCATCAACGTGGTCTTCGGTCTCTTCGGCACCAACGTGTTCGACATCGTCTTCACGTTCCTGCAGACCCCGCTGCTTGGCCTGGGCGACACGCTCGGCGCCATGATCGTGGCCTACCTGTTCCTGCACGCCTTCTGGTTCTTCGGCATCAACGGCGGTTCCGTCGTCGGCGCCGTGTTCAACCCGATCCTTCAGACGCTCGCTGCCGAGAACCTCGAGTTCTTCCGCACCGGTGTTGGTGAGGGCCACATCATCTGCCAGCAGTTCCAAGACCTCTTCGCCACCTTCGGCGGCTGCGGCTCCACCCTGTCCCTGCTGATCGCCATGATCCTGTTCTGCAAGTCTGCGCGCATCAAGCAGCTCTCCCGCCTCGCGTTCATCCCTGGCGTGTTCAACATCAACGAGCCGATCGTCTTCGGTCTGCCTATCGTTATGAACCCGGTTATCATCATCCCGTTCGTGCTGGTGCCGACCCTGAACATCATCATCTCCTACTTCGCCATGGACTGGGGTATCGTGCCCATCTGCTCCGGCGTCCAGATCCCCTGGACCATGCCGCTGGGCATCTCCGGCCTGCTGGCCACCAACTGGGTGGGCGGCGTCCTGCAGATCCTGCTGCTGATCATGGGCGTCTTCGTCTACCTGCCGTTCATCAAGACTATCGACAACCAGTACCTGCATGACGAGCAGCTGGCTGCCGAGGCCGCCGCGAACGAGCCCGAAGAGGACGACATCGACCTCGACAACCTGTCGTTCGACGACCTGTAAGATGCATTGATCGCCGGGGCCGCCCGGCTCCGGCGACCGCGAGCATCTGCACTTCGCAGCATTGTCGCCCGTGCCCACTTCGGCAATGCCGATACGAGCGCGGGCGGCATTTTTGTACGCGATGCCGCGAGGGCGCGACAGCTTGCACGCACGCGCAAGATTATTCGTTCCCGCAACACCATCCAATATCTACGCAAGGAGAAGACATGTGGGGCATCATCGCAACCTGGAGAATGGCACGCGAGGGCGTTGAGAAGGCGAGCGAGGCGCTCGCCGGTGGCGCCAACGCGGGCGATGCCATCGAGATGGCGGTCCGTGAGGTCGAGGACTTCCCGTACTACAAGTCCGTGGGCTACGGCGGCCTTCCCAACGAGGACATGCAGGTTGAGCTCGACGCGTCGTTCATGAACGGCGATACGCTCGAATTCGGCGCCGTGGGCGCTGCCAAAAACATCGCTAACCCCGTGAGCGTGGCCCGCGCGCTGGCAACCGGCGACGCCAACAACCTGCTCGTGGGAGCCGGCGCCGAGAAGTTTGCCGACGAGATGGGCTTTGAGCGCAAAAACATGCTCACCGACCGCGCCAAGATCCACTACGCCCGCCGCGTGGCCGAGGAGGGCGGCCGCCTTCCCAACGCCGCTCGCGTGCTGGGCGAGCCGGAGGCCGAGCAGGAGACGGCCCGCGGCGCCATGCCCGATAAGGAAGTCCGCCCCGGCATCGACCAGGAAGGCACGAGCCCCGAGGGCCACGACACCGTGGGCATGGTGTGCCTGGACGCATCCGGCACCATCACGGCGGCGACGTCCACGAGCGGCCTGTTCATGAAGCACGCCGGCCGCGTGGGCGATTCCTCCATCCCCGGTGCCGGCTTCTATGCCGACTCCGACGCGGGCGGATCTGCCTCCACGGGCCTGGGCGAGGACGTCATGAAGGGTTGCGTGGGCTACGAGATCGTGCGCCTCATGGCAACCGACATGCATCCGCAGCAGGCCTGCGAACAGGCGATTTCCACCTTCACCGAGGTGCTCAACCGCAAGCGCGGCCACGCGGGCGACATCAGCTTCGTGGCCATGGACGCTCAGGGCCGCTGGGGTGCTGCGAGCAACATCGAGGGCTTCTCGTTCGTGGTCCAAACCGAGAACGAGCCCGCCTGCGTGTACCTGGCGCATCCGCAGCCCGACGGAACCTGCACCCATGAGGTCGCGAGCGCCGAGTGGCAGGAAGAGTACATGCGCTCCCGCATGGCTCCGCTCACCTAACCTAGCGGCTTCCCCAGGTGCCGCACCTTGCCCCTCAAACGTTCGGGCATGGCGCGAAGGCCTATGCCCTCCGCTTTCGGGGCAATCTGCGGCACCTGGGGAACCCTTGGGTTGCCGTTGTTGAGGTTTGGGGGTTCAATCGTCGGTCACCGCGCTTAGGCGTGCTCCCTCCTCTTTCGGGCGAATCTCGGGCACCTGGGAAACCCTTGGGTTGCCGTTGTTGAGTAATCCTCGATGCCCCCTCTCAGGACTATCCCCACAGGGGGGCATCCACCACCTGTTTCCATCCGTAAAGGAGTTGTCATGAGCAGCATTGACTGCCTTGAGAACGAGGAACATATCGCTATCGAACCTGAGCTCGAAGAGCGCATCCTCGCAGAGGTCGACGCTATTTCCGATGAAATGATCGACGCGATTCGTACCATCGTGCGCCAGAAGAGCGTGCAGGGCGAGCCCGCCCCCGGTGCCCCCTTTGGCACCGACGTGCGCGCTGCGCTCGACCAGACCCTGGAGCTCTGCCGCGAGCTGGGCTTCGAGACCACCGATGTCGATGGCTACATGGGCTATGCCACCTGGAAGGGCGAGGCCGGCGCCGATGGCGACGTGCTTCCCGGCCATGTGTGCGCCCTGGGCCATCTGGACGTTGTGCCCGAGGGCACCACGGGCTGGAAGGTGCCGCCTTACAGCGCGCACCTGGAGGACGGCCGCATCACGAGCCGCGGCGTCCTGGATAACAAGGGCCCCATCTACGCGTGCCTGTACGCGCTGTGGGCGCTCAAGCGCCTGGGCCTCACCCCGCGCCGCGACGTGCGCATCATCTTCGGCTGCAACGAGGAGACCGGCTTCGGCGACCTGCGTTACTACCTGGATCATGAGCCCGCGCCCGTGATGGGCTTCACGCCCGACTGCAAGTACCCCGTGGTGTACGCCGAGCGCGGCCGCATGGCCGTCCGCCTCACCGCGAAGCCCGGGGAGGGCGAGGACGCGCAGGCACGCCTGACGCGCTTCTTCAGCTTCATGAACGAGTACGTTCTGAACGCCAAGCCGAACGGCGAGCGCTTCGGCATCGACTGCGCCGACCCCGAGTTCGGCATCACCGAGGTCCGCAACTACAAGCTCGTGCTCGAAGGCGATGAGCCCGCCGTGGAGTTCGCCATCAGCTACCCTGCCGGCATCACCGCCGACGAGCTGCGCGAGCGCCTGGGCAAGGTTGCCGACGAGCAGGGCCTCACCTTCGAAGTCACCAACAACTTCAACCCGGTGCGCTTCGAGAAGGACTGCCGCCTGGTGCGCACGCTCGTGTACACCTACGAGCACGCCACCGGCGCCGACGGCACCCCGGTCACCACGACCGGCGGCACCTACGCCAAGCTCATGCCCAACATCGTGCCGTTCGGCCCGTCGTTCCCCGGCCAGAAGGGCATCGGCCACCAGCCCAACGAGTGGATGGACGTGGCGGACATCATCACCAATGCCAAGATCTACGCCCTGAGCCTGTATTTGCTCTCGCGCTAGACCGCCTCGGGGCGCGACCCCGCGCGGCGCGCCCCGACTATGCTATCTTGCCCTGAGCAAGAGCGACCCGATCCGAGGAGGAGCATGAGTTCCAAGAAGCACAAGAAGAAGCGCACGCACACCGCGCCCGAAGACCAGGCGACGCAGCAGCAGCAGCCGCAGCAGCAGACCGCGTCGAAGGCCACCAAGACGGTCACCAAGTACACGGACCGCGCCGGTGCGCCCGCCCCGGTCACCCGCCGCTTCTTCGCGTACCTCATCGACTGGTACGTGGGTGCCCTGTGCACCGCCATCCCCATCTCGTTTGCCGCGTACCAGACGAGCGGGGACATCACCAACCAGTACCTCACCGACCTTCCTGCTCCCATCGGCATCATCACCGGCGCGGTCGCACTGCTGTTCGCGTTTGCGTACTACATCTTGATTCCGATGTTCGTCTGGCGCGGCCAAACGCCCGGCAAGCGCCTGTGCGGCGTCATGATCGTCGAGCGCGACGGAAGCCCCGTCACCCTGCGCGACCTCGCGCTGCGCCAGATCATCGGCGTCACCATCATCGAGGGTGTCATCGCCAATGCGAGCGCCATCTGGCACCAGATGCTCTCGATTGCGACCGGTATCAACTTCGTCCACCCCCTGATGTACGTGGGCTTCGCGTTTACGCTCGTGAGCTGCATCATGATCCTCGTTCGCAAGGATCACCGCTGCATCCACGACTTCATCGCCGGCACCAAGGTGGCACTCGTCGAGAAGGCGTAGCCGTCATCGCTCCAGATATGGAGGAGTTCCATGTCGTACGCAATCGCCCACCCCGAAGTTCTGCAAGACATCGCATCGAAGCGAAAGGAAACCACTATGAAGATCGTTATGATTTACGACCAGATCCAGTCCGGCCTCGGCGCCAAGGACGACCGCAACCTGCCGCTCGGCATCCTGAAGGAGCCCGTCGGCCCTGCCATCATGATGGAGAACCTGCTCAAGCAGGTCGGCGGCAAGGTTGTTGCCACCCTGTACTGCGGCTGGGGCACCTATGCCGACAACCCCGACGAGGTCGCGCGCAAGCTCGAGGCCATGTGCGTCAAGATCAACCCCGACGTCGTCATGTGCGGTCCCACCTTCAACTACGCCGAATATGCCGAGATGGCCTGCCGCATCGCCTCTGACCTCGAGGCCGGTGGCAAGGTGCACGCGCTTGCCGCGGTGAGCCAGGAGAACACCGAGGCTATCGAGCGCTACAAGGACAAGGTCCTCATCGTCAAGACCCCAAAGAAGGGCGGCACCGGTCTGAACGAGGCCCTCAAGAACATGTGCCTCGTGGCCAAGGCCCTGACCGACGGCACCGACACCTCCGAGCTCAAGCAGAAGGCATGCTTCTAAGATGACTGATTCCAAGACCTCTTCTTCCAAAGATAGGCGCCGTCGCGCCCACGAGGTCTCCGCCGAGCGGCGCCGCTCCAACCGCGCCCGTGCCGTCGAGCACGCGCGCGAGGAGCGCGCCGCCAAGCAGGCGGCCGTCATGGAACAGCTCGAGGAGGTTCCCGAGGCTCCGCTGTTCACGTTCCCCGAGGTCAAGGTCGACCTCAAGGCCGAGGTCGAGCGCCTGAAGAACCTGCGGCGCTTCGTGTTCATCCGCCGCTGCATGACGCTCGCCTCGGTGGTGCTCTCCGCCTTCATCCAGGCCTACACCATCCAGGCGTTCGTGAACCCGGCGAACCTGCTTTCGAGCGGCTTCACGGGACTCGCCATCCTCATCGACCGCATCACGTCGCTGTTCGGCTTCTCCTTCCCCACCTTCGTGGGCATGGTGGCGCTCAACATCCCCGTTGCGCTCATCTGCTGGAGGTCCATCAGCCGGCGCTTCGTCGTGTTCTCGATGATTCAGGTGTTTTTGGCCTCGTTCTTCCTGCGCGTGTTCACCTTCGAGCCGATTCTTGACAACCTGATGCTCCAGGTTGTGTTCGGCGGCTTTTTGTACGGCTTTGCCATCGCGGTGGCGCTGCGCGGAGGCGCGAGCACGGCGGGCACGGACTTCATCTCGCTCATGGTGTCCAACAAGACCGGCCAGTCCATCTGGGGCCTCATCTTTGCGGGCAACTGCGTGGTGCTGCTGGTATTCGGTGCGATGTTCGGCTGGGAGGCGGCGGCGTACTCCATCATCTTCCAGTTCATCTCCACCAAGGCCATCGAGATGTTCTACACGCGCTACGACCGCGTGACGCTGCAGATTACCACCACACGCCCGGAGCAGATTCTCGAGAGCTACAACGAGATTCACAAGCACGGGTCGTCGGTCATGGAGGTCATGGGAGGCCGCAGCCGCAAGCGCTACTATCTCATCACCACCGTGGTCTCGTCGTATGAGGTCGACGACATCATGCACCTCATTCGCGTCCACGACGGCGGCGCCGTGGTGAACGTCTTCCGCACGGAGAACTTCTACGGCAACTTCTACCGCGCGCCTATCGATTAACGCGCACTGAGCATCGCCTCTTCTTCCAAAGGCGCACAGGGCCCGGGGCAAACGCCCCGGGCCCGGTGCGTTTCAGCGGCGAAATGCCACGATTAACGTTTTACGAAGACTCCGTGTGCACGTTTTTAGCCATTGCCGAAGTAGTCCCGAAAAAGCCAAACTCTCTACCTGCAACTTCTTTGAGCAGAAAGTGCAGTCTACTCAGCGAGGCCACAAAAACATGCACACGGGGCCTTCTTAAAAAGCTAATCGCCGCTATCCAGGCTCTTCGGCAACCCCGAAGCCTCCAATCCGGCCCGAATTCGAGACCTGAGACAAGACGAACCCCCAGGATTAACTTCTCCTAGCGCCGCACCGACCCAAACCCCCAGCCAAACGAGCCTCCTGGTTATCACGCTAAAAGGAGAGGCTGTCGGGATCGAGCAAAAAGTCGTAGATGTTCATCATGAGGAACCCCCGCTCGTTGTAATGCGGCTCAACTCCCTCCTTTACGATGATAATCTTCTTGAACGAATCATCAATTCTCGTGAGCGGCCTCTCCTCCTGCTCGCGTTTCTCGGCATTCGGAAGGGCATAAGCGGACTGCACGTAACAGCGTTGGCTTCCCTTATTGCAAACAAAATCAACCTCAGTCTGTACGCGCTTCTGTCTCCCCTCTCCGTCTCGCACGGTAAAGGAGACAACACCGACATCAACCCCATATCCCCGAGACTGCAGCTCGTTGAAAATGACGTTCTCCATAAGATGGGTCTCTTCGAACTGTCTAAAGTTCAAGCGCGCGTTGCGCAATCCCAAATCGGAGAAGTAGTATTTCATGGGAGTGGAGATGTAACGGCGGCCCTTCACGTCATAGCGCCGAGCGCGAGAAATCAAAAACGCGTCTTCAAGATGGGAGATATAGCGTTCGATGGTTTCCGGCGCAACGGTTACGTGCTTTTCGGTTTTGAACGTATCGGATAGGCGTCGCGGATTGGTCAGCGATCCGATACCTGACGCAAGCACATTAAGCAAATCTTCTAGATTGCCCGAATTATGAATATTGTTACGGTCGACGATGTCACGGATATAAAGCTCATCGAAGAGGCCCTTAAGGTACGAAACCTTTGCATCAGTGCTTTTTCGCTCAAACAACGCGGGCATACCGCCGTAGGTGATGTAGCTCAGGTAGCCGTCGCGCCTATCCCCCTCGTAAGCACTCATAAATTCTGAAAAGCTCAGGGGTGCCATGTGTATCTCGTCGGCACGGCCGCGAAACTCCGTCACCACGTCACGCGAGAGCAGATGGGCGTTGCTGCCCGTCACAAATACGTCAACGTTTTCCCTGCATGCAAGGTCGATGAGAATCTCTGCAAAGTGATCGAGCAACTGCACTTCATCGAGCAGGACATAGTACGTTCCGCTCGGACCGATTCGCTCCATCGCATATTGATAGAAGATTTCCGCATCGCGGTATCGCCGATTGCTAAAGCGGTCGAAGGCCATTTCGACAATATGGTCTTCCGTCACGCCCTGAGCAAGAAGGTGTTCCTTAAACAGGGTAAAGAGCAGAAACGATTTGCCGCATCGCCTGACCCCAGTGACGACCTTTACCTGATGAGACCCCATACCCTCAACGAGTCGAGTCAGATAACGCGGGCGTTCAATGAGCATGTGGCCTCCTATCTGAAATTTCTGTAACACATGACAACAATATCAGATAGAGCCGCCCGACCCAAAATCCCAGCCAAACGAGCTTCCTGGACGTCGCCTTCAACCTGCTCGGCCACGTAAACGCAGGAACCCCGCCAAGGTATTCCCTAAGCGAACATTCCCGCAGCCCGAAGGGCGAGGACGTTCGCGTGGGAAACCTTGGCGGGGTTCCGGACGACTCAGTCAACCAAGCAGATTAGAAGTCGACGTCCTGATCGTTGTAGACGCACTCGAGGAGCTTCTCCATCTCCCCCTGGGTCGGCTGGCGGGTGCTTGATACCCTTCTCGTAGTTGGTGATGACGGAGAACCGGTGACCTCGGTCGCGGTGCCGGAGGTGGAGATAATGGCGGGTAGGCGCGTCGCCATGCGAGAAGACCCACCTTCGATACCTCTACATAAACGCAGCCCAAACAGAGCAAAAGGGTCTCGAAATCGAAAAAGCCGAGCGGCGCCCCTCCTCCCCTGCTCGGAAAAGCACCGCTCGGTATGGGAAGACGCGCTTGGCCGAAGCTGCCTAACGTCAGATCCCCACGTACTCGATTGGATGGAGCTGTCTTACTTCTCCCCAGGCTTGTACGTGATGAATTCGACGACGAAGGCCAGCGCTGCCGCCACGAGCGAGGCGATAATCGCACAGAGCATCATCGAGATGCCGTATCCACCGGGCGTCTCGTCGATGAAGTTCAACCAGTTGAAGACACCCAGACCGCCCGAGATGAACATAAGCGCACCGGTAGCGCCCACGATGGCACCGCCTACCGCTGAGCTCAGACACGCCACCACGAACGCCCGCTTGTTGGGCAGCGCCACACCGTAGATAGCCGGCTCCGTCACACCGAAGAAGAATGCCGACACCATGGCGGGCAGGGCAATGCCGCGGAACTTCTCATCCTTATTCTTGAGATACATCGCAAAAACCACAGCGCCGAGAGCGAAACCGTGAGCGATGGTGGCCGCCAGCACGTAGTCGTGCCCGATGGTGTTGAGGTTCATGATGGAGATCGGGATGAGACTCCAGTGGAAACCGAAGATGACGAGGCACATCCACAGGCCGCCCACCAGCGCGCTACCGAACGCGGAGCCGACAATCGGCAACTCGAAGATGAAGGAGAACGCTGCGCTCAGCAGATTGGTGATAAGAGTCGCCACAGGACCGATGACGAGGTAACCGAGCACAATCGCCAGCGTCATGGTGCAAAGCGGCACCAGGAACATCTTGATGGCTGCGGGCATCCAGCTCTTGAGCCAACGCTCGACCAGAGAGCCGAACCACACCATGAGCAGCACCGGGATGACCGAGCTCGCATAGCCCGAGGCCGGCATGATGATGGGAATGCCAAGCGCCGTGGCGTACCACGAAAACGTGCCGGCGACGCCCAGATCGATGCTTCCGAGGACCTCGCCCGAGGTCAGCGCCACCATGGTGGGGTACAGCAACGCCACGCCGATGGCGACGCCGGTGAACTCATTCATGCGGAACTTGCGCGCCGCGCTGTAGGCGAGTGCCACGGGCAGGAAGTAGAAAAAGCCGTCCGCCACCGTGTACAGAAGGGTGTAGAGGCCGTCGTTTGCAAACTCGGGGATGAAGAAGGTGATAAGCGCGAGCAGGCCCTTCATGATGCCCGCAGCTGCAAGCGGCCCCAAGATCGGCTGGAAGATGCCGGAGATGAGGTCGATGATCACCGATGCCGCTGTCTTCTTCTCGCTCGGCTGACCCTCGTCGGTCTCGACGGCACCGCCGTCGGCAAGACCGCTCACCTCGAGCACCGCGGCGTGGACGTCCTCCACGATGTTGCCCACGACCACCTGGTACTGACCGTTTGCCTGAATCACCTGGATGACACTCGGGAGCGCCTCGATGGCATCCTTGTTTGCCTTACTCTCGTCTTTCAGCTTGAAGCGCACGCGCGTGATGCAGTGCGCCACGCTCGTGATGTTGTCGCGACCGCCGACGTTGTCGACTATGGCGCGCGCCAGATCGTCGTACTTACCTGCCATGGTTCCTCCTTAAGAAATCGATGCTGCGGGCCGCAGGATGCCTGCGACCCGCATGAGCCCCTAGCCCAGATCCTCGCCGTTTGTTGCGATGACCTGCTTGTACCAGCTAAAACTCTTCTTCTTGCTGCGCGCGAGGGTGCCGCTGCCCTGGTTGTCGCGGTCGACGTAGATAAAGCCGTAGCGCTTCTCCATCTCGCCCGAGCCCGCGCTCACCAGATCGATCGGGCCCCACGTGGTGTAGCCGAGCATCTTGACGCCGTCCTCCTCGATGGCGTCGCGCATGGCCTCGATGTGCTCGCGCAGGTACTCGATGCGATAGTCGTCGTCGATGGAGCCGTCCGGCTTCACCTCGTCGTAGGCACCCAGGCCGTTTTCCACCACGAACAGCGGCTTTTGGTAGCGGTCCCACAAATCGTTGATGGTGATGCGGAAGCCCAGGGGGTCAATGATCCAGCCCCAGTCGCTCGTGCGGACGAACGGGTTCTCCACGCCCGCAAAGGCGTTGCCCTCCGCCACGCCGCCGGCGATAGAAGGGTCGCCCGCAATGCAGCGCGACGAGTAATAGGAAAACGAGATGAAGTCGACGGTGTTTTCCGCCAGGATCTTCTCGTCCTCGTCCGTCATTCCGACGTCGATGCCCTCGTGCTCGAGGAACTTGGCCGCGTAGCCCGGGTAGTACCCGCAGCTCTGAACATCGACAAAAAAATAGTTCTCTTGATTTTTGAGCTGGGCGGCACGCACGTCCTCAGGCCTGCAGGAGTAGGGATAGTAGCTACCCGCGGCGAGCATGCAGCCCACCTTGTTCTCGGGGTCGACCTCGTGCGCGATCTTCACCGCCCACGCACTTGCCACAAGCTCGTTGTGCGCCGCGCGGTACTCCGCCGCAAGCGGATTCTCGCCCGGCTCGAGCACGATACCCGCACCCATAAACGGACGATGCAAGATCATGTTCATCTCGTTGAACGTGATCCACCAGCGCACCAAACCCTTGTAGCGGGTGAACAGCACGCTCACGAGCTTCTTGTAGAAATCGATCAGCTTGCGGTTGCGCCACGCGCCGTATTCTTTCACCAGATGGATGGGACAATCGAAATGCGTGATGGTAACGAGCGGCTCGATGCCATGTGCGCGGCAACAGCGAAACACATCCTCATAGAAAGCGAGACCCTCCTCATTGGGCGTCTCCTCATCGCCGTGCGGGAAGATGCGGGTCCACGCGATCGAGAGGCGGAAGACCTTGAAGCCCATCTCGGCGAACAGCTCGATATCCTCGCGATAATGATGGTAGAAATCGATGCCCGTCTGAGCCGGATAGTAGTACCCGGGCTCAAAATCGAGCATGCGGCGCAAACCGCGACTCACATCGTTTCGCTCTGAACCGTGAGGGATGACGTCGACGTTGGCAAGCCCGCGCCCGCCTTCGTCATACGCCCCCTCGCACTGGTTCGCAGCGGTGGCGCCTCCCCACAGGAAGCCTTCGGGAAACGGCATGGTTCCTCCTATCTATCGGTCGCACGCCCTCGTTGCGGGCGCACGCTGCCTTCATACGTAAACGAAGCAATCTCGAAGGCGCCCGCACAACAGCACACTTGGGCCGCCTCTCGCCTATCTGACCGAATATGCGATGTCCGCTACTGTTCGACCACGACCATACGGCCCTGGAGCAAGCCGGGCACCTGCGCCAGGCACACACCGAACAGGATGACCGCCACGCCCAGCCACTCGATGACGCCCAAGGGCTCGCCGAGCACGATCATGGCGATCAGAAGGCCCGCCGGAAGCTCGGCGGCCGCCATGACGGTGGAGAGGCCCGCGGGCAGATAAGGCGTCCCCAGGCCGAAGAGCAACACCGGGCAGAGCAGGCCGAAAAAGCCCGCAATCACCGCAAAGGGCAGGATGCCTTGGGCGAGCACGCCGGAGATGATGTAGTCGGGGCAAACGGTAAGCGACATCGCGATCGAGCCGGCACAGACGATCATGCCGCGCTGTTCGTTGGAGCACTCGACCTTCACGCGGCCGGACAGCGTAACGAACAGCGAGCAGCTCACCGCGGCGCCGAGCGCACAGAGCAGCGCGATCGGGTCATAGCCCGCAAGGCCGGTCTTGTAGACGCCGCTCGCGAACACCGTCCCGCACAAGATGACCAGAGCGGAAACAACTTCTAGGGCTTTGGGCGCACGGCGCGTCATGATGGTCTGCCAGATGAGGCCCATCCAGGTGAACTGGAACAGCAAGGTAAGGGCAACTGGCGCGGGCAGCACACTCATGGCGTAGCAGTACAAAATGGAGGTAAGACAGGTAAGCGCGCCGAGTCCCATCAGCTTCAGCCCCCGCTTGATGCCGATGCGCTCCCACTGGCCACCGCGCGCGCAATGGATTCCAAACGCGAGGGCAAAAAAGAGGCAGCCGAACCACGCCTGGCTTGCGACGACCTGGCTCGAGGTGAATCCGGACGCATAGGCGAGCTTGTAGGTGGTGGCCATTGCTCCGTAGCACGCGCCGCCGGCAAACACCTGTAGCGCCGCTACAAGCTGCCGATGGCTCCCCTTCGCCTGCACGCCCTGTTTGCACGCTATCTGTTCCATAACGCTCCCCTTTCTGCCCATCATCCGATGGGGCCGATCCCCGCTGACATCCAAGAGATCGGTCGGAAGCGCATGCCGGCGTGTTGCCACGACATGAAAAAGCCACGCAACCGATTCCCTCGGTTGCGTGGCAAAAAGGTGACAAGTTCGCCCAGAAAAGTCCACGCGATTTTAGACTTGTGAAGTCTAGCAGGCAGCCCGGCGATGTGTCAACAACAATTGTTCGGCTTTCTCCGCAGTTGGTCTGATGCCCTACCCATGATGAGCGGAAAACTCAGAAGTGGCGTCTCATACCGACAGTGTTCAAAGTAAATCAACGCAAATCAAAAAAGTCAACAGAAATCAAAGAGATTAACGACTCTGGGTATACTGGCACATAAGAGAGGAGTGGTTATGACATTCGAAGAGACCGTGCGTGCCAATCCGTTCACCCCGGTATTCGGGAAAGTGCCTCCCTTTATGGCGGGGCGCGAACAAGTCATACACGACATTGCCACTGCGCTTGTCTCGAACGGCAACAGTCCTGATATCTGCTCTCTTTTCGTGGGCGCACGCGGAACGGGAAAAACCTCACTGCTCACCTATCTCGCGAATGAGGCTGAACAACAAGGCTGGATATCCGCACGAGTCACCGCAGCACCAGGCATGCTCGAAGATATCGTGCAACGGCTGCATGAGTCGGCAGCCCATCTTTTGGATAGCCAGGCAGCGCGGCATCTCAGCGGCATCGAGATTGCTCCGCTTGGCGGCGTGTACTGGGAAACTGCACGGGAAGCGCCCGCAAACTGGAGAACGCGCATGAACGAGTTGTTCTCCACCCTAGAAAACACTGAAACGGGCATCATCATCTGTGTGGACGAAGTCGACCCAGAGTTTGAAGAGATGGTGCAGCTCATCACCACATACCAGCATTTTGTCGAAGAGGACAAGCGCGCGATGCTGCTCATGGCGGGACTGCCGCATCGCGTGTCCCGGCTGCTTTCCGGTCGCGCAACATCGTTTCTGCGCCGAGCCGCACGCCATAATCTTGGCCCGATTCCCCGTTATGAAGTAGAAGAGACATTTCGGCTCACCGTTGAGTCGGGCGGCAAGCATATCGATGATGGGGCGCTGCAAGAAGCGGTCAATGCCATCGATGGCTTCCCGTTCATGCTGCAACTTGTGGGATACCGCGCATGGAACGCAACGGGGACAGACGATGTTATCGGCATTGAATCGATGCGTCGTGGTATTCGCTTAGCTCAGGAGGAGCTTGAGCACCGCGTGTTCGACGCCACGATAGCAGAACTCTCAAAGGGCGACATCGCGTTTCTTCAAGCAATGGCAGCAGATGAGGTAATCACGGATAGATCCGTGCTTGCCGAGCGGCTTGGACGCAGCTCAAGCTATATATCTACCTACAAGAAGCGCCTGCTCGAAGCTGGCGTGATCGAGGAGACCCGTCCCGGCATATTCGCGTTTGCCCTTCCCGGGTTTAGGGATTATCTCCAAAACCGTCTGTGATGGGATGTCACAGACAGGCGCTATGTGCCAGACAAACACAGAAACAAGAAGGCCCTCGAGGACATCCCCGAGGGCCTTCCGGTAGAAGCACGTGCCCAGCCAAGCAGATTAGAAGTCGACGTCCTGGTCGTTGTAGACGCACTCGAGGAGCTTCTCCATCTCCTCCTGGGTCGGCTGGCGCGGGTTGGAGCCGGTGCAGGCGTCGAGGATGGCGTTGGCCGCCACGTCGGCCTTCTTGGCCTCGAACTCGGCGTAGTCGATGATGGACTCGTCGGCCTTCACGCCGCCCTTGCCGTAGTTCTTGATGCCCTGCGGGATGTCCAGCTTGTCGTTGAGGTCGCGGATGCACTGGACCAGAGAGGCGACGAGCTCGTCCTCGGTCTCGCCGGCGAGGTGCAGGACCTCCTTGGCGATGTAGGCATAGCGGCTCTTGGCGCGGGCGTCCTTGGCGTTGAACTGGATGACCTTGCCGAGGTACATGGCGTTGGCGCAACCGTGGATGATGTGGTCGCCGGTGAAGGCGGCACCGGTCTTGTGGGCCATGGAGTGCACGATGCCCAGCAGGCCGGAGGAGAAGGCGATGCCGGCGATGCACTGAGCCTCGTGCATGTGCTGACGGGCCTCATGATCGCCCTGATAGGACTTGGGCAGCCACTCGACGATCTCGCGGATGGCGTGCAGCGCGTTGGCGTCGGTGAACATGGAGCTGGCGGTGGAGACGTAGGCCTCGATGGCGTGGGTCAGGGCGTCCATACCGGTGTGGGCGCAGAGCTTCTGCGGCATGGTGTAGGTGAGCTCGGGGTCGACGATGGCGACGTCAGGTGTGATGTTGAAGTCGGCCAGCGGGTACTTGATGCCCTTCTCGTAGTCGGTGATGACGGAGAACGCGGTGACCTCGGTCGCGGTGCCGGAGGTCGAGGCGATGGCGCAGAACTTAGCCTTGGTGCGCAGGGTCGGGAAGCTGAACGGAACGATAGCCTCCTCGAAGGTCTCCTCCGGATACTCGTAGAACAGCCACATAGCCTTGGCAGCGTCGATGGGCGAGCCGCCACCGATGCCGATGATCCAGTCGGGCTGGAACTTGAGCATGGCGTCAGCGCCGCGCTTCACGGTCTCGACGGAAGGATCGGACTCGACACCCTCGAAGATCTCGACCTCGAAACCGGCCTCCTTGAGGTCAGCCTCGACGTCCTGCAGGAAGCCACCGCGACGCATGGAGCCACCGCCGGTGACGATCATGGCACGGGAGCCCTTGAGGTTCTTCACCTCATGACGAGCGCCCTCACCAAAATACAGATCGCGAGGATTGGTAAAACGTCCCATTCTTTGCCTCCAAATCAGCGGGCACAGGGCCCGCACATCAACGGGGAGTCCCTTCTCCCCGTAAGGACCATGAGTATTTTAACGCTACCGAAACATAACGCATATACCCCGAAATGGACAATCCGACAGGCGGCGGATGGGCTCGCGCGCCCAAACGAGGCCCGCTTGCACCCTCGCCGCTCTGGGCAATTTGTACCCATGTGAGCTGCGAGTATGCACGCCATCCCACAATGGTAAGATGTGCCGCGGAATACATTCGCATCGCCGCGACATCGCAAGGAGGTGCCCATGGCAGACCGTCCGCGCCGACGCGCCGACCTCATACTCATCGCCGTGCTGCTGGGCGCCGCCCTGGTGTGGCTCGTGGCAACGCGTCTGGCTGTCCCTCAGACAGATGGCGCGGCCGTCGTGGTGTGTCAAACGCAAGACGGCTTCTATCGCGCCGATGCGCTCGACTCCGCGGCGACCTACACGGTGCAAACGCCGGGCACAGGGCGCGGGGCGGACGCGCAAGCGGGCGAGAACACCGTGCGCATCGAACACGGCACCGTCGATGTGACGTGTGCGAACTGCAGCAACCAGGTGTGCGTCGAGCACGACCCCATATCGCAGGTAGGCGAAGAGATCGTGTGCCTCCCCCACGGCATGGTGATCGAAATCGTCGCGAGCGAGGACGACGCGACGAAGCTCGGCTAACGGGCCCGGGCGCGCCTGCGCGACGCGAGCGATAGCTTCCCCATGCACCGCCACATTGCCCCTGTTGCAATGCACCGCTGCGCGCTACACTGTACTGTTATCAAAGACATCGCACGAGAGGAGGCGCCATGGCGTTCGACCCCATTCAAGAGGACTGCCTGCGCCTCATCCTGCAGAGCATGCGCCGCGAGGGAATCTTCCCGCTCGACGACGCAAGCTTCATCGAACACGGCATGGAGCAGTTCCGCACCGATCCGTCCAAACTCATCACCTGCGACGCCGACCGCTCGTTTCACCTTATGGCGAAGGCGACCGAGATCCTCGATTACCGCCTTCCCTTCCTCACCGACGAGGTGCAGGTCGACCGCCAGGAGATGCAGGCAGAAAACTACCTGCGCGAGGCCGTCGACCTCGATGCGAGCAACTGGGACGCGCGCCGCATGCTCGCTGCGCTGGACTCCCCCACCAACGATGCCTACGTGAGCTACCTGCTCGACAACCGCGAGGCCGTCGAGCGCGACCTGCTCGCCACGGTCGACGCAGCAAACGACGCCTATAGCCGCGAGTATGCAAGCGACCTCGCGCGCCGCCCGCTGCTGCGCTGGTTCGCTGCGACGGCTTCGCGCGCGGTCATCGCCGGCCAATATCGCCTTGCGCTGCAAACCGTCGAGGAAAGCTTGGCCTTCGCCCCCGCCGACCCGGCAGGCATCCGTCACACCGGCATGCTCGCTTTGGCAAAGCTCGAGGCAAGCCATCAGGACATCAAGCAATACCGCGCACGGCACGCCATCTCGTACGGCACGGCCGGCCCGCTGCGCCGCCGCCATCATATGACCGAGAAGTCGCTGGATGCCTGGACGCTGCTTGCCGAGCTGAGCGTCTTTTACCGTTCCTTCGACTACACGAGCGCCGACCGCACGCTGCACCAGCTCATGCGCGCCTATCCAAACGCCGCGGAACCCTTGCTGTACCAGGCGGAATTCCCCGACGGCCTGTTTTGCCGCGTGAACGTGGTGCCCGGCAGCCAAGACGAGCTCATCCTCGCCATCAGCGAGGCGACCCCGCTTTTGCAGGAGGGGCTGGGCACCCCGGACAACGCGTGTTTCGCCGCCTGGATCGCCAACCACCGTTTCATCAAAAGCGCCCTGGAGGACCACGCGCCGCGCACGCCGGGGCGCGCCGGCCTTACGGGCAGCGGAGGGGACAACTGATGGAGCCGCGCGAATACCTCCCCGCTTACCTTGAACGTGAGTATCTGGCCTCACACGAGGGGCTGACGCCCGCTGCGCGCGAGCTGGTGCACGAGGAGATCTTGCGCAGCCCCGCGAAGTACGCCGCCACCGAGCACGCGCAAGCGCTGGTTGCCTACGCGCAGGCTCACGAGAACCTGATGCGCGAACTCGAGCGCATGGAGGACCTGCCCGACGAGGAGTTCGAGCGCCGTCGTGAGCAGCTGTTCAACCGTACCCGCGAGACGCTCCACAGCATTGGGAGAGAAGACCGGCTGTGCGTCGATGCGCGCCTGGTGGACATCATGCTGGCAGACGTGCCCATCGATGCCTGCCTGAACGACCTCATGCACCTGGAAAGCGAGGTGCATGACTACCTTAGGGCCGTTCCCGGCTTTGACGAGGAGGCACCTCATTTTTGGCGCGAGGACGCGCAGGGGGCCGACGCTGCCGAGCGCACGGGTAGCGACCCCATCATGATCGGCTGGCTGCATACGCTTGAGGCGATATCGCAGCTGAGCCTTGCGAGCGCGCGGTACCGGGCCGCCGCGGAGTACGCGCGCCGGGTCATGCGTGCCCGCGGATACACCAATCGCGCGGTGGGGACCGTTCTGCTCGCGCTGGCGCGCCTGGAGGACGAGGACGGCTTTTTCGCCTGCGCACGCGATGCGCGCCCCGAGGATGCCGTTGAGGACTCACCCTGGTTTTTACTGGGGCGCACCCTGCTGTTGTACAAGCTCGGGCGGCGCCGCAATGCGCGCCGTGCCTTGCGCGACTTCGCCGCGCGCTGCGAGGGTGGCGCGTTCTTCCTACTGAACCCCACCTATCTCACGCCGTATTTGCCGGTGCGCCCGCCGGTACGCGAAGCGTGGGAGCTCACGCATCAAGCGGTATGGGAGGCTGACGGCATCATCGTCGACACGCCGGACTTCGTAAGCTGGGTCTCCTCAATTGAGGGAATCGAGGACGAGTCTGAGCGTTTCGCCCAGCGCTACGGGTTTTAGAACGTCTGACGACTTCGGGTTGGATTCCGCTGTTTGCTGGCGTCCGAGGGGGTCGGTCATTTCTACTTGCCGTTTCGTTCACTAAGAAGGTGTTTTGACGCCTCTTAGAGAACGAAACGGCAAGTAGAAATGACCGACCCCCTTCGCCTCTCTTTATTCACGCCCCGAGCGCAAGCGGATATGTCGTTCGTAACGCGGGGTTTCCCAAGCAAACGACAACAAGAGCTGTGCACGTGCTAGAGTTGGTATGTTTGTACATTACCGGTGAAATCAAGGCGGAATATCGTGGCAGATTTCTCTCTTAAACACGTGGTGACCGTCCACTATACGGGCAGCTTCGACGACGGTGAGGTGTTCGACACCACGCGCGGCCGCACGCCCCTCACCTACGTTGAGGGCAACCACGAGGTCGTACCCGGATTCGAGGCGGCGGTGCTCTCTATGGAGCCCGGCGACACCAAGAAGGTGCACCTTGAGCCCAAAGAGGCCTATGGCGAGCGCACCGCGGCACTGCTGTACTACATGCCCACCATCCAGATTCCCAACTATGAGGACCTGGTGCCCGGCGAGATGATCTACCTCATGAACGCCGAGGGCTACCAGCAGCTCGCACGCGTGGTGAAGGTCGAGGACGACGGCGATACCATCTTCGACTTCAATCATCCCATGGCGGGCTGCGCGCTCAACTTCGAGTTGGAACTGATCAGCCGCGAGCCCTATGTTCCGGAGGCATCGCAGGAAGGGGATGAGCAGCATGCGTAATCCGCAGCGTGGCATGCTGTGCGCCGGGTGCCCGCATCGCGCGGCGTACATTGCCATCAAGGATGCGACGCGTCGCGTGCGCGGGCGCGTGGTGTGCGGAAACATCGGCTGCGTTGCCGTGGGCGCCGTGCAACCCGCTGCCGCAACGTGCCCGGGTGGCGAGGAGACGCTGCTCCCCCGTTATCGCCAGGAGGTGCCGTGCGACGGCACGCCCGATGCCCCTGCAGCGCCCTTGTGCGTGCACGTGGCACCCGACACCGAGATTGCTGCGGATGATGCTGCGGAGCGCTTCGCCGGGCTTGCGACCGAGGGCGCGACCACGATCTTGGCCGTCATGGCCTCGAGCAAGGCATATCTGTCGCGTGAGGCCATCGAGGGCCTGGGACAGCGGATGCTCGAGCTGGGCGTGAATTCCGTCGCCGTGCTCGACCCGTTTGACCTGGAGCGCTGCGGCGAGGTGCTCTCCGCGTTGATTGCGGAGCCCGGAATCCACGGCGTACTGTTCGCCTCGCCGTGCGCCCAGCTGCTGCGCGCTGCCGAACCGGAGCAGGTTGAGGTCGACCGGTTCATGTGCGTTGGGTGCCAGCGCTGCGTGCAGGTCACGGGCTGTCCCGCCCTGTCGTTCGTGCCGCCTGTGTGCACGGTCGATGCTGACGCCTGCGCCGGGTGCGACCTGTGCTGCGGGGTGTGCCGTTCGCAGATTATCTACAGCCCGCGCGCCCGCATGAGCGTGGCCGAACGCGCCAACGCACGCTACGCCGCCGCACGCGGCTAGCATACATCGAATGAGCGGCGTCGGGTGGAGTCGAAATATCTGGCAGGTCGAGCCCCCGAGAGAGCATGGACGCGCTCTCGGGGGCTCGGCGTTTCCGCATAATCTGTACAGAAGCCACCCCGGAATATGAGCACTCTTGAACACCTGGACGCTGCGAAGGACCGCGCGCTCAATCGTGAAGCTCGAGCGGAGGCCATCTCACGGTCTCGCGATGAGCATATGGGTATGTCATACCTCGAAACTGAATAAAAATGGGGGCAAACTGCATACAACTGTTGGCACTCTGTTCCTTCGGGAGAACCCCTTAGCCAAAAAATTGAGTTTTGCGAATTGGCATATGTTTCGTAACAGTTTTTTAGTCCGTTTTCGGACTTTTTGATTCATATATCATTGCATTTGCGCAGGATAGGAGAATGTTTTATGCATGGCAGGATTTCCGTCCGCCCGACACATCTATTCACGTGACCAAAACTCGATTTTTTGGCTAACCCGCCTCCAGATCGTCCAAAACACCGGACGCCCCGCGCCGTTCTAGGGACACCAGGGCGGCGCGGGAAGCGAATCGATTGATCGACGGCTTTTAGACACGCTGGGCGATGTGACCCATCGCGCGAGCGACCGAGCAGCCGATGCTCGTTCCCACGACCAGCTTCACCGCGTCGGGGATGATGAAGGGGATGACCGCGATGAGCAGCGCTGCTACCGCGTCCATGGAGCCGATGATCATGAGCTGCACTGTCCCGCATGCGTAGGAGATCAGCAGCAGCACGATGCTTGCGGCAAGCGAACGGGCGAACAGCGGCAGGCGTTCGGGAAGGAACGACTCGAGCGTAGTGCCGGCGAGCATGCCCAGGATGAAACCCCACAGAAAACCGCCGGTCGGTCCGGCAATCTGGCCGACGCCTCCGCCGAAACCGGAGAACACCGGCAGGCCGATGGCGCCAAGCAGCAGATAGGCCGCGACCGCAGCGCAGGCGGTCTTGCGATCAAGCGCCGCAGGGAGAATGGCGAGTGCGAGCGTTTGCAACGTGAAGGGAACCGGACCGATGGGCAGCGTCACCCACGCGGACACAGCGAGCAGAGCGACCGAAACCCCGGCGCGAGCGAGCTGTTGGATGTTCATGTACTCCTCCTTGGGCTGTGGGCTGAACACCGCGCATCAGTGTAGCGCACCGTTCGTGGACGTTTTGCATAGGGCGCGCGACGAAACAACAGAAATGCACCCACTGGTCACACGCGGCATCGAATCTGCTATACTCATCTCCGCTGTCCCCATCGTCTAGCGGTTAGGACATCGCCCTTTCAAGGCGGCGACACGGGTTCGAGTCCCGTTGGGGGCACCATAGAGTGCGAAGCCCGGTTACCCACGCGGTAGCCGGGCTTTTTGCTATCGCATGCCGGGACTCGAACACATTAGGGTCGCGAGACTGAGGAAATGCGCGAGCATTTCCCAGCGAGCGTGCGAGGGCTGCGGAGCAGCCCGAAGCCGCGGGCGGCGCAGCCGCACGCGAGTCCCGTTGGGGGGCACCATTTGAGTGCGAAGCCCGGTTACCCACGCGGTAGCCGGGCTTTTTGCTGGTAAAGGCTAGTGGGAAAAAAGTGCCTGTCCCTATTTTCCCAGATGGGAAAATAGGGACAGGCACTTTTTTCCCAGGTGGTTAGTTCGAGGCGGTGGGCAGGTAAGGGTGCATCGCTTGGGCGAGATTCGCCAGGTTGCGCGTTTGGATGTATACGTGCCCGCTGCCGGTAAACGAGTTCACGAGGCCTTCGCCGGTCGTGAAGCCGAACATGCCGCTCGCGACCTCGATGTGGTAGTCAAGCTCGGCATCCCATGCGACCACGTGCTCGTTGTCGACGGTCAGGGGCGCATCGGGCGTCACGGTAAGCGCGAGAATATCGCCGAATGCCGACACGAGCGCAGAACCGGTGCCGTTCATCTCCATGACGAACAAGCCGCCCGTGTTGCCGAACAGCGCTTTGGTGATGCCCTGGTTCACCATCGTGTAGTCGACGCTCTCGTCGCAGGCAAGAAAGGCGCCGGTATTCAGACGGTACTGATGGGCACCGTCGATCTTGAGCTCCATGATCTTGCCAGGAATGGGCGGCGCAACGGCAATCTCGCCGTTATCGCCCGTGCCGGTCGCTGTGGTAATGAACATGGACTCGCCGCTCGTGATGCTGCGCCCAATGGCGCTGAAGACGCCGCCGAGCCCCTTCTTCTTGGTGTTGAGCCCGCCGGAAATCTCGACGTTGCGCGAATAGACCATGCTACCCGACTCGGTTCGCACGGACTCGCCGTATCCGAGCGCGATGCGCGCGATGGGGCAATCGGAATCGCCGGTCAAAACGAACTTCATGATGCACCTCCTGAGTGGGACAGAACAGATAGACTGCCCAATCCCATGGCTGCCTTGCCCCCAGTGTACCCCATGCAAAAAGCCGCCCGGGCGGGTGTGCCCGAGCGGCTTCACGTTGCGTGCAGGTAGCCCAGTATCCAGCGCTACACGTAGAACAGGATGTCGTCGTAGGTGGGCACGGGCCAGTAGTCGGCGGCGACGATCTCCTCCATGGCGTCGACGGCGCTGCGCAGGCGGCTCATGACGGGCGCGACCTCGTGCGCATAGCAGTTGGCCTGCTCCTGCGCATCGATGAGCCCCTCGGCCTTCTTGTGGACGGCATCGAGCTCCTTGATGGCGTCGTTGATCTCGGTGATGCCGTAGCACAGCTTGTTGAGCGTGTTCTGCTCGCATTCCATGGCGGCCTCGGCACCGGCGGCGCGGATGGTCTCCAGACCCTTGGCAACCTTGGTGGCATACGCGGTGATAACCGGGCGGTAGGTACGGCGCGCCTCGCGAATCATCGTCGTGGCCTCGATGTTCATGAGCTTGTTGTACTTCTCGAGCTTCACCTCGTAGCGGCTGAAGGCTTCGGTCTCGGACAGCACGCCCATGCTGGTCCACAGCGCGAGATTCTTCTCGGACACCATCATCGGCAGCGCGTCGGCCGTGGTGCGCAGGTTGGCCAGACCGCGGCGCTCCGCCTCCTTCTGCCACTCGTCGGAGTAGCCGTCGCCGGAGAACAGGATGCGGCGGTGCTCGTTGAGCGTCTTCTTGCAGTACTCGAGCGCAGCGGCGGCGAACTCATCGGCAGGCGTGCCCTCGAGCGCGTCGGCGAACTCCTTCAGCGACTCGGCGACCGCGGTGTCGAGCACTAGGTTGGCATCGCTCGGATTGGCCTCGGAGCCCACGGCGCGGAACTCGAACTTGTTGCCCGTGAAGGCAAAGGGAGAAGTGCGGTTACGGTCGGTGTTGTCCTGCTCGAGGTTGGGCAGCACGTCGGCGCCCAGATCGAGCACGCCGTGCGTGGCGTGGACGGAAGCCTCGCCGTCCATGATCTTCTGCACGACCTCGGTGAGCTGATCACCCAGGAAGATGGACACAATCGCCGGAGGCGCCTCGTTGGCGCCCAGGCGGTGGTCGTTACCGCAGCTCGCCACGGACATGCGCAGCAGATCCTGGTACTTGTCGACCGCCTCGATCACCGCGGTGAGGAAGACCACGAACTGCAGGTTCTCGAGCGGGGTGTCACCGGGATCCATGAGGTTCTCGTCCTCGGTGGCAATCGACCAGTTGTTGTGCTTGCCCGAACCGTTGATGCCCTCAAACGGCTTCTCGTGCAGAAGGCAGGTGAGGTCGAAGCTCGACGCCACGAGCTTCATCTTCTCCATGACGAGCATGTTGTTGTCGATGCCCTCGTTGAGCTCGGTGTACACGGGCGCGAGCTCGTGCTGGCAGGGAGCGACCTCGTTGTGCTTGGTCTTGGCGGGAATGCCGAGCGCCCACAGCTCGTCGTCGAGCGCCTTCATGTACTTGGACACGGAGGGACGGATGGCGCCGAAGTAGTGCTCCTCGAGCTCCTGGCCCTTGCAGGGCGGGGCGCCGAAGAGGGTGCGGCCGGTGATGACCAGGTCGCGGCGGCGGCGATAGGCGTCTTTCTTGATCAGGAAGTACTCCTGCTCAAGGCCGACATTGGGCACGACGCGCTTGGGGTGCTTGCCGAAGAGCGCGAGCACGCGCTTGGCCTGCGTGTCGAGCACCTTCATGGAGCGCAGAAGCGGGGTCTTCTTGTCGAGGGCCTCGCCGTTGTAACCGCAAAACGCCGTGGGGATGCACAGCACCTCGTCCTTGATGAACGCGGGGCTCGTGGGGTCCCACGCGGTGTAGCCGCGGGCCTCGAAGGTGGCACGCAGGCCGCCGTTGGGGAAGCTCGAGGCGTCGGGCTCACCCTGGATAAGGTTCTTGCCGGTAAACTTGGTGATGGCGGTGCCGTCGTGGTTGGGCTCGAGGAAGCTGTCGTGCTTCTCGGACGTGATTCCCGAAAGAGGTTGGAACCAATGCGCGAAATGGGTAGCGCCGTTTTCGATCGCCCACTCCTTCATGGCGTGCGCGACGGCGTTCGCCACGTCCAGATCGAGCGGTGCGCCCTGATCCATCGTGGCGGCGAGACGTTTGTAGATGTCCTTCGGAAGGCGCTTGCGCATCACGTCCTCCGAAAAGACCATGGTACCGAATCGACTGGTAAGCTCGGTATCGGCCATAGGGGGCTCCCTTCGTATCACGCCGGGTTCGTGCTGCCGGCGTTTTGTCCCAACGAACGAATTGTAGATTACAAGCCGCAGGTTTCGGGCTAATTTCTCGCGCATTGCCGGTATGCAACGGTACTGTGGCCATCTGAAAACGGAGTCGACGGAGCGCTGGGAGCGGGGCGAAGGCAGCGAGAACTCACGGCAATGCAACGTTTTACCTGGTCAAGGGCATTGTTCGAGGAAGTGGCGCGAGCGCCTCCCGCACCTTGACCCCAATTTGCCCCCAAATTGAAACCGCATGGAAATGCGCGGGAAAACCTATCGCAACTCCACCTCTTTACCATGGGTCGCCGCGCCTGCGCGCAACAGACACGAAGGGGGCAGGCCATCACGTGCCGAACGCGCCCCCTTCCGCCCCGATTCCACATGGGAGGACCTATGAGTAACGAGTCGAACAAGAAGGAGTCGCACCAGACCCTGTACCGGCCCGAATTCGAACACGACGCCTGCGGCATCGGCGCCCTGGCGGCAATCGACGGCACGCGCAGCCACCAGATACTCGACGACGCCCTTTCGGTGCTCGTCAACCTCGAGCACCGCGGCGGCACGGGCCTCGAGCGCAACACGGGCGACGGCGCGGGCATTTTGTTCCAGATCCCCCACCGGTTCTTCCGCAAAGAGGCGCAGAAATGCGGCCAGCTGCTGCCCGCCGAGGGTGACTATGGCGTCGCCATGCTGTTTTTGCCGCAGGACGCACGTGGCGTGGAGGCGGCCAAACGATTGTTTGAGGAAGGATGCGCACAGGAGGGAATCCCCGTGCTCTTCTGGCGCGACGTGCCGGTTGACGCGCACGATCTGGGAGAGACGGCGCGCGCCTGCATGCCCACCATCAAGCAGGCCTTCCTGGGCCGCCCGACCGACGTCGAGCGCGGCGATGCGTTCGAACGGCGCCTGTACGTGTGCCGCCGCAGCATCGAGAAGCGCGGCGACGAAGAGCACGCGCTTGCGGGCAAGATCTTCTATATATGCTCCATGAGTGCACGGACCATCGTGTACAAGGGCATGCTCGTAGCCACGCAGATGCGCCGCTTCTTCATCGACCTGAACGATGCGGCCGTCAAGACCGCGGTGGCGCTCGTCCACTCGCGCTATTCCACCAACACCACACCCAGCTGGGAGCGCGCGCACCCCAACCGCCTCATCATCCACAACGGCGAGATCAACACGCTGAAGGGCAACGTCAACTGGATTCGCGCCCGCGAGCCCAACCTGTACTCGCCCCTCTTCCAGCACGATCTTGAGCGTGTGCTGCCCATCATCAACCGCGAAGGGTCCGACTCCGCCATTCTGGATAACGTGTTGGAGTTTTTGGTGATGAACGGCCGGCCGCTCACGCGCGCGGTATCGCTGCTTATACCCGAGCCCTGGGACCGCAACGAGGAGCTTCCGCCGGCGCGACGCGCCTACGACGCCTACCAATCGATGCTTATGGAGCCGTGGGACGGTCCGGCAGCCATCGCCTTCACCGACGGACGGACCCTGGGTGCCGCGCTCGACCGCAACGGCCTGCGCCCGGCGCGCTACGTGGTGACGCGCGATGACCGCTTTTTGCTGTGCTCCGAGGTCGGCGCCATCGAGATCGACCCCGCCAACGTGCTGACGAGCGGCTGCTTGGGCCCCGGCGAGATGCTCGAAGTCGACATGGGCAGCGGACGGATTCGCTACAACGACGAGATTCGCAACGAATACGCCAAACTCAAGCCCTTTGCGGACTGGATCGCGGACGAGACGCTCACGCTCGCGGACCTAAGTGCCTCCGCGAATGCAGACGCGGTGGCCGAAACGGCACCGAGTGCAGCCGAGGCCCTGCGCTACGGGTACCACTGGGATGATATCCAGGAGGTGCTTCGCCCCATGGCGGCCACCGGGTCGGTGCCGTTGGCGTCGATGGGCATCGATGCGCCGCTCGCCTGCCTGTCGCTCAAGACCCGCTCGTTCTACGATTACTTCTTCCAGCTGTTCGCCCAGGTGACGAACCCGCCCATCGATGCGCTGCGCGAGCGTCTGGTGACCTCGACCGTGCTGTACCTGGGCAATCACGGCAACCTGTTGGAGGACTGCCGCGCCACGTGCCGACTCATCCGACTTGAGACGCCCCTGCTCACGCGCGATGAGTTCGACCGTATTTGCTCCGTTGACCGAGCGGGCTTCGAGGCGCGGACGTTCCGTGCTGCCTACCGGCGCGACGATGCCGCGGGCGCGCTCGAGCGTGCGCTGGAGAGCCTGAGCACACAGGTGATCGAGGCGGTGCGCGACGGCGTGAACATCGTGGTGCTGTCCGACCGTGCAGAAGACGGCGAGGTGCCCGTGCCCGCGCTGCTTGCGGTTGGCGCCGTCCACAACGCGCTCATGCGCGCCGGGCTGCGCACGTTCGCCGACATCGTGGTGGAATGCGGCGACGCGGTATCGGCCCACGACTTCGCGGCACTCGTCGCCTACTCGGCAAGCGGCATCTACCCCTATCGCGCCCACGCGCTCGTGGCGCGCATGGCCGACGAGGGCGACCTTGTGGCCAAGGACGGGCACGTGATCGACGCCGCGGAGGCTGTCGACAACTATAACCGCGCCGCCGTGGCGGGCATCGTGTCCATCATGTCCAAGATGGGCATCTCGACGGTGCAGAGCTACCACTCCGCGCAGATCTTCGAGGCAGTCGGCCTGGCGCCGAGCCTGGTGGACCGCTACTTCGCCGGCACCGTCACGCGCGTGGGTGGCTTGGATGTGCGCGCTGTGGAGCGCGAGCTGAACGAGCGCTGCGACGCCGCGGCCGCACTTGCCCGCACGCCTTCCCCGAACGCGTTGCCGAGCCTTGGCCTCACGAAATGGCGCCCGGTTGGCGGCGAGGATCATCTGATAGATCCCGATACCGTCTACCTGCTGCAACAAGCGGTGCGTACCGATTCCTACGACACGTTTTTGTCCTACAGCGAGCACCTGCGCCGCCCGGGGCGCGCGGTGCGCCTGCGTGACCTGTTGGACTTCGACGACCGTGGGCGCACGCCGGTACCGCTTGACGAGGTGGAAAGCGCACGGAGCATCGCCACGCGCTTCAACACCGGAGCCATGAGCTACGGCTCCATCAGCCAGGAAGCGCACGAATGTATGGCCATCGCCATGAATAGGCTGCACGGCAGGTCGAACTCCGGCGAAGGCGGCGAGGACCCGCGGCGCGAGACCCCGCTGCCAAACGGAGACTCGGCGAACTCCGCCATCAAACAGGTGGCAAGCGGGCGCTTCGGCGTGACGAGCCGCTACCTGTCCTCCGCCATCGAGCTGCAGATCAAGATGGCCCAGGGCGCTAAGCCCGGCGAGGGTGGCCATCTGCCCGGTAAGAAGGTGTACCCGTGGATCGCGCGGGTGCGTCAGTCCACGCCGGGCATCGGGCTCATCTCTCCCCCGCCGCACCACGATATCTACTCCATCGAGGACCTGGCGGAACTCATCTTCGACCTCAAGTGCGCAAACCCCGAGGCGCGTGTGAGCGTGAAGCTCGTGTCCGAGGCGGGCGTGGGCACCATCGCCACCGGCGTGGCCAAAGGCGCGGCCGACAAGATCTTGATTTCCGGCCATAACGGCGGCTCGGGCGCGGCGCCGCGCGACTCCATTTGGCATGCGGGCCTTCCCCTTGAGCTGGGACTTGCCGAGACGCAGCAGACGCTCGTGCAAAACGGCCTGCGTTCGCGCGTGGTGCTGGAGGCCGACGGCAAGCTCATGGACGGCACCGACGTGGCGGTGGCGTGCCTGCTGGGCGCCGAGGAGTTCGGCTTCGCGACCATGCCGCTCATCGCCATGGGTTGCCTCATGCAGCGCGATTGCCAGCAGGACACCTGCCCGGCGGGCATCGCCACGCAAAACTGCCGCCTGCGCCATCGTTTTGCCGGCAGGCCGGAGCACGTGGAGCGCTTCATGCTCTTCGTGGCCGAACAGTTGCGGCACGTCATGGCGCGCTTGGGCTTCCGCACGATTGACGAGATGGTGGGCCACCCCGAGTGCCTGCGTCAGGTGGCAGCCGACGGCAACTGGAAGAGCGACTGCATCGACCTGTCCTGCGTGCTCGCGCCCGCCGTGTGCGAGTTCGGCGCGCAGGTGCCGGGCGCAGACGGCGTGCACTTCCTGCCCGAGATGGCAGCCGACGCACAGCTTGACCGCACGCTCGACGCGACGCTCTTCATCCCCTACACCGCCAATGCGCGCCGGCACCTCACGCCCGTGCACTTCCATGCGGACATCGCCAACGTCAACCGCTGCGTGGGCACCATGCTTGGCCACGCTGTCACCGCGGCGCACCCCGACGGCCTGCCCGACGGGCTCATCACCGTCGACTGCACGGGATCGGCCGGCCAGAGCTTCGCGGCGTTTCTGCCGCGCGGGGTGGCGCTCAACGTCGAGGGCGACGCGAACGATTACTTCGGCAAGGGGCTTTCGGGCGGCACTGTGTCGGTCCGCCCGCCCGAGGCCGCGAGTTACAAGTTCGATGAGAACATCATCGTGGGAAACGTCGCCTTTATGGGAGCAACCAGCGGTCGCGGCTTTGTGAACGGCCGCGCCGGTCAGCGCTTCTGCGTGCGCAATTCCGGCGCCACCGTGGTGGTCGAAGGCGTCGGCGCGCACGGCTGCGAATACATGACGGGCGGCTGCGTGCTCATCTTGGGCGAGGTGGGGCCAAACTTCGCCGCCGGCATGACGGGCGGCGTGGCCTATGTGTACGACGAGTACCGCACGCTTGAGCGGCGCTGCAACCTGGACACCGTGGCGCTACGAGAGCCGAGCAAACGCGAGCTCGAGCAGATTCGCAAGCTCATCGTCGAGCACGTGCGCGCCACGCAAAGCCCGCTCGGCATCAAGATGCTCTACCGCTTCGACGCCATCGCGACGCACTTCGTGAAGGTCGTGCCCGTGGAATACGAGCGCGTGATGGCCATTGTGGAGGACGCGGAGCGCAACGGCGCGACGCGCGAGGAGGCGCTCGAGACGGCCTTCGAGGTCGAGACGGGTGCGAAGGAGGTGAAGCGCCATGGGTAAGCCGGGCGCGTTTCTCACACACGACCGCAAGACGCACGAGCTGCGCGCGATCGACGAGCGCGTGCGCGACTATGGCGAGCTCTACCGCGAGCTTGCCGAGGGCGAGCGCCGCGTGCAGGCGAGCCGCTGCATGATGTGCGGCGTGGCGTTCTGCCAAACGGGACACCCCTTTGGGCGCGCCCGCTCGAGCGGCTGCCCGCTGCACAACCTCATTCCCGAATGGAACGACCTGGTGTGGCGCGGACGCTGGCGCGAAGCGGCCGAGCGCCTGGCGATGACGAGCCCGCTGCCCGAATTCACGAGCCGCGTGTGCCCCGCTCCCTGCGAGGCGGCGTGCAACCTGGGATCGTTCGAGGGCGCACCCGTGACGATTCACGATACCGAGCGCGCCATTTCCGATTGGGAGTGGGCGCACGGCGGACCGGCCGAGTTTGCAGCACCCGCCGCCGATGCGCCGCGCATCGCTGTGGTGGGATCGGGACCCGCGGGACTCGCCTGCGCGTGGGAACTTGCGCGGAGCGGCGCGCACGTGACGGTGGTCGAGCGCGCGGACCGTCCCGGCGGCCTGCTCATGTACGGCATTCCCAACATGAAGCTGCCGAAGGACGTCGTGAAGCGCCGCTGCGACCTTATGGAAGCGCGCGGGATTTCGTTCATGCTGGGCACCGATGCGGCGAACCCTGCCGTGGCATCTGAGCTTGCCGCTTCATTCGACGCCGTGGTGGTCGCCGTCGGCGCGGGCGCGGCGCGCACGCTTGCCGTACCGGGCGTCGAGAGCGCCGGCGTGGTGATGGCCGTCGACTACCTCACCTCCTCCACCCGCGCCGTGCTGGACGGGGGCTCGCCCGCAATCGACGCGCGCGGACTCGACGTCGTGGTCATCGGCGGCGGGGACACGGGCAATGACTGCGTGGGCACCGCGGTGCGTCAGGGCGCGGCCAGCGTGCGGCAGCTCGAGGTCATGCCCGAGCCCGCCGAGGAGCGCCTGCCATCCAACCCCTGGCCGCAGTGGCCCAACGTGAAGAAGACTGACTACGGACAGCAGGAGGCCATCACGCTTCTGGGCGGCGAGATGCGCACGTGGTCGGTGGACACGCGCGAGGTGCTGGCCGATACGGACGGGCGGGTGCGCGCGCTGCGCATCGCCGACGTCGACTGGTCGGGTGGCTCGCCGGCACCCGTCGCAGGGACCGAGCGCGAGCTGCCTGCACAGCTGGTGCTTATCGCATGCGGATTCACCGGAGCCCAGCGCGACGTGTACGATGCGCTGGGCGTCGCTCAGCCCAAGCGGGGCGCCGGGCATCGCTGCGAGAGCGCCCTCGACGACCATGAGCCCGAGCTTGCCATCTGGACCTGCGGCGATGCCCGCACCGGCGCCTCGCTCGTCGTGAACGCCATCGCCGACGGCATCGCCTGCGCCCGCGAGGTCGCCCGCACCTGGGACAACCAAAAGTAACCTGACCCCTTTTGGCTGGCCTCCCTGGGGACGAGTTGGCGTCTCCCGCCCCCGTCCCCAGGGAGGCCAGCTCCATTCAGCCCGTGAACAACGCGTTTCGCGCCGATGCGGCGTGCACGATACCGCTGCTCGCGGTGTATGATGCCCCCTACTATGCTTCTCGCGAACCAAGGGGGCGCCATGAGAGTCGACCAGATCTTCGCCGAGGCCCGCGCCAACGGCACCCAACCCGTCTCGTTCGAGATGTTCCCGCCCAAAGGCGAGCTCACCTTGGAGCGCGCCCGCGAGGTCGCGAGCGGCTTCGCATCCCTGGCACCCGATTTCATCAGCGTCACCTACTCTGCGGGCGGGTCGGGTAACTCCGCCGCAACGGCGCAGATCGCCTCGATGATCTCGTCGGAATTCAACATCTCCTCTGTCGCGCACCTCACCTGCATCTCGCTTACGCGCGAGACGCTTGCCGAGAAGATCCTTGAGTTTATGGACGCCGGCATCGAGAACGTACTGGCGCTGCGCGGCGACCTGCCCGCCGGCATGAGCGAGGCCGAGGCGGGCGACATCGCCTTCCCCTATGCCAAGGACCTGGTGCCGGCCCTGGTGGACGCCGGGTTCTGCGTGGGCGGCGCGGCATACCCCGAAGGCCACCTCACCTGCGACGACCTGCCGACCTCCGTGAAGCACCTGCGCCAAAAGCAGGATGCGGGCGCAAGTTTTTTGGTCACGCAGCTCTTCTTCGACAACGAGTACTTCTACCGCTTCCGCGAGCTCGCCGACGCCGCGGGCATCACCATCCCCATCACGGTGGGCATCATGCCCTTCACGAGCAAGCAGCAGGTCACGCGCATGGTGTTCACCTGCGCGGCATCGCTGCCCGCCCCCGTGATCAAGATTCTTGCCCGCTTTGAGGACGACCCGGAGAGCCTGCGTGCGGCGGGCATCGAGTACGCGTGCCGCCAGCTGGAAGACCTGGCCGCCCATGGCGTCGACGGTCTGCATGTGTACACCATGAACCGCGCAGACGTGGCTGCAGCCGCCATGAGCGCCCTGCGCGGGTAGGGCCGATAAGCCGTGGAATCCTCCCCAAACATCGACGGCGCTACCGTTCCCGCACCGCTCGCCGCGCCCGTGCTCTATCGCCCCGAGCCCGCGGAGCGCCCGCGCATAAACCGTGCCGAGATGCTGCGCTACCTGGGCTATACCGGACAGGATGTGAACGAAGAGCTCTCGGCGCGCATCGAGCGCATCGCGGCGGAATTGGAGCGCAGCGTATCCCCACGCGGTGTGCGGCGGGTCTTCCCCGTGGATGCACGCGCGCGCGACGCTGCGGGCGAACCGTGCATCCGCCTTGCGGGAACCACGGTGGAGCTTGTGGGCCGCGACGCGTTCCGCCACCTGAAAGATGCCTCGTATTGCGCCATGCTGGCCTGCACGCTGGGTATGGAGAGCGAGCGGCGCCTGCGCACGCTGGGCGGGCAGAACCCGCTGGATGCCACGATTCTCGATGCGGCGTGCTCCGCATACGTCGAGGCGGCCGTCGGCGCGATGGACAGCGCCGTGAAGCGCGCCGCCTCAGACCTGGGCCTTGCCTCGAACTGGCGCTTTTCCTGCGGATACGGCGATTGCCCGCTCGATGCGCAAGACGCCATCGTCGCGGCGCTCGACGCAACGCGGCTCATCGGTCTCACCGTCACGCCTTCGCACCTGCTGCTGCCGTCCAAGAGCGTGACGGCGCTCATAGGACTCTTCGAGGGCGACGCGCACGCTGCGGACATGCGCCCCACCTGCGCGACCTGCCGGATGCGTAGCACATGCGCCTTCCGAGCGCGCGGGACCACCTGTTATGCGCAAGGCTGAGGACACCGAGGTTTCGATTTCCGGCCGCCACCCCTCGTGGGACAATAGTATCCGTCCGCCCTTCCACCCGTCGCACAAAGGACCACCTATGACCGCTTTCACGCCGCGTACGCCCGATACCCTCCGCATTGCCGACGACGACTTGCGCGCTGCACTCGAGGGGCGCCGCCATCTGCTGTTCGACGGCGGTATGGGCACCATGCTGCAGGCGGCGGGCCTGGAGGCGGGTGCGCTGCCGGAGTTGTTGAACCTCTCGGAGCCAGACGCCATCACCGCCGTGCATGCGGCCTATGTCGCTGTGGGCAGCGAGGTCGTGACCACCAACACCTTCGGCGCCAACGCCCACAAGCTGGGCGACGCGGCCACCGTGGAGGAGGTCTTCGACGCGGCCGTGCGGTGCGCCCGGGCATCCGGCGCGCGCTACGTGGCGGGTGACATCGGCCCTCTGGGCGCCCTCATGCGCCCCATGGGAACCCTCTCGTTCGACGAGGCTTACGACCTGTTTGCGCAGCAGGTGCGCGCCGCCGCTACCGCGGGCGTGGACCTGTTCGTCATCGAGACCATGACCGATCTGGCGGAGATTCGCGCCGCGGTGCTCGCCGCCAAGGAGAACTCCGACCTGCCCATCTTCGCCACCATGACCTTTGAGGAGGACGGCCGCACGTTTTTGGGCACCTCGCCCGAGGTCGCGGCGATCACGCTCGACGCCCTGGGCGCCGACGTCGTGGGCATCAACTGCTCGCTTGGCCCCGCCGAGCTGCGGCCTCTTGCCGCGCGCATGCTCGCCGTCACCGAAAAGCCCGTGATGGTGCAGGCAAACGCCGGCCTGCCGCATGTGGAGGATGGACGCACGGTCTACGATATCGACCCCACCGCCTATGCCGCAGCCGTGCGCGGCATGGTCGACGACGGCGTCGGCATCATCGGCGGCTGCTGCGGCACCAACCCGGACTACATCCGCCTACTTGCGGACATCGTGCGCAACCGCACGCCACAGCAGCGCAGCGTGGAGCCCGCCTTCACCGTCACGAGCGCCCAGCGCGCCGTGGTGCTCCCCTGCTCGGAGCAGCGCATCGCCGTCATCGGCGAGCGCATCAACCCCACGGGCAAAAAGCGCCTGCAGGCGGCCCTGCGCGCCGGCGACCTGGACTACGTGGTGGGCCAGGGCATTAGCCAGCAGGAACAGGGCGCCGACATCCTTGACGTGAACGTGGGCATGCCCGAGCTCGACGAGGTTGCCCTGCTGCCGCGCATGTGCGAGCAGCTCCAGGCGTCCACGGTGCTTCCGCTGCAGATCGATTCCACCGACCCGGCTGCCATCGAGGCTGCCGTGCGCCGCTACGCCGGCCGCGCCATCATCAACTCGGTGAACGGCAAGCGCGAAAGCCTCGACGCCATCCTGCCCATCGCGGCACATTACGGCGCGAACGTCATCGGCCTCACGCTGGACGAGGACGGCATTCCCGAGACCGCCGAGGCGCGCGTGGCCATCGCGCGGCGCATCGTGAACGAGGCCGCCCGCTATGGCATAGGCCCCGAGCGCATCCTCATCGACTGCCTGGTCATGACCGCATCGACCAACCAGCAGCAGGCGCTGGGCATTCTGCGCGCCGTGAGCGCATGCCGTGAGCATCTGGGCGTGAAGTGCGCGCTCGGCGTGTCGAACATCAGCTTCGGCCTGCCCGCGCGCGAGCTTATGAATGCGACGTTTTTGGCCGCCGCGTTCGGCGCAGGGCTGGATGCACCCATCATGAACCCCGGATCCGCACGCTACATGGACGTCGTGCACAGCTTCCGCGTACTCAACGCCGAGGACGAGGGGTCGGCGGCCTACATCGAGCGCTATGCCGGCTGGGGCGATCCGTACAAGGTGCCGATTGCGGGAGGCGATGCAGCGGCGACGGCTGCCGCGGGCACGGGCGGTGGCGCGCCTGCGCTCGATGAGGGTGGCGACCCTATCCGCCGCCTCATCCTTTCCGGCCGCAAAGGCGAGATGAAAGCCGCAACCGAACAGCTGCTGGCGACCACCGACCCGCTGGAGCTCATCAACAGCCGGTTTATCCCCGCGCTCGATGAGGTGGGCGTGCTCTTCGACCAGGGAACGTACTTCCTGCCGCAGCTCATGGCATCGGCCGAGGCGGCACGCGTGGGCTTCGACACCATCCGCGCGCATATGCCCGCCGGCAGCATCGCAGGCAAAGGCCCCATCTGCCTCGCCACCGTGAAGGGCGACATCCACGACATCGGCAAAAACATCGTGAAAATGCTGCTCGACAACTACGGTTACACGGTCTTTGACCTGGGGCGCGACGTGGATCCGCAGGAGATCCTCGACACGGTGCGCGCTCGCGGCGTTCGCCTGGTGGGACTCTCGGCGCTCATGACCACCACGGTAAAGAGCATGGAGGAAACCATCGCGCTGCTGCACGCCGAGGCGCCGGACGTGAAGGTGCTGGTGGGAGGCGCCGTGCTCACGCCGGAATACGCTGCGCGGATCGGGGCGGACTTCTACGCGAAGGATGCCGCCGAGGCAGCGCGCATCGCCGAGGAGGTCTTTGAGGCGTAGCACGTCTGGCGTCTCCTGGGACGGGGTGTGCTTCGCGCCACATTGGCCTCTTTTGGAACGAGCCTGCGGCGGCGGGGCGGCACGTGACATCGTCCCAAGGACCCGCCTCGCGAAACGATTCGAGCATTTGTAAGATTTGCTGCCGAATCAGGGGTAGCAAATCTTACAAATGCTCGAATCGTTTTCGGAACGCGCGGCCTTTACCTGTCCGCCGAAGTGCCGGGCGTAAGGGTGCTGGTGCGCGGTGACGTGCTCACGCCGGAATATGCCGCGCAGATCGGGGCGGACTTCTATGCGAAGGACGCCGCCGAAGCCGCGCGCATCGCCGAGGAGGTCTTCGGCGGCTAGCATGCGCCGCCGCAACACGTGCGAGCGACATGCCGCCTGTGACGGCATGGTTTATCCACGGTGCGACCGCACGCTTGCGCGGGCGGTTCGTTAGAATGAATCAAGCATTACATGCACTTCAACGAACGAAGGAGTCCCCATGGCCATCACGCCGGCAGAGATCGCCGAAACACGCGACATGGTTTCCGAGCAGCACCTGGACATCCGCACCATCACCATGGGCATCTCGCTCATGGGCTGCGCCGACGAGAACCTCGACCGCATGTGCACCAAGGTCTACGACCGCATCACGAAGACGGCCGAGCAGCTGGTGCCCACCGCAACGGCCCTCGAGCGCGAGTACGGTATCCCCATTGTGAACAAGCGCGTCTCCGTGACGCCGATTGCACAGATCGCCGCTGCCTGCCCCGACGAGGACCTCACCCCGCTTGCGCACGCGCTCGACCGTGCCGCAGAGACGCTCGGCATCGACTACCTGGGCGGTTTCTCCGCGCTGGTACACAAGGGCATCGGCGACGGCGACCGTCGCCTCATCCAGAGCATCCCCGAGGCGCTCGCCCAGACAAGCCGCGTGTGCTCGAGCGTGAACGTCGCGAGCCTGCGCGCCGGCATCAACATGGACGCCGTCCTCATGGTCGCACAGACCGTGCTGGATTCCGCGCGCCTGACCGCCGACCGCGAGTCCGTCGGCGCCTCGAAGTTCGTCGTCTTCGCCAACATGGTTGAAGACTCCCCCTTCATGGCCGGCGCCACGCACGGCTCCGGCGAGGCCGACGCCGTCATCAACGTGGGCGTCTCGGGCCCCGGCGTCATGGCTGCCGCGCTCGAGCAGCTGCCCGATTCCGCGAGCATGATGGACGTGGCCGAGAAGATCAAGCAGACCGCCTTCAAGATCACCCGTGCCGGCGAGCTCATGAGCCGCGAGGCAGCCCGCCGTCTGGGCGTGGAGAAGGGCATCGTCGACCTGTCGCTCGCCCCGACGCCTGCCATCGGCGACTCCGTGGCGCGCATCCTCGAGATCATCGGCGTGGGCACCTGCGGTGGCCCCGGCACCACCTGCGCGCTCGCCATGCTGAACGACGCCGTGAAGAAGGGCGGCGTCATGGCTAGCTCCAGCGTGGGCGGCCTGTCCGGCGCGTTCATCCCCGTGTCCGAGGACGCCGGCATGATCGAGGCCGTCGAGGCCGGCGCGCTTTCGCTCGAGAAGCTCGAGGCCATGACCTGCGTGTGCTCCGTGGGCCTGGACATGATCGCCATCCCCGGTGACACGAGCGTCGAGACCATCGCGGGCATCATCGCCGACGAGATGGCCATCGGTGTCATCAACAACAAGACCACGGCCGTGCGCATCATTCCGGCCATCGGCAAGGGCCTGGGCGAATCCGTCGACTACGGCGGACTGTTCGGGCGCGCACCCATCATGCCGGTGAACCCCCACGCCGGCACCGTGTTCGCCCACCGCGGCGGACGCTTCCCGGCGCCGCTCAACTCGCTGAAGAACTAACCGTTACGTTTCTCGGGGGCCGCGGCATATCATCCCGTGCTCAAACAGTCCTGCTCGCACGGAGGCGCCACTGGCGCCTCCGGCTCGTGCGGAACTGCGCGCGGGACGATATGCCGCGGCCCTGCTGCAATAATTGCTGATCCCGCAGGTCGGCGGCGCCGGGAAGCGGCCGTCGCGACGGGGCGGCGGTAGCGGCGTGGGTACGGTTCTTGCGGGAATTGGCGTGCGCCGCGTTGCGGCGCATATCAGAGAAAGGCGTGTGGATGCGGTCTCGGCTGTTGGAGACGGATTGGAATGATGAGTGGATGCTGCTGCAGCGGCATCGGCGACCTGCTGACGATCCTTCGTATTGGGATGCCAAGGCCAAGCACTTCCGTCCGCGCGAGACGCATCCGTATGCGCAGGCGTTTTTGGAGCTTGCGCAGATTCTGCCCGGGGAATCCGTGCTCGATATGGGGTGCGGAGCCGGATCGTTGGCCATTCCGCTTGCGCGCGGCGGGCATCGTGTGGTCGCGGCTGATTTTTCGCCTCGCATGCTCGAGACGCTGCAGGAGGGCAGTGCGTATTACGGCGTCGAGAGGCTTGTGCGACCGGTTTGCGTAGCGTGGGATGACGACTGGGAAGCCGCGGGGCTTGCACCGGGGTCTGTTGATGTGGCGCTTGCCAGCCGCTCCATTACCACATCCAATTTGAAAGCGGCGTTGGGAAAGCTTACGGCTGTTGCGCGGCGTCGACGGTGCGTCACGCTTGTCGCTGGGGCGGGGCCGCATTGTGACGAGCACATCATGGAGGCTATTGGGGCTTCGGTTACGCATAGCCGCGACTACGTGTATGCCTTCAACATCCTGGTGCAGATGGGTGAGAAGCCTGAGGTTCGCTACATCGACTCGCCGCGCCACGACACGTTCGATTCGCTCGAAGAGGGCCTCGCCGACTTCGCACGCATGCTCGAGGACGGCAATGAGAACAAACTCGACGAGCTGCGGTCGTACCTGAAGCGGCACATGGTGGAGAACCCCCATGTGGGCGAGCCCGGCGAGAAGGGCGCTCCTCAGGGCTGCTACATGCTCGACCACGAACGCGTCGTGCGCTGGGCATTCCTCGCTTGGCAGCAACCGAAAGTCCCCGGAGAGGCCAGCGGGCCGGTTGGCGTTATTCTGCTACACCGAGTTCGATGGTGTTGGTGGAGCCGTCTTCGTAGGTGATGGTTAGCTTGGTGCCATCGAGGGTGACGGATGCGGGCGCGCCCTCGGTTTCGCGGTAGATGACGGGGACCGACCCATCGCCGTCGACGTAGGCCGCCACCTCGCAGCTGCCGTCGACGTTGCACACCGTGTAGAGCACACCCTGGCAATAGGCCATACCCACCAGATCGCCATTGCAGGCGAACAGGTCGAGCGACTCGTCGGGCGCATCGACAGAAGAGCGCGTCACGTAAGTAAACCCGTCATCGTCCACGCGCGCTGAGTACACCGTGGTGCCGTAGGTCACAGCGGGAAGCTCGTCTCCCTCGCCTGCGGACGAAGCGTTATCGACCGGTTGCTCCTTTTCGCTCACCGCGGTAACCGTCTCCTGCTCCCCATCACTCATGAACGCACCCAAAAGCGCGCGACCTACGAAGAAGAAAACAAGGGCTGCCAGCACGGCGCCGACGACGATGGCGATGTACATCATCTTGCCGCCTCCGCCCATGGCCGCACTACCACGTGCCGAGGCATCGCGGCGGGCGCTGCGCGCCGTTCCAGCGGCCGCCACGCGCAGCTTGCCTTCCTCGCCCGGACGCGCATGGGCTGCGCGCTTGGCGGCAGACGCGGCGTTGATGGGTGCACGAACGCCCGATGCCTTCTGCGCGCCCGCGACGGAGCGGGCGGTGTGCGCCGGAGCTTTCGCAGCGGTACGGCGCGGTGTCGGCGCGCTCGCGGCAGACCGTGCACGATGGTTTCCGTTCGCTGTGGGCATACAGGTCTCCTTATAGTTCACCATCGCCCAGTAAGGCCGGGCGTCAATCGTTCCCCAGTTGTGTACCCATTGCCGGCGCCTGCGAATCTCGCGGGACGGAGCACACGCGTATTCCCCATGGAAAAACACCCCGTTTGGCGCCTCGCCTCTGGCTTTTGCCCGCGCGGTGCTATATCGTGTACCAGCCGAACAACTCCGTACACGAAAGAGAGCGCACATCCATGGCACTTACCGGCAAGCAGGTCCGTCAGCTCCGCAGCCTCGCCCACCATCTTAATCCGGTCGTCCACATCGGACGCGGCGACGTCAACGACGGCGTGATCGAGCAGACCGAGGAGTGCCTCGAGGCGCACGAGCTCGTGAAGTGCGCGGTCCAGGACGGCAGCGGCCTTTCGGCGCGCGAGGCGGCCGCGATTCTCGCCGAGAGTACGGGTGCCGACGTGGTCCAGGTGATCGGCCACCGCTTCTCGCTGTATCGCGCGAGTTCGCGCAAAGACATCGAGCACATCAAGCTGAACTAAGGCCAGCAGCTCTACCCCGTCCCATGTGACGGGCACACGGTAACCGCACGGGGCCCGAGGCATTCGCGCTTCGGGCCCTTTCGCATGCGCCGCCCACCGCAACGCTTCCCGCATCACAGCATGGGAACATGGCCCACGATGCGGTCGTACATCTCGCGCGTGGCGAGTTCGGGTTCGGTGTTGAGCTCGCGCCGCAGATACAGCAGGTGGCTGTTGTAGAGTTCCACGATCTCGCGGCGACGCCCGCACAAGTCGTAGACCCGCATAGCGCGCCGGATCACGTCCTCGCGCGTCGGAGCCTCGCGCAGCGCCGCATCGACCAGCCATGCCGCACTCGACACGTTTTCCACCTCGAGCGCACGGTCGACGCCGCACACCATGCAGTCGACGAACTTCGCGCCGATCTGTCGGCGCATGTGGACGAAAAACGACGGATCGCCGCTATCGGGCACGTACAAGGGACCACGGTAGAGCTGCTCCATTTTCAAGCACACCTCCACCGTCTGCTGCGCCGTCACGCTCTCGCCGCTCAACAAAATCTCGCGCGCGAGCCCCTCGAAGCGCTTCACGTCGGAATACACGTACTCATCGTTGAGCGCCACGCCATCGCCCTGCGTGATGACGTACTGTGGTCCACCCTCGTGTTGACCAAGCGCCCGGCGCAGCGCCGAAAGCGTCACGTACAGGTTCTCGCGACCGCGCGCATATTCGCAGTCGGGCCACAGCTCGTCGACAATGGTGCGACGGCTCACAAACGATCCGAGTCCCAGCATCAGGCGCGCCGCCAGCACACCCGCCTTCTTGCGCCGCCACATATGCCCGGTGAGGACGTGCGCGTTGCGCTCCACATGAAAACCGCCCAGCAGGTTGATGACGACTTGACCCGGTTCGACCGTGCGACGCCCGGTCGCAACCTCGAACATCGAATCGCTGGGAAGAAGCGCGGTACCGGTGTACGTGTAGGACGCGACCTCGTTGCGCGGCAGCTGCTGGCGCATAGAATCGCCCCGGCTTCCCAGCAGCGACAGCGCGTGGCGTGCGAGCGGCCGAAAACGCGGATTGAGCAGGGCGACCTTGTGCAGCGAGCACCAGGCGGCAAGCTCGGAATCGTAGCGCGCGGCGGACAGATGCAGCGCGATGGACCACGCCTCGGCGGGTAAGCAGCGCTTCTGCGACAGGTCGAGCGCCTCCGCCTCGTCGCGAATCTTCATACGCGAGGCGGCGCGCAAAAACGCCGTGCGCTCGAGCAGCACCGCCCAAGAGCGAATAAACACCTGCCCGGATTCCGCCAGCTTGATAGCCTGCTGCGCACGGAACTCCGCGTTGACGGCCTGTCCGCGACCCAGGTCCTGCCAACCTTCCGCAACAAGGCAAAAGAGCTGAGAGGGTAGGTCGGACTCGCGCACAGCAGCGGTTCCGCCATCCGCAAACGCGCGATCGTCGAGCAGTGGCCCGCCCTCGAGCAACCGGCAAACGCTCGCCGCCACGCGCGCTCGCACGCACAGCGGACCCAACCGCCGCTCGCGCGCCACGTCCGCCGCATCGTCCAGGCGCGCAAGCTCTTCGCGGCTTACGCCCTCACCGTGCAGCGCCCGGTCTAGCGCTTGGTCGATACTCAGCAGCAGCGACGGCACGTCCAGTTCGCGCGCATCGCCGTCTGCGTCCGCAAGCTTTTCCGCGCCGTTCCACGCAGGGGCACCGACGCCGCCGATGAGTTCACGGTATATGCGCGCATGGGCACGCAAGCACGCGGCGGCAGGCGTTGCGTTGCGCTGACCCTCGACATCAAGCTCGGGCAGCGCGATACCGCTCACGCTCCCCCACACCTCGGACAGCGCGCAGGCACAATCCCAATCGTTCCAGCGAATCTGCTGGTCGATATCGTCCACGCGCTTGCTTAACTCCATCGCGGCGCGACGAGCCAACCGGATATCGCCCTGAATGAGCGCGGCAGCATACACCGCAAGCATCACGCCCGTCTCGATGGAGCTCGCCGGAATGCTTCCCCGATCGGCCAGCGCTTCGGTAACGAAGCCGGCGTGGCCGGCGAGCGAAAACTGCAGGGGAAACTGGGCGATGAGCGCCGAACGGTCCTCGATGTCGAGCACAAGCCGCGCCAAGTGTACCGCGTTGTCGATAAGCCCAGCGCGCACCAGCACGCGCACCGCCTGGACGGCAAAGGCCGGACGACGATCCGCGATGTCACGACGCAGCGCATCGAGCGTGTTGCTCGTGCAGCCCAAGCACGAAAACGGGGCATCGGCCCGCTCCATACCGAAAACGGGATAGTCGCGCACGAGACGCATGACCGTACCGGGCTGCAAACGCATGCCGCAGCGGTTGAAGTCCTTCATGACACCCTTGCCCACCAGCATAATCATGCACACCATGCGGTAGAGCGGATCGCGTGCGCGGCGCAGCTCGGCAAGAATGCCGCGGTAGAGCGTCACGATGCCCGCATCGAGCGGGTTGCCGCCAAACTGTCGCTCGGTCGCGACCTGCAGCAGCGCCACGAGCGCGGGTACACCCTGCGTAAGGCCATAGACATCGAGCGATCGGGCGATTGAGAACTCGTGCGCCCAATCGGAGTATTCGCGCGGCTGGATGATGAGCGAGCGCGCCGTGATGATCGACACGCGCTTGAGCGCCGCAAGCAGTGCTCGGTTGGTGGGAAGCGTGGACACCAGCACATCGAAGCCGCTTGCGTTCAGGCGCTGCAGGGAAAGGGCGGTTCGTTCCGCCTCCTCGCCCGCAAGACGAGGTATGTCGTCGATGGCGATAAGCGGACGAGCTGAGGCGAAGGCGGACGCGGGGCCGCTGCGTGCAAGGGAATCGATGCGCCCACGCACCGCATCGCCAGAGAGGTCGCGCACGTTCGTGAAATACGACTCGCCGCGTTCTGCATCTTTGGCCACTGCGTCCACAATCTGCTTAAGCAAGGTGGTTTTGCCAAAGCCACCCGGTGCGCTCACGATTGCGATGCCCGTTTCGGTGAGCTTGGAAAGCACGTCGCGAACAAGTTCGCCGCGAAGCACCGTGCGCTGGCCGCTGGCAGTCGGGTCGTCCGCCGCCGTGTGCCGACGCTGGCGCGCAGGTACCGGCGCGGGCAGGTCGCTTTGCCCGGCATCCGTATCTGCGGGGCTCGGTAGCAGCGGGAGCTCTTCTTCCGCCGCGCTACATGCTGGCAAAACGGCAGCGGGAGCATCCAGCACCTCAGGCGCCCCGGTCACAGACGGCAGATCGCCGCCATCGTCCCAGGTACGCGCATCCCAGCCATCCGCAAAAGGCAGCAGGCTGTCGTCCAGCACCGCAAGGTCATTGCAGTCCTGTATCGGCATGATTTCCTGCGACGCAGCCACCTTCTTGTGCGCGGCTGAAGGAGCACCGGAAAGCTCGTCCTCATGCCGAACGATTGCGGGGACAAACAACGGTTGCGCAACCGGCTCATTCGAGGTCGTTGCTGCCGAGCCGGGATCCTCCCCATAGCGGCTATCGTCTTGCGCGTCGATTGTGCCGAACGCCCCCGCTTCATACGCATCGCCATGCGCACACTCGGGCTCCTGCCAACCCATCGTCAACGCGCCTGCACGCTCTTCCTCAACCGCCGCATCGATTCCATCCCACATGCTCATTGTGACCCCATGCCCTTCTTGTTCTTCCTCGCACACCTCGCGCGCAAGGCCCGACTGTTCCGTTCCCGAACGGATGTGTTCCCTGCATGGTATAACACAATCTAAATGTTTTTTGCTGTTCTTCTTTCAGTTTTCGTACCAGGCACAGTATTTCGTAGTTTCTTGATATGTAATATTGCGCAATGCTATATGTTGTTTGTTTACTGTTGGGGATATGTCGGACAGGCACGCCGCATCTGTATGTCCGACCGATTTCCGACGCCATTTCCCCGCGACGCATAAAAAAGGCGCCCCGGAAATCCGGAGCGCCCAAAAGCGTCGATATGGGAATGCGGCGCGCTTTACGCGAGCTCGTCGGCGCACAGGGACAGCGCGGCCTCGTCGGCCACGAGCACCGTGTTGGGGTGCAGCTGCAGGATGGAAGCCGGGCAGCTGGGGCTCACCGGGCCGAAGCACATGTCGTGCACGGCCTGGGCCTTCTTCTCGCCGTTAGCTGCCACGAGGATCATCTTGGCGAACATGATGGTCTGAACACCCATGCTGAAGGCCTGACGCGGCACGTCGTCGATGCTGTCGAACAGGCGGCTGTTGGCCTCGATGGTGGACTCGGTGAGGTCGACCAAGTGGGTACCCTTGGAGAAGTGGTCATCAGGCTCGTTGAAGCCAATGTGGCCGTTGTTGCCGATACCCAACAGCTGCAGGTCGGGGTAACCGGCCGCAGCGACGGCCTCGTCGTAGGCGGCGCAAGCGGACTCGTAGTCCTCGGCCAGACCATCGGGCACATGGGTGCGGGACTTGTCGATGTTCACATGGTCGAACAGGTTGGTGTTCATGAAGTAGCGGTAGCTCTGCGGATGATCGCCGGCAAGTCCGCGATACTCGTCAAGGTTGTAGGAGGAGACGCGCGAGAAATCGAGGTCGCCCTTCTTGTACCACTCGACGAGCTGCTTGTAGGCGCCGATGGGCGTGGAGCCCGTGGCCAGACCAAGCACGCAGTTGGGCTTGAGGATCACCTGGGCGGAGATGATATTCGCCACCTTGCGGCTCATATCATCGTAATCGCGGGCGCGGACGATAGAAATCATAGTGGAACCCTTTCTGTGCGAGCACCTACCACACGGTTCCGTCGCCTTCGCACCACGGAACCGCAAGAACCGAACCTAGCGCTCCCGAGCTGTGATGAGCGTGTCGAGCTCGCCGACGGTATCGCCTACGCTGCCCTTGATGCTCGAAAACTCGACGGAGTTGCAGATAAGAATGGGTGCCGTGACATCGTAGCCTTCGCGCTCGATAGCCTCGCGGTCAAACTCGATGAGCACGTCGCCCTTCTTGACGGTCTGGCCGACGGAAGCCTTGACGTTGAAGTACTTACCCTCGAGCTTGTCGGTGTCGAGTCCCACGTGGATGAGGACATCGAGGCCCTCGTTGGTGTGGAGCGCGACCGCGTGGCCCGTGGGAAAGACGGCCTCCACCCGAGAATCGGATGGAGCAACGACCTTGTTTCCCGTCGGTTCGATCGCAACGCCCTGCCCAAGCAGACCGGCAGCAAACGTCTGGTCGTTCACGTCGGACAAGGGAATAACCTTGCCCGCAAGCGGAGAAGGCAGCTCTTTGCTGCGCTTTCGCAAGCCAACCGACCTGAGTAATTCGCTGAACATGATCCCCCTAGTTCCCATGCATAAGGAGTGCAGAGAATTGCTATATGAATCTTACCGCAAAGGGTAATTGCGCCGCACGTCCATTTTGTCCCGATATGCTGCCGCGCTCTCGGCAGCATACGCATGCACGGATATACCCGCATGATAGGTCGAATGCCACGGCCCGGGCCTTTGGACCTCCACCGGAGGTAGAAAGCCCGACTCCCCTTCCGCAGCAACCGCGCACAGAAAAGCGGGGCCCGCCGATATGTTCGGCAGACCCCGCCAAAAGCACATTCCAAGTAAGCGAAAGGCTTAGCGCTTGGAGAACTGCGGAGCGCGACGGGCCTTCTTGAGGCCGTACTTCTTGCGCTCGACGACGCGCGCATCGCGCGTGAGGAAACCGGCGCGCTTGAGGTCGGCGCGATAATCGCCGGCGTTGAGCAGCGCGCGGGCGATGCCCAGACGCAGGGCGCCGGACTGACCGGTGATGCCGCCGCCGTCGCACAGGGCGATGACGTCGAAGGTACCGGCGGTGTCGGTCACCTTGAAGGGAGCGAGAGCGTTCTCGACCAGCTGCTTGCGGCCGAAGTACTCAGCAGCGTCACGCTTGTTGATGGTCACCTTGCCGGTGCCGGGGACGATGCGGACGCGGGCAACGGCGTTCTTGCGACGGCCGGTGCCGTAGTAAACAACGGTGTTCTCAGCCATCTTTAAGCCTCCAGCTCGATCTTAGTGGGGTTCTGAGCAGTGTGCGGATGCTCGGGGCCAGCGTAGACCTTGAGCTTCTTGAGCTGAGCGCGACCGAGGGTGGTCTTGGGGAGCATGCCGCGGACGGCGCGCTCGATGACCTGCTCGGGGTGCTTCGCCATGGCCTGACGGAAGCTCTCAGCCTTGAGGCCGCCATTGTAGCCGCTGTGACGGTAGTAAACCTTCTGGTCGGCCTTGTTGCCGGTAAGCTGGACCTTATCGGCGTTGATGACCACCACAAAGTCACCGCAGTCAGAGTTGGGGGTGAACTGGGGCTTGTTCTTACCGCGCAGGATCATGGCGACCTGCGTGGCCAGACGGCCCAGGACAGCACCCTCGGCATCGACGAGGACCCAATTGCGGGCAACCTCACCCTGCTTGGCGTAGTGAGTCGACTTCTGAATCACTTGACTCCTCCATGTACAGTACGTGTCTTAACAGAGATTCACGGGGCTCTGCAAATGACTGAAGAATTATAGCGCGGGCAGACACGGGGTCAATGCGGGTTTTTCGCGCTCGCAGAGTTTCTGCACATGTTGCGAAATGTGTCCTCTCTGGGGACAGTTGCGGATTAGAGGAAGGATTTTATGTTGGAGAGCAGGCGCTCGGCTTCTTGGCGACCTTGGATGTAGAGGTCGAGCAGCTTGGCGGTGTCGTGCTCCACGTGTCCGACCTCCACCGGACGGTGCGGAGCCAGCACGAGCGCGCGGCCCTCGTCCTCGTAGGCCCAGATGTGCTCGCGCTGCTCGTTGTAGCGCTCGTGGCGGTTCTCGATGGCATCCAGCAGGTAGGGATACTCCGCATAGCGCGTGCGCGCGGCGGCCATGAGTTCGTAGGGGCTCTTCTTGTACGCGCGGTGCTGCGTGAGCACTACGATGGCACGGTCGTAGCCAGCGTCCTCGAGCACGTGCTCAATGGGCACCGAGTCGGCCACGCCGCCGTCCAGGTACAGGTGCCCGTCGATCTCGACCGGGGGCGCCATGAGCGGCAGCGACGTCGAGGCGCGCACGGCGTCGATATCGAGCACCGCGTTTTTGACCTCGAGGTAGGCCGCCGTGCCAAAGACGATGTCGGTCGCCACGGCCACAAGCGGCATGGGGTTCGCCAGATACGCATCGTTATCGAAGGGGTCCAGGCGATCCTGGACGTCGTTCAGCATGAAGTCGTAGCCGATGAAGCTGCCACTGCGGGCAAACGACTTCGCGCCCATGTAGCGCTCGTCGTTGCAATACGCCAGGTTGATGCGGTTGGGACGGCCGATCTGACGCGACTTATAGGAAAGGCCGTTCAGCACACCGGCGCTCACGCCGTAGCAGGCATCAGGCTGGATCTTGTGCTCCATCAGCACGTCGAGCACGCCAGCTGTGAACTGCCCGCGAAAGCTGCCGCCCTCGAGGATGATCGCCGTCTTGCCCACATGTTCTGCCCGCTGCTCCATGGTGCGCCCTTCGTTTCTCGTTGCGTGGTTTTTCCTCTTCTACCACAAAACGGGCGGCGTAAACGGAAGCGCTCACTGATTCTCCGATGAAGCCCGAAACGCCAAGCTGTCAACTGGGGTGAATACTTTCAGCTCGTGCGTGGTAGAATACGTAATCCACGGCCTGCGCGGCCGTGCGCACATTGACAGGTCGAGCGGCTTGGCCGCCCGGTCAACCCAAGGGGGCGACTGGTTTCGACACGATAGCTCTGAGAGAGGAAGCAGGCCGTGGTCTCCTCGCCACGTTAAACAGGGGTACCGTCAAAATGAATTGACAAGAATTCTTCTTATGAGCCCCAGCTGGCTCTCGCTGCTTAGTATTTAATTGCAGCGCGTCGCACTCGGGAGGTTCCCCGACCCGAGCCCGATGTCATTTGAGGGGAATGCTCCCACGCACGTAATCGGTATGGCGCGGGCTAAGACTGAACCGGTTGGGACGCCGCGAGCGTGTCGCTGCGCGCAACGCGTCCGAGACTAAATCAGCGACTGAGCCTGGAGATGCCGATCAGGGGGCTTTCGTGGACCGGAGTTCGATTCTCCGCGCCTCCACCACAAGGAACGAGCAGGTAGACCCACGTGTCTGCCTGCTTTTTTATTGCAGCTGTAAACCCGCGGAGAATCGAACTCCAAACGGAGCGCGGAGCTGTATGGTGCCAACGGGTGTCCGAATTGCATACTCTGGCGACCATAGTGCATAGAGAACCCGGCGTTCAGGCCATCCGAGCCGAGCCGGTAGCCAAATAATCGAGTTTTGGTAATTACCATCGGTTTTATAACATATTATTAGTCTGAATTCGGACTTTTTTATACATAACTCTCACTGTTTCCGCAGGTATTTTGATTCGTTTATACATTCGCATCTTTCCCGACACGGCGCGCGCTGTATGCGCAAGACCAAAACTCGAGTTTTTGGTTTTCGCCCCCATCGCTGGCAGAAAACCCCATGCGCAGCGGAGCGAGCCACACGGTCACAGATTGCATGAAGGGTGCTCATAAGCATAAATGCGAGGTATTGCAAGCGTTAAAGCTGAACATTTTCGGTGGAGCGTTATGTTTATTCGGCGAACGGTAGACGGTCTTTTTTGCTACCAACACCCTCCTTTTCTAGTGTTTACCTGCGCTTTTAACGAATTGATAGCGCGCGAGTAGTCTTCTTAGGGCATCTTCACATACGTGAAGAATGCGTCACAAATCTTGAATGGGGCTCGACACAACCGGTATCGTTCCCATCGCACTTGTTTGCCCTCGTTTTTGGAGGTACCACACATGAACGCACAGAACGCACAACTCGCCGGCGCCCTCATTGGCCTTGGCGCTACCATCACCCAGGCCATGGACGAGATCGAGGACTTCGTCCCCTGCGGTCATCCGGCATCCATCGTCATCGACGGCCTGTCCTCCCTCGACGCCTCGCTCTCCGATGAGCAGCGCAGCGAGCAACTGGACACCGTCACCAACCTCATCAACCATGTGAGCGAGAAGCGCGGCGTGCCCGCCCACTCCATCGTTGACATCGACGCCATCGGCGGCATCAAGACCAAGCTCCTGGGCGAACTGCAGGACGTCGCTACCGCCGTCAAGGAGACCACCAACCTGGATCACCAGGGCGTGAACGCTTGGATCTATCGTTCGCTCGCCGCCATCGAGACCAACGGCACCCTCGAGGCCGCCGAGCGCATGGCTGAGGTCCAGGTCATCAAGGCCGCCGTCAAGACCATCTAAGGTCGCATACGCCAAAACGGCTTGCGTGCGCGCAGGCCAACATATCACGACAGCTTGCTCGAGCGGCGGCGCCCTGGCGTCGTCGCTCTTTTTTGGCTTGCACGGCAGCGGTTGCAAACGAAAGCGGCCCACGAAGCGGGCTTGGAGACGTTGCATCTTTGAACCCTGGCTTCGTGGGCCGCTTGAGAGCAGAGGGGCAGGCTACTCCCCTCTTCATGCGCTTGTCTACTGGCGCTGCTGCACTATGGACCCCGCAATGGTGAGGATCAGCGTACCCAGGAAGATGGGCGTGCCGTACAGCGAGGCAAAGTCGTTGGCGATGTAGTCGGACAGCGCGTTAAACGTGGCGAGTGAGTCGGCAGGAACCGCGAGAGCCGTGAGCTCACCAAAGGCGAGCACGGCGGCGAGGACATTGGGCACCACGAACGTAGCTCCCGTGTATGCCGTGCCCACGCGAACGAAGAAGTCGCACCACTTGAGGGCAGCAAGGCCCAGCAGAATGGCGGCCAGCGCAAGAACGACCATGCTATAACCCGCGTACTCCTGCGGCAGGAACAGAGACACGACGAAGCCCAGCGCGGCTCCGGCAGCACATCCAATAAGGAAAACGCCGGCCTTGTAGGCATACTTGGACAGCAGCGCCGCCACGACGCCCAGCACGAGGGCGACAATGAGCGACACGGGCGAGCCGTCGAACGTGGACATACCGATGTTGAACACGCCCAAGAAGACGAGCGCACCGAGCATCACGTAGAAGAGCTTTTTGCCCATAAAGCACGCGATGGCGCCCACGGCGATATTCACCAGCAGATAGAGGATTACGAACTCCATAGTCAACCTTTCTTGCGTCCCACAGGACAGGTTTGGGGGTCGGTTTTCGACCCGACCATTTTCCCAGAAAACAGGGCCTGTAGCGGGCATTCAACGAATATCTTCAGAGGCTTGGAGTATACAGGTCTGCGGAAGGTCCGACAATTATCTTACAAATATATAACAGGGCTATTTTAGTTGTTGCAACATATAGTTAATAAAGGTTTGTATGAATATTTCTGCTCAGCGAGGGAATAATCGAACCCACGGTAGAGTCCGTTCGCGGGCGACGCTTCCGGATGATTGCCGCAGCACAAAGCTGCGGCTACCTAAGGAGGTTTTGCCTATGGATATGTTCTCTTTTGAAAGTATCCTTGAAGTCCTGCAGGCAGTGCAGCTTGTGCTTCTGATCATCAAGAACGTTCTTGAAATCAGAAAGGAGTATAAGCGGAGACGGATGGAGCGAAGTAACGAGTAGGGGCCAGTTGCAGCTGGCCCCCTACCGAACTTAGCGCCGCCCGTAGTGTAGGTACGGGCTCTGCCGCTTGCTTTGATTGTACCCCCATCTTGCGGGGCTGAATACTTGAATTGACCGCGTTATTCAGATTCTTCGTTTGTTCAAGAAGCGACGCACGGACGCTCGCGCGCGGCAACCAATCATGAAGGCCCGCCCTGTTCGGTTACAGGGCGGGCCTTGTTGGTGGCGGGGTCAGGACTGGTTGTTTCCGTCGTCGGGTGAAGCGACTTCGACGGGTTCTGGCTCGTCTGCGGCATCGGGTTCGGGCTCTTCGGGTGAGGAGGAGTCCGTGGTGGAATCGTTGTCCTCGACGTCGGCTGCGCCAGCGGAAGGCGTGTCGGGGTCCGGATCGTCATCGGAACCTGCTGCTTCCGTGGCGACGGCGACGGGCTTGGGGCGCATGATGCGTCCGGCGATGAGGGCGAGGCCGCCAAGCACGAGTAGCGCGCCGATAGCGATGCGCGACGAGTCGCCCGTTTGGGTGAGGAACTTGCCGGGGTCCCACGGTTCTCCAGGTTCGCCGGGTTCTCCAGGTTCGCCGGGTTCTCCGGGTTCGCCAGGTTCTCCGGGCTCCCCCGGCTCACCAGGTTCGCCTGGGTCGCCGGGATCCTCGGGCTCGCCCGGGTCATCGGGATCGCCGGGATCATCGGGGTCATCGGGGTCATCAGGGTCGTCGGGATCATCCGGATCCTCCGGCTTCCCGGGCTCGTCCGGGCCCTCGAACTTCGGCGTGGCCGTCACGTTGTAGATGAGCTCCCCGTCTTCGGCGAGCGGCACACTCACCACGAAGGGGTCGCAGGTGTAGCCCTCGTTGCCGGACGCGGCCGCAATGCGGTTCACCAGGTACAGGCCCGGCTCCAGGTTCCAAAAGCCTACCTCGCCGTTCGCGTCGGTCGTGCGCTTGGCGGTATACAGGTCGTTCGCGTCGGCATAGCGCGCGAGCTCCTTGGCCGCCTCGTCCACCTCGGAGGCAGGCATGTTGCCCCAGTCGTAGTCAAAGCCCTCGAACGGCGCGACCGGCGTGTAGCCCGTCACGATCCCGACCTCGGCATCGACCTCCACGGATGCCACGCGCGCAATGCCCCATGTGTCGCCGGCAAGCACCACGGTGGTGCTGCCCACGGTCACCCGGCAGTCGAGCACGATCGACCCGCGCGCAGCCGCCAACGCGCGCGCAGGCGCCACAAACGCCAGCACGCAGGCGAGCACCGCCACCAGGGCAAATGCTACCCGGCGCGAAACCGATGCGGTCGATATGTTAGCGCGCATGCTTGCCACGCGAATACGCCTCCTTGTCCTTGCGGTTGGTGCGAACCTTGAGCACGATGAAGAACGCCGCCAGCACCGCCAGCGCAATCATGAGCAGCAGGTACGGCAGCGGGATGTTGATGAAGCCGCCGACGGAATCGATCTCGTCTTCCATCTCGGGCACGTAGGGGATGCGGTGCGCGTGCACGAGCAGCCGGTGCGAATTGATGCCGTACGGCGTGCAGGTGATGAGCGTCACCAGGTCCTCGCCGGGCTGGATGGCGAGCGATTCGGTCTCGGTGGGTAGCACCGTCTCGATGCTGTGGACCTCGTAGGCGAGGGTTTCGTCCAAGATCTTGATGTAGAACTGGTCGCCCTCCTCCATTTGGTCGAGATCGGTGAACAGCTTGGCAGACGGCAGCCCGCGGTGGCCGGAGAGAGCCGCGTGCGTGGACTCGCCGCCCACGGGCAGCGAGGTTTCGCTGAGGTGGCCCACACCCACCTGGAGCACCTTCTCTTCCACGCCGTGGTAGATGGGCAGCTCCACGTTCATTTTGGGGATGATGATGTAGCCCATCATCCCGTCGCCGTTCAGGTTGAGGAGGTCCTCGTAGGCCTCCACGGCCTGAGCGGGCTCGCCGCCCTCGGACGCTGTCGGGGCGCCCGAGGATGCGGCAAGCGCGTCGTTGTATGCGTGCGCGCGAGCGAGCATTTGCTCGCGCTCCTGCGCGGAAAGGTCAACGGTGGCCTGGTCGTACGAAGCCACGGCACGGCTCGCGTTTTGCTCGATAAGGTAGTTGCTGATGGTCGGATACAGCAGGACGAGCAGACCGGCCAAAATGACCAGCACCGGCAGTATGTCGCGCACACGCTTCACAATGACACCTAGATTAGGAAGGCGTTACGCCATGTGGGAACCGTTGGAAGCAGCGTTGCGACGGTTGCGCTGAACCATCCAGATAGCGCCACCAGCCACGACAGCCACGCCGACGACGGTGAAGATCACGGTACCCATGCCACCGGTGCCGGGGAGGAGGGTGCCCTGACGGTTCTCGATCTTGACGGTATGGTCATTGGCGGTATTGGCAGTGGAGTCAACGGTCACCGTCGATGTTTGGAGCGTGCCATCGGGCGCAAACTCAGCATCGATAGTAATCTTAAACGGATCAGTCGGCTTATTGAACCCATCGGGCTGTTTGGTCTCCTTGAGCCAGTAAACGCCCTCGCCCAGACCGTCGATGTTCACCGTGCCGGTATCAACCGTAACAATGGTGTCCGTGATCGTCAGGCTACCCGAGGCCGCAATTTCCTCAGCCGTAGCGACGCGATAGTGCGTAGCATCAACCTTGACGAACTTGATTGCGGCATTGGCAGTCTCCGCCTTGGCATCGCCCTCATTGTCATACAGCTTGAACTCAGCATCAGCAAGATATGCGCTATCGTTTCCGGCCGCGTACTTGTGAAGATTGATATCGAAGGTGTAGACCTTATCTTTATCGATCTCGGTCTCTCCGTCATAGCCACCATCGGGTTTATTGGAGTAGTTAATCTTGACCTCATTGGTCTCGGGATCGGCATCAACGATGGCGTTCTCGTTCAGCTTGGCCTTGTAAGTAATGACGATGTCTTCACCCGTGGCATATTTGCTATCCGTAATGTGCTGGATAACATCAACCAGGTCGATAGTCAGCTTGTTGTTACCACTATTCGGCTCGGTCACCGTGTAGTCGGTGTTAACCTTCATGGCGTCACCGCCGATAGTCACCTGCACAGACCCCGGCACGAAGGTAAGACCATCAGTGAAGGTATCCGTGAACTTCATGTTATAGGTCTTGTAGTTCGTGGTGTCAGGCACCTTTGACTTGACGGTAAAGGTAAGCTCTTTACCAATCTGGCCCATGGAGCCGTGCTCGCCATCAATAGTCTTGGAGACGGTCGGGTACTCGCTCTTGAGCTCAATGTTCGCCGTCTCGTCGACCACCACGTTCGTCAGCATGGCATCAGTGCCACGATCGTTGTTACCCGTGGAACCAAGCGCGGGAACGACGAGGTAATACCCCGGAGCAACCGTAACCTGAGCAACATACTTGCCCGAACTTGCGGCTGCATTCCCCGTGCCAGTGGCAGCGATTGCGGGGTCCTGGGCAAGAACCCAAGCGCGCATCTTCTTGGCGAAGTTGATGACGTTCTCGTCATCATCCGCTCCCAAAGCATGAACGTACTCGAACGCCTTGGAGGAAAGCGTTGTGTCATCCGCAAGACTGCACTCATCCACGAAGAACTTCTTGAACGTGTCATTCAGAACATAGGAGCCGTTATCGACCTTGAAAACCTGATAGGCCGAAACCGTCTTGCCTTTGAACTCTTTACTGTTGCTGGTCACTGTAATGGTGCCGGTCGTTCCCCCCGCATATGCAGGCAGGGCGGTGGCGAGGGCACTCACCACCAGGGCAACAACCGTCAAGGCTGCTACCAGCTTTTTCTTGATTCCTTGCATCTTCCTTCCTTTCATCCGGGATGCATTGCCAACATGTATCGAAAGTGCGTCAGTCAACGACGCGTCAATCGCGGAAATGAGTGCCGGTCGGGCGCCAAACGGCTTGGGCCGCGGCGCGTCTGCGGCGCTGTCGGTCGAGCCAGATGCCGCCAACGACCAGGGTTATGAGGCCAGCGGCCATGATGAAGGCCGTGCCGGTTCCACCGGTGCCGGGGAGCATGCCCTGCTTGGTGTTGGTGATGGTGATGACCTTCTCGGTAGCGTCGGAAACAATCGTGGTGACATAACCGTCCACGGTGAGCTCCTTGACTGTATAGGTCACGTACTGAGGAGCTCCGTCCGACCCCTCGACGGCGACAGGGAGGTCTTCGATGACCTTGCGCCAGGTCTCGGACCAGAGCGAGCCGTCTTTGTCAGCAGAGAGCGTGATGGTCGGAGGGGTCTCCCCCTCCTCGACAGCGACCAGCTCGTACGAGCCAGAAGCGTCAAGCCCGACGTACTGTACGACGTTGCCATACGTCGCCATAATGCAAACCTCGATTTGCTTGGGTCGCGTGAGGGCACCAAGGATGCCGTCGTTCCAGACCTTCTGCAGGGTGAGGTCAACCGACGCCTCGCAGGGATCCTGGCCGTCACCGGGCTCGGGTGTGAGACCGCCGGTGTTGTCCGACACGGCGGTGTCGTCCATGAGCTTGGCTTTGGAGGCAGAAACGTAAACCTCAAGGTCCTGCTCCTCGCCACCCGCAGTATTAACCGTCGCATTTGCCCAATCACCGTGGTTGCTTCCGACGACAGGCTTGTGGTTTGTCACGTCAAAGCGCGCCCAGGAGGCATTTTCCACCGTCGCCTCAGTAGCATCGCCCGGAACACCCGTGTCGTAGACACTAGGAGCAACGTTCATGTTGCTTGTATTCGCAACGGAAAGCCCGACCAAGCTCGCGTCACGATAGACGTGGTAAGTGTTGTCCTGATCGATATCCTCGATACTGTTAAACCAGTACGTAGAGTTATAGGAAGTGGCACCAGAGAAGGGGCCGGTCTTTTCGGTCGTGCCGCTTACCGCGTCCGCGTAGAGCATCTCGTTGCCCTTAAGCTTGCCCTCGTTGTTGTGGCCTACGAAACCGCCAGCATAACCAGACGCGCCCGATCCCTCACTCGTCTGCGTGGCACCGCCACCAAAGACGTCGTAGCCAGCAGCAATACCGGTAACGGAACAGTCGGTGACCTCGGAGCGGTTGCCCTTGATGAGGTTAACAGTGAGTTCCGCCTTGTTGCCTTCGGTATCGATCTTGCCGTCCTCGCCGCACTCAAGCTCGATCTTAGAGTCTCCAATCGTGACGACGACCGTGCCGGAGCGGTCATCCTTATTGACCTGGTCGAGAGCGACCGTGATGTGGATGCCGAGCAACGTGAGCGAAACCGTCGTACCGTCAGAAAGAAGATTGAGCGAGAGAACCTGCTCGCCGATATCACCTGGTAGGCTGATGTTGAGCACATCCAAATCTTGCAGCTCATCTGCGTAGAGCGCTTCAAGAAGCTTGTTCACGATCATCAAGATGCCCTCAACCAGCCAAGAATCCGCCTCCGCACTGATGAGGTACGCAAAGCTGGTCTTGCCCGCAAACCCGCCGGCAGTCTGAGCGCTACGAACGAGCTTGAGATTGCCCGCATCGCAATTGGTAATATGCGCAAGATCCGCATAGCCAGCAAAACCGCCGGCAATCTGCCCTCCTGTGCCAGCGGAGTCCGCACCGCTCTCGGGGGCCATCCCCGCCGTGCCCTGCGAGGCAACGGTGTAGCCTCCCGGTATGCCCGTGACTACGGAGTCCTCGACGGTGGTACCGATGACGTTTGCCACTCCCGCAGTGAGCCCGAGGATGTTTCCGAGCTGCTCAAGCGCGCTGGCGTCTTCCACATCCGCGATTCCGGTCTTGCCGGTATAGCCCACAAAGCCGCCAGCGTAGTTGGGGGCGCTTACGGAATTCATGTTGTTCGAAACGCCGCGCAGCACCTCGCCGCCCATGATGGTGCCCGCAAAGCCGCCGGCGTTGCCGCTCATGCGCTTGGAGCCGAGCAGACCTCCCTCGTCCCAGGTATGGGCGCTCACGACCACACCGTCAGCGACACCGTTCACGGTACCGTCGTAGATGAAGGGCTGGAACGCCTGGATCACTTCAACGCTTCCAAGCTTTAGGATGTCGAGAAGAGACGTGGAGCTTCCCTCGCCCGTACCACCCGCGACCTCGGCAACGCCGCCGGTCTCGGCAAGACCCACAAAGCCACCTGCGTACAAACCGCCCTCGACACCGCGCAGATTGTCCACTGTCACACGCGCCGCGTCATGTCCAGGATCCGTTGCGTCACGCTTACCCATGACCGTAGCCTGGGCAAGACCCACAAAGCCACCCGCGGCGAGAGGATACGTTGTCTTTTCGTCGATGCGATAAGCCTCAACGGTAAAGCCCCAGTCCTCGTCTGCGGCGCTAACAGACGCACCGCGCACTGTGGACATGGTCGCTTGCAGCACGCTCACCAGGCTGGTGAGGCCAGTGTTGCCGATAATCTCATCGAGAAGGCCCTGGATGAAGCCGTCTGACACACCGTCCGTGTTGACGTTTGCCGTAGAGCCCGAGGTGAGACGTCCAGCATAGCCGCCAGCATAGGCGGAAGCCTCAACGCGACGCAGGTTGGCAACGTTACAGCCAGCAGCAGCGGCGCTCTTCTCGGCAGACCGGGCATCTTGGGTCGCGTTGCCGCCCTCGGCCTCTCCGAGCTCCGTAGTGCCGTCGCCCCAGATCTGGACGCCAGCACCGTACCCGATGTAGCCGCCGGCATTGCCAGTCGCATGCGATATGTCGTCTGAGCGCGAGCCCGCGCCCTGCGAGGCTGCCGTCATACCGAGACGATATCCCTCGACCGACGAGTTCTTAATCACGGGGACAAAGACCTCGGCCGCGTCGAGCAGCTGCCCTAAATCGAGCTTAATGCCGAGGATACGCACGCTGCCGAGCGTGGCGGCACCGCCCGATTCAGCAATACCGGCGAAGCCGCCCGCCGCACGCATACCATGCACGAGCTTGATGTCATGTGCCTGCCCATTGGTGACGGTACCAGACACCATCGCACCCACATATCCTCCGGCAGAGCCTCCCTTCATGGCGTTTGCCTTGCCTGCCTCCGCAAGCTGACTCCTACCGGCAACCACGTTTATTCCATACAGATAATCTGCAAGGAATGCATCAAGCTGAGCCTGACCGTCCTCGGTGGATTCGAATGTCCGGCTTGCGAGGCTTTCGCCGTAGCCACCGTACTTGCCTACCGCATCGACCCACGTGTTCCAAGTTTCCACGTCAAGCTTTGCGAGCGGACCGTAGACCGCAGTGTTCTCTTCGGTAGGATACGCCACGCCGAGTGCGCCGAGCAGGTTGTTGACACTCACGAGACCCCAGAGCAAACCAAGGCTACCCGTGCTCGCAGTGTCACCTGCTTCCATAAGGCCAGTAAAGCCGCCGGCATACTCCGCGCCATAGACAGAACGGATGCGAACGGCTGCAGCCTCACGCTGGGGCCCGTTGTAGGTGTCGAGCACCGCATCATGGTTCTCGTCTTTCCAGCCCTCGCTGCTGTTGCCCCAGATCTGGCCGCCAACGTTATGTCCCACGTAGCCGCCAGCCATACCGCGAAGCACCGTGGCATCCGAGCTCGCCTGCGCGCGGACAGCGCCGCCACAGGGTATGCAGGTGGTCTCGCTATTGCGAACGGACGGGACAAATGCCTGGAGAACCGAGGCGAGTCCGTTTGCCCCGATGAGTCCGTGAAGCAGTCCGCCCTCACCCTTAGAGACATCGCCGAGAATGTCCGCAACATTTCCGGGCTCGACCTCACCCGCATAGCCACCCGCAGCCACCTGGCCGATGACGTACGAAAAGTTGCGGCAGTTGGAGTCCTGGATGTGGCCACCGGAGATCTTCCCGGCAAAGCCGCCGGAGTGACCCTCGGCACCCCGTCCGCCTGCGACCGTATCACTGCCGAGGACCGCAAATCCATTGGCCGCGCCGATTGCGTCCGAGTGCTCGATGGTAGACGCAACAACCTGCAGCGCACCAGCAATGTCATTGAGGGAGAGGCTGTCTCCAAGGACCCCAAGGCCCTTACCCACCGACGCGGCACTGCCGATGTTCATGTAGCCGATGTAGCCGCCGGCATAGCGGGCCGCTGTCACGGCGTAGGAGCTCTTGCCCTCTCCCTCCCCGAGGCTGAAGTACGCGGAGCCATCCTGACCCTCGAGGTCGGCAGGCTCGGTCACCGTTGTGTGACGGAGATGATCGACGTCGCTCGAGCTCACCTGGACGCCAGACCCGTATCCGATGAAGCCGCCGGCAGAGCCCGACTCGGCATCAAGGTCACGCAGGGCCGTCGCACTGACCGCAAGACCACGCTCGGAGGACTTTACGCCGGCACCCTTGATAGTGGGAATGTAGACGCTGAGGACGTTGAGCAGCTGGGAGAGGTTGATACTGATGCCGCTCCCCAAGCCGCCAAGGATACTGACGCCTCCCGCAGCATCCGCCAGCGCGCCGGAGTAGACATTGCCTCCAAATCCGCCGGCGTAGGCGCCGCCGTTCACGGCATCAAGGTTGTAGACGGCGAACCAGTTCTTCTCGTCTGTGCGCGAGGTGTTATCCACCGTGCCGCTCTCAAAGACGCCAGCAAAGCCACCCGCGCTATCTGCGTCCACGTGACCGCCATCGACAAAGGTGACGTCAACGTCGGTGTAGGAGGGCAGAAGGTAGGTGATGGCACCGAGGAGACCGTTGATGTCGAGAATTCCGTTCTCGAGGAAGCCCCCGACCGTAGCGCTATCACCAACGTCGGCAAGCCCCGCCGTCGTGGATCTGCCGACGAAGCCGCCCGCCTCGCCGCCTGCGGAGATGACGCCCTCTTCGTCGACATAGGAAGTAACCGAGCCAAGATTGGTAACGTGCGAAGCATTTACTTCGGTTGCGCTTCCCAAGCCAACAAAGCCACCAGCGCTGCAGTTGGAGACGCCGGGAGTCTCATCATCTGCTTGTGCAGAGGCTTCGTCACTTATTGCACGTATCGACAGACCCTCGCTGACGCCGTCGACAAGAACTTCATTTACTTTTGTCTGAATCGCCGCTCCGACACTCAACAGATTGTTGATCTTTACGAGGTTGAGACCAAGCAGATTGAGACCATCGGAGCTGCTTGCGATGCTGCCCGAACCTGACGCACCCATGAAACCGCCAACATAGTTCTTGCCGGTCACAGACTTAATCTCGTCGATGCTGGCGTCGTAAATCTCTCCACCGGTAGCACGGCCGATACCGCCGGCAGCGTAATCCCCTCCTGCCGACACGCTAAAGCCGGCAGAAAAGCCCGTAACCGTTACCCCACTCACGACAAACGGGATGACGTTCGTGAGACCAAGCGTACTGTCGATAAGGCCGCCGCCGCTGGCAACATCAAGCTTGCCAGCGATACCGCCAGCGTTTGCCCCCGTCACCGTCACTGAGGTAAGACTGGACAACGCCACGCGGTTGTCGCTCATGTCGCTGGTATCGATGCGCTCTTTGAGCTTGCTAGGAACGTCGCTTTCCCAGTAAGTTTCTGTCGAGCCTGCGTTATCTGGATCGGTCTTCGCAAATGTGCTGGCCATAATCGGAGCCGAGCCCTCGCCAAGCAGTCCGCCCGCGTTGTTCGAGGCGGATACCGTTACGTTGGTGCCCTTGACCTGAACGCCAAGCATAACAGTCTCTTTGATACCGACAAGCGCGAGCAGGGGGTCCGCCTCGCTGGGGTTCTAACCCGTTAGGATTGTCGAGAGCAGTTTGTTTACCGCGCTGAGAAGAGAGTTGCGGTCGCTCTCGTTGTCGCCGCGCTTGCCAAGATCAATCTGCCAGCCAAGCGAGGCCACGCCCGCAAAGCCACCGGCACTATCGCCCGTGGCGCTCACGGAAACAGAGCCGGTCGAGTCGAGAACGTCGTTAATCATGTATGCGTTTGCAAGGCCGCCGGCAAATCCTCCAGCAAAATCGCCCGATGCTTTCACCTCAACGGAGCTTGTGGTGACTTTTGACTGGAATACGATGCTCTGCGGCGTATAGTCCCACAGCTCCAAATCAACAAGGTCAGCCAGCTCGAGCGTCCCCTCGACGCTGCCGTTGCGCACGGCGCCGGCGAAGCCTCCTACGTAGTTCTTGCCCGTCAGGTTCAAGGCAACACCCTTGACCTCGCAGTTACTCACCGTCGTGGCAACAAGACATCCCGCAAGGCCACCAGCGTAGCTACTACCGGCGTTACCAATGGCACCGTCTGGCGCGGACAGCCCATCAACGGTGCAGCCAGTGATAACCGACGCAACGTAACCGATGGGGATGAGCTTGCCTACCTGTATCAGTCCACTGTCACTTCCGATAAGTATGTCTATCAGATCACCGAGTCCAAGGCCGGGAATCAGATTGAGTATCTCCGTGAGAAAACTCGCAAGGCCACCAAGTGCACCGGAGATGCCGTCGTATTGCGTTGACCCGGTTACATAGCCAGCGATACCCCCGGTATAGCCACGGCTCGTATTATCAATAGTCGCATTGGTTATCTTAATTCCGCTAATCGAGACTTGCCCCACAACACGCCCAGCAAGAATACCCGTTGCGTAGTTCGTGAGATTCTCATTGTCGCCCAACAGCAAATTAAGAATCGGTGTCAACAGGGCGCCAATTAGCGAGAAATCTTTATCAAGCTCGTTGGCCGAACTCGTAACATGCGGAGACTCGAACGAAAGATTTGAAACGACAGCTTTTGAGTCCGACAACGCCATGCCAAGATCGTCCGTCTCGCTGCTAATCGTTCCGAAAAAGCCGATACCAACATAATCATCAGGATTGAGATCCGTATCCTGCTCGACTTTCAACCCTGAAATGACCGGCTTAGCAACCAGCTCAGAAGCCACCCCAGAGCCATCCGTCGCGATTTGGCTAAACAGGTTGCCCGCGCTGGAAGAATCTGTCGCTTTGGCGCCGAGCATCTTTCCCGAGAACATGAGGGGCGTCCAGTTGGAGTTGGAGAGAACAATGTCACGGAAAATGATGTAGTTGGCATTTGAGGAGTAAGTAAGACCGGAATTTGCTTCTGACTCGCTCAGAGGAATCTCTTCCCCGTTCTCGTTCATGCAGTAATAACGATCTCGTCTCTGCAGTGGATAGTCGTACCATTCGCTACTGTGGTCGTCTACGCTATCCAGCAGAGAAACCCCCACATCAAGATCAGCGTCGCCGCTGTAGAACAGCTGAGCCTCGGCGTTGTCCTCGTCCTCCCACACGCCAATGAATACTTCTTTCTGCTGCTTTTTATATACTGGGCCACCGACTACTTTTTTATTACTACCAATCGCCCTAAGCTGTTGCTCGTTGCCAATGAGGATGTAGGTCTCGCCGTTGATTTCTTTTGTCACTTGGCCCACGTAGTCGCGGCCGTCGAGGTCGCCCACCGCGCGCTCGTCCGCCAGCAGGACCTTGCCGGTCGTGCCGTTCTCGCCGTCGGACAGCACTTCGGCACCTTCGATGGCGGAGGCGTCTTCTTCGGCTGTCGTGGTCGGCTGGTCGTCAGTCTCGGTATCGTCGTCGACGCTTTGGGTAGGTGTGCTCGCTACGTCAGTCTCCTGCTCGCCGCCGTCGCCCTTCTCCTCATCGCCCGCAGGCTCCTCGGACTTGCCCTCGTCGGAGCCCTCCGCAGCCTTCTCGCCAGACTCCTCCTCCACCGACTGCAGGGCAACCTGCTCCTCGTCGGCGGTCTCTTCAAGGCCGCTATCCCAACCGTCTACATATATATAAGTGTGGTTGGAGCTGTAGGTGAGCGGCTCGTTGGAATCCTTGGCGTGCAGGGCGTCGCCGGTGCCGAAGGTCGCCTCGTCGCCATCGCCGGCGTGCACGGGCTGGTCTGCGGCGTCGTCTTGGCGCACCACGGCGGTCTGCTGGGCGTTGTAGATGTAAATGGTATCCGACGCGCTATCGTACAGGGGCTGGCCGTCGGAGGTGTAGACGATGTCGGAGTCGTTGGCGGTGGCAATGGTGGCCGAGCCGTCAGTTACCTGGGAAGATACCCCCCCCCAAGCGGTGTTTTGCGATGTGGCGTCGGCCAAGGACTGCTGGGTGTCGTCCTCATACAGGCCAGGGAGATCGGCACCGATCGCAGTCAGCAGCTCGGCGCGCGCCTTGTCGGCATTCTTCTCGCTTAGCTCGGCTGCCGTTGGTGTGGCGGCATAGGCAACAGCGGGCGCGAACGCCTGAAGAGGAAACGAAGTGCACGTGATGACCACGGTCATGACAGAGCAGACCAGTGGTTTAGCCCATGTACGCAGGGCTTTCCCGACCGTTTTTTTCAAAATCCCGACCCAACACTATTCGACTCATGGATGCGCCCGGCTCCGACCCCGGGCATATGCACCCTGTTTGTACTGCTTAAATGATATCAACCCACTATTGTAATGCAATAGCCTGATGGTTTGTAATTTGTAAGATACCTGTTGGATTTGAAAGAGCTTGCATTTTGGTATGTTTGTTCGGGAAGTTGAGGTCGCTTTTTGGTATATATCTGCCTGCTGGGTGGTATATTCTCAGCTTCTTCATACGTCCTAAGGTTCAAAAGGCCTGAATAACCGCAGTGCGCGCCATGCCTCTTCTGGATTCAACCATGGGTTTATAGCTTGATGCGACATCGCACGCTGTCGAAGACGTCGCAAAAAAGAATCCCCCGGCAGCCAGGCTACCGGGGGATCCCCATTCCAGCGTGTATGTCGCTCGCCCTACTCCAGGCTCTTGCGCAACAGCTCGTTGAAGAGCTTAGGGTTGCCCTGACCGCGGCTGGCCTTCATGCACTGACCGACCAGGAAGCCCAGGACCTTCTGGTTGCCGTCGCGGTACTGCTGGGCCTGATCGACGCAGCGGCCGAGCACTTCGTCCACGATAGGCTGCAGCGCGCCGGCGTCGCTCACCTGACGCATGCCGCGCTCATCCACGATTTTCTCCGGGTCCTCGCCGCTCTTCGCCATGAGGGCAAAGACCTCGTGCGCCTGGTTGGAGCTGATCGCGTCCTCGGCCAACAGCTTGGCGAGCGAGGCCACCTGCGAAGGCGCGATGCCGCAATCGGCGATGCCGCCCTCAACGCCCTTCAGGTAGGCGGCGAGCTCGTTCACGATGAGGTTCGCCACCGCCTGCGCCGGCTTTCCGGAAAGACCCGCGGCCGATTCCTCGAAGAACGCGGCCGTCTCGGGGTCGCCCGCAATCTGTTCCGCGTCGGCGCGCTTGATGCCGAAATCTTCCTGGTAGCGGTCGCGCTTGGCGTCGGGCAGCTCGGGGATCTCGGCGCGGCAGTGCTCGATGAACTCGTCGGACAGATCGAACGGAGCCAGGTCGGGATCGGGGAACAGACGGTAGTCGTCGGCTGTCTCTTTCACGCGCATCACCACCGTGCGCTTGCGGCCCGGCTCCCAGTGGCGCGTTTCCTGGTAGATGATGCCGCCCTCTTCCAGCACCTCGGCCTGGCGGCAAATCTCGTAGGCAAGGCCGTCGTGCAGCGCCTTGAACGAGTTCAGGTTCTTGAGCTCGGTCTTGGTGCCCAGGCGCGTCTCGCCGCGGCGGCGCAGGCTCACGTTGCCGTCGCAGCGCATCGAGCCGTGCTCCATGGAGCAGTCGGAAATGCCCAGCGTAAGGAAGATGCGACGCAGCTTTTCCATGAACAGGCGCGCCTCTTCCGGCGTGCGCAGATCGGGCTCGGTCACGAGCTCGATGAGCGGCGTGCCGCAGCGGTTGTAGTCGATGAGCGACTCGCTGGCCGCGGCGATGCGGCCCTCCTCGCCGCCCACGTGCACCATCTTGGCCGCATCCTCTTCCATATGAATGCGCAGGATGCGAATAGGCACGGTGTACGAGCCGTCCTCGTGACGCTCGGGCAGGGCGAGGTTCGCGGTGTCGTACCCGCTCATGGCCGCAAGCGCGCCGGCGGACTCCCCGCCCTCGCGCATCTGCTGCGCCATAGCGGTGGAAAGGCCTTCGGCGTTCGCGGATGCGCTCGCCAGGCTCAGGCTTTCCGCCTCGCCAAAGGCGCAATCGGGGCGCTCGGCGGCACCGCGCCCGGTGACCTCCAGGTCTAGGCGGCCGTGCATGCAAAATGCCACGGGACCCTGGGTGGTCTGGAAGTTCTTCGCCATATCCGGATAGAAGTAGTGCTTGCGATAGAACATCGAGCGCTTCTGGATTTGGCAGTTGGTGGCCAAGCCCGCCTTCACGATGCTCTCGATGGCGCGCTTGTTGGGCACGGGCAGCGCGCCGGGCAGGCCCAGACACACCGGGCACACGTTGGCGTTCGGCTCATCGTCGTGGCTGAGCTTGCAGTTGCAGAACATCTTGGTGTCGAGCGCCGTGAGCTCGGTGTGGATCTCCAGGCCGATCACGGCCTCCCAGTCCTTCAGGACCTCGGAAAGCTCCTTCATGCGAGCTCACCTCCCTTTCCGGCAAAATCGGGCGCAACGGTGAGCGCCGGGGCGCCCGTCGCGGCATCGGCGAATCCGCGCTCGAGCGCGCGGGCGAACATGAGCAGCGTGCGGTCCTTGAACGCGGGGCCCACCAGCGCGGCCACGGGCAGGTGCGACTCGGCGCCCAGGCCCAGCGGCACGGACACGCCGCCGTTGCCGGCGATGTTGATGGAGATGGTGTACAGGTCGGACAGGTACATCTGCGTGGGATCCGAGATCTCGCCGTGCTTCCACGCGGTGCGCGGGGACGACGGCATAAGAATCACGTCGCACTTCTCGTAGGCGGCGGCGTAGTCGGCCGTGATGAGCGTGCGAGCCTTCTGCGCAGCGTAGTAGTACTTGTCGTACACGCCGGAGGACAGCAGGTAGGCGCCCAGCAGCTGGCGGCGCTTGGCCTCGGCGCCGAAGCCGTGCGCGCGCGAAAGCGAACTCTGCGTGTCGAGGTTGGGACAGTCGGGCTCCTGGTAGCCGTAGCGGATGCCGTCGAAGCGCGCGAGGTTGGAAAACGCCTCGGCCGGGCCGATGACGTAGTACGCGGCGATGGCGGCGTCCAGGTGCGGAAGGTCGACCTCCACGAGCTGAGCACCCTGGGCCTCGAGCTGCTTAGCAGCGCCCTCCACGGCGGCGCGGACCTCGGGCGTGAGGCCTTCCGCTTCCATGAACGCGGGGATGATGCCTACGCGGCGGCCCTCGATGGAGTCGTTCAGGTGCTCGCAGAAGTCCACGGCGCAGTCCTGGCTCGTGCCGTCATAGGGGTCGCGGCCGGCGCCCACGAGCGCGTTCATGGCCAGCGCGACGTCCTCGACCGTGCGGCCGAAGGGGCCAACCTGATCGAGCGAGCTGCCGAAGGCCACCACGCCGTAGCGCGACACGGCGCCGTACGTGGGCTTCAGGCCCACGACGCCGCAAAGCGCGGCGGGCTGGCGGATCGATCCGCCCGTGTCGGAACCGAGCGCCAGCGGAACCTCGCCCGCCGCCACCGCAGCGGCAGAGCCGCCCGACGAGCCGCCGGGGATGCGGTCGGTGTCCCACGGGTTGTTGGTGGGATGGAAGGCCGAGCTCTCCGTGGAGGAGCCGAAAGCGAACTCGTCCATGTTGGCCTTGCCCACCGGCACGCAGCCGGCGTCGAGCATGCGCTGCACGCAGGTGGCGGTGTAGACGCTCTCGTAGTTGCCCAGCATGCGGGAGGCGCAGGTGGTGCGCGTGCCAACGAGGTTCATGTTGTCCTTGATGGCCAAGGGCACGCCGGCAAGGGGTGGCAAGGGCTTACCGGCAGCGCGGTCGGTGTCGATGCGGTCGGCCGTGGCGAGCGCGAGCTCGGGCGAAACCTGCAGGAACGCCTGGACCGCGTCCTCGCGCGCGGCGATGGCGTCGAGCGAGGCCTGCGTGACCTCGCGGGCGGTGAAGTCACCCGCGGCAATGCCGGCGGCGATTTGTGCCGCGGTCAAGGTGTCGAAGTTCGCAGCCATTAGCGGTCGCCCCCCTCTCCCAGAATCGAGGGTACGCGGAAGGAGCGGTCACGCACACTGCCTGCGTTGGAGAGCGCCACGTCGAGCGGAAGGCCGCGACCGGCGAGCTCCTCGTCCTCGCGCATGACGTTGGCGAGGTCGCCAATGGGATGGAACGTGGGTTCCACGTCGGGCAGGTCGTAGTCCAGTACGGGCGCGAGCATGTCCACCGCGTCGTTGAGGTACGCAGTCATCTGCTCCAGCTCATCGCCCTCGAGCGCGATGCGGGCGTAATCCGCGATGCCGCGCACGTCGGTTTGGGTAAGTGCCATAAGCACTCCCTTCATAGGTACAGTCGAACGCTCACCATTATACGCAAGGTTGGTGCTGCACCGAGGTAGAGTGGGTTGCGAAACCAAGCTGGCACATGAGCCGCGGCCGCGGGCGGCGGGGCGGGCGGCGGCTAGACAAATTGGGTCGATATGCATTTTCTGGGCGCCGCAGATGCTCCACTCCGGCCTCTTTTGCCATGCGCGCTCTATCGAGTAGCCCCGCATCGAGCATCGAATTACGCCGCTTCCTCGCTTTACGGCAAGATTGGGGCTCTTGGACAGGCTTCCAACGAGATTCGGACTTCTCGAGGCCGTGTGACTTGGTTTCAAAAAATGCAAATCGACCCAATTTGTCTAGCTGCCGCCGTGCCCGACATCCCGGAGGACGCTTGACGCTCCGCCGTACCCGGTCCGTTGGAGGAATTTGGCACCGCGGCTGCCGCTCTTTCGCATGCAGCAAACCCACTTTTTGCTGTACCTGGATAAAAATGTCGATTATGCATTTTCAGAAGCGCTGCCGGGAGCTATCAAGGGGGCACGCGAGGCCTCGAAGCTTGAAAACGTATTGCGGCCAGCGGCAATTCTTCACTGATTGCCGTGACATATAGGCCATAACGGCCATATCGATACGTTAAAAGAAGAACCGTTCAACGCCCGGCATCGATCGAGCCCACTTTGAAAATGCATAATCGACATTTTTATCCACTTTGGCTGTGCCCGCCTCGAATTCCCGCGATCAGCAGGCGTTCGGCCGCCAAATACAAGGACGCCGCGGTCGAAACCGCGGCGCCCTGTGTGCGATGTGTCTGCAGGCGAGAAACCTACGGAAGGACCTTCATCGGCTCGTCCTTGGTCTCCTCCTCGTTGCCACCCACGATGGTGATGTCGACAGCAAAACTACGAATCGTAGGACATCCAGATGCGGGTGCACTTGCCCCTGTAGCGAGGCACCGCGCATTGTCACCGGTGAAGGAACATCGTCATGTACATGGGGAGATACAAGATCGGACCGTCAGTCTCTACATTCCCCTCGTGCAAAACAACCGCCTCGGTAAATCCGTAATTCTCGGTACGCAACGCACGGCTCAGTGCGCTGTGTCGTCTGTAGCTCTTGCCTGACTTTACCTCGAGGGGCAGCACATGTCCGCGCGACATCTCGACAAGAAAATCGAGTTCGCCCATCTTGCGGCTCCGGAAGAAATACAGGTGGCGCTCCGGAGGCAACGAGGCAAGGCCATGTGCCACGAGCTCCTGCGCAACATAGTTTTCAAACATAGATCCATAGTTGATGTCGAGTCTACCGGCAAGAACGTCCCGGACAACTTCCATTCCACAAGCGCAGGACAAAAGACCAATATCAGACATAAAAAGCTTGAAGTAGGAAATATCGACCGAGAGTTCAAGCGGATAACGGGGCTCAGTCACGTTACAGGTCAACAGGGCGACCCCGGCATCAACGAGCCACATGAACGCATTGTCATACCTATTGAAGCGAGATTCACCCTCGATGTGCGAAATCACAAAGCGCTTACCCTGCGTGTTGAGCTCAGCGGGAATGAGATCGAACACTCGGCGCACCACGCGCGCGCGATCGCCAGCGTACTTGCTTATATCATATCGATACAGATTAAGGATATCGCCCTGCACGCGTTGCACGAGCTGCATGTCCGCATGGCCGGTGAACCCTGAAACTGCATCGGGCATGCCCCCTACCACGAGATATGAGTGAAACAGGTCATTTAGCCGCGAATCGACAACCTCATCCACGGGACGCCGCTGCTCAAAAGCCGCACGAGCCTCGTCTATCACCAGCGACGAGACGCCGTTTGCCCAGCAGAACTCTTCGAAATCGAGCGGGAACATCTCGATTACGCTCAGATACCCAACCGGCTGAGAGCGAATGCTTCTTAACTCGATGCCGAGCAGCGAGCCTGAAAACACGAAATCATAGTGCTCGCCGTAGCGGTCCACAAGAAACTTCAGAGCCGTCACCAGCTCCTTGCATTCCTGCACCTCATCGATGAAAATCACCGTTTCCCCTGGCACAAGATCTTCAGTTGCATATGCAGAGATGCGAAGCATAATCGATGATGCGTCGGTTGCCCGCTCAAACGCTGTTCTTGCCTCAGGGGTCTCGATAAGGTTGATCTCGATTACGTGTTTATACTGTTCGTGCGCAAACTGGCGGATAAGAAACGTCTTCCCCACTTGACGCGCGCCTACAACAAGAAGAGCCTGCTTCGTCTTGACCTTCTTCCAAGCGAGGAGCTCGTCCATGGCCTTTCTTTTCAATCCTGCCGCCATTGCCTCTTCTCCCGTCCACTCTGAACAAGTTGCAAGCGATTCTTAAAGCTGATTATGACATAGTGCAAGCAAGTTTTTATCTGTGCTTTTACGATTTGCAATCGTGATACTGGCTATGAAATTACAATTTGCAAACATTGGCTTTCGGCATGAAAAAGGGCGCCGCAGTCGAAACCGCGGCGCCCTGTGTGTGCGATGTGTCTGCAGGCGAGAAACCTACGGAAGGACCTTCATCAGCTCGTCCTTGGTCTCCTCCTCGTTGCCACCCACGATGGTGATGTCGATGAGGTCGCCCTTGTTGGCGTCGAGCGTCAGCATCTCCATAAGGTCGCGACCGGAGGCCGTCTTGCCGTTGAAGGAAATCTGGACATCGCTCGAGCACTTGGTCAGCGTGTAGGCGACCATGGCGACCGGACGCGCGTGCAGGCCTTCTTCCGCCTCGATGAGATGCTGGAACTTAATCATGACGTTACCTCCCGTTGCGGTATGCAAAACTAGGTGTCGAACCAATACCTAGCTTTTCACTATACGCCTGCAAATGCAAGGCGGGACCGACAAGCCGGATAAGTGGAGCCTCCGCCCGTCCGACCGGTCGGTGATACGGCGACGCTACGGCAAAACCGTACGCAAGATGTCGGCCGTTTGCTCCTCGTCCTCACCGGTGACCGTAATGTGAAGCTCTTCGCCACCGCGGGCGCCCAAACCCAGCATGCCGATGAGATCGCGGGCCGATGCGGTGCGTTCGCCCAGCCGAATCTCAACGTCGCTGTGACAGCTCGCCAACTTGCTCGCAATGGTCGCGATTGGCCGCGCGTGCAGGCCCTGGGGATCGTTGAGAACATGGGTGAGCTGGATCATGAACTGCCTCCTTTGCGCAAACGCCGAACGAGCCTATTGTGACACAAGAAACGGGCGGCAGAGAAGCTCCCTGCCACCCGTGTGCGAGTGCGTTATGCGGCGCGATGCGGCCAGATCCTAGCGAACGACCTTCACCACGGCGGTGCCGGCAGCGACCGTCGACTCGGGGTCGGCGATGAGCTGGACGTCGGCGAACTCGGGGGTGTTGGACACGGCGAGCACGACGCAGTCGGGGTGACCGGCGGCGGCGATGTCTGCCTTGGTCATCTTGATGCAGGGGTCGCCCGCCTTGACCTTGTCACCCTGCTTGACGTAGCCGGTGAAGCCCTTGCCGTTCATGTCGACGGTGTCGACGCCGATGTGCACCAGAACCTCGATGCCGTCGTCGCCGGTGATGCCGACGGCGTGGCCCATGGTCACGGTCACGGTGCCGCTGATGGGCGCATAGACCGTCTCGTCATCCGGCCACACGGCGCAGCCCTTGCCCAGGACCTCGCCGCTGAAGACGGGATCGGGCACGTCGGTCATCTTGACCACGCGGCCAGAGACGGGAGCGACGAGCGCATCGGCCGCAGCGTCGGCCTTAACGGAAGCGGGGCCGGCGGGCGCGGCAGCGGGCTCCGGCTTCTTCTTGAACATATCGAACAGTCCCATGGTTTTCTCTCCTTTGGACACTTAATCCGGATTCCCCGGATTCCCCTACGTTACAAACTTTACTCGACTAAACAAGCCCCAGATGCGAGAAAGCGTTCCAAAGGCCGTCTTTAGCCACGTCAGTGGTCACGTAGTCGGCAGCCGCCTTCGCCTCCTCGCCGCCGCTGCCCATGCACACGCTCGAAGCGCACGCCTCGAACATGGGGATGTCGACCTTGGCGTCGCCCATGGCGATGGTGTCGGCCATACTTGCGCCCAGATATTCCACCGCCCTGTGCACGGCGACGGCCTTGTCGATGTCCTTGGTGGCCACATCGCCGAACAGCGCCGTTTCGCCGGCACCGCCCCACGTGCCCACCTTCATGTCGGCGAACTCCTCCACCGCGTCCAGGTAGTCCTGGTAGCTGGAGAGGATGAAGCTCACCTTGTTCACGTCGTCGCGATAGAGCTCGCCGTCGTAGACCATGCCGTGCATAACGTTGTCGGTCTCGAGCTGGTCGGCGTTTTCCACGCCCTTGCGGCCCATGTAGAGCTGCAGGACCGGGCGCGCCGCCGCGCGGAAGTTTTCGCTGGCGAACAGGCCGTTGTTGGACTCGAGGTAAAACTCGAGGCCGCGTGCGTGGCACCAGTCCACAATGTGGCGGCACTGGTCGGCGTCGATGTGGACGTGCATGACAACCTGGTCGTTGACCTCGACGTAGCTGCCGTTGCCGCCGATCATGCCGTCGAAGCCGATCTCGGTGAGCTCCGGCGGGTTCTCGGCTTTGCTGCGACCGGTGCACATGAGCACCTTGTGGCCGTTGGCGCGCGCCGTGCGGATGGCGCGCTTCGCGGACTCGGGAATCACGTTTTCGTACGTGGTGATGGTGCCGTCCACATCGAGGAACACAACCTTGTTGCTGGACAACGCGAACTCCTTTCTCGTGTTGCTATGGAGCGCCTCCGAGTGGCGCCGCGGGTGGCGTCTCTGGGGACGGGGGGGGTGCCACGCGCCACTTTGGCGCCATCTGGGACAGGTTGGCAGCCGCTGCAGTAACGTTTGACGCTATCCCGCCGTTCGAGACCTGTCCCAGGAGAGGACAAAATGTCCTCTCTCACCCCCGTCCCCAGAGAGGACAAAGTGGCGCGCAGCACCCCCGTCCCCCGAGACGCCAACCCGGATGCTCTACCGGATGTTCGGCCGGCTGAGGTGCGCCAAATCGCCCTGAAAGAGGAGGGCGCACGCCTTGCGTGCGGCGCCCGACGATTGAAGGCCGAGGTGGCGTGCCTCAGTTCGGCCGATCGCTAGGAAGGCCTACAGGCCTTCCGTGCCGTTGCTCTCGATGATCTTCTGGTAGGCGTAGAAGCTGTCCTTGCGGATGCGCTCGTAGGTGCCGGTGCCGTCGTCGTGCTTGTCGACGTAGATGAAGCCGTAGCGCTTGCGCATCTCGCCGGTGCCGGCGGACACGAGGTCGATGGGGCCCCACCAGGTGTAGCCGATGAGGTCGACGCCGTCGTCGATGGCCTCGCCCATGGCGCGGACGTGCTTTTTCAGGTACTCGATGCGGTAGTCGTCGTGGATCTTGCCGTCCTCGGTGACCTCGTCGCGCGCGCCCATGCCGTTCTCCACGACCATCAGCGGGATCTGGTAGCGGTCGTAGATGACGTTCAGCGCGTAGCGCAGGCCGGTCGGGTCGATCTGCCAGCCCCACTCGGTGCTCTCGAGGTAGGGGTTCTTGCCGCCGAAGGTCATGTTGCCCTGCGTCTGCTCCACATCGTGGGTACCCACGATGTTGGACATGTAGTAGCTGAAGGTATAGAAGTCGACCTTGCCGGCGGCGATGTCGTCCATGTCGCCCTCGGCGATGTTGAGATCGATGCCGTTCTCACGCCAGTAGCGGCGGGCATAGGACGGATACGCGCCACGAACCTGCACGTCGGAGCAGTACCAGTTCATCTGGCGCATCTCGAGCTCGCAGGCCCAGATGTCCGCCGGGTCGCATGTCGCCGGGTAGCTCAGGATGAAGCAGTCCATGTTGCCCATCTTGAACTGCGGGTACTTCTCGTGCGCGAGGCGCACCACGCGGCCGGACGCCACGAACTGGTGATGCAGGGCCTGGAAGCGCTGCTGGGCGGTGGTCTTGGCCTCGGACGCGGGGCCCTCGAAGCCGCGGATCATGCTGGTCTCGAACAGGTTACCCATGTCGGAGGTGCCGCAGTTGATCTCGTTGAAGGTGAGCCAGTAGGTCACCTTGTCCTGGTAGCGCTCGAACACGGTGGCGCAGTACTTCACGAACAGGTCGATGAGCTCGCGGCTCTCCCAGCCGTTGTACTTCTCCACGAGCGCGTAGGGCATCTCGTAGTGCGACAGCGTCACGAGCGGCTCGATGCCGTGCTTCTTGCACTCGTCGAAAACCTTGTCGTAGAAGGCGAGGCCGGCCTCGTTGGGCTCGGGGTCGTCGCCGTTGGGGAAGATGCGGCTCCAGGAGATGGACATGCGGAACATGGTGAAGCCCATCTCGGCGAACAGCGCGATGTCCTCGGCGTAGCGGTGGTAGAAGTCGATGCCGTCGTGGTTGGGGTAGAACTTGTCGGGGTCGATGTCGATCGTGATCTCGCGCGGCTTCTCGTAGCTGCCGCCCAGGAAGTGGTCGTCAACGGACGGACCGCGGCCGTCTACGTTCCACGCGCCCTCGAACTGGTTGGCGGCGGTGGCGCCGCCCCAGAAAAAGCCCTTAGGGAACACAACTGCCATATGCAATCTCCTTTCTAGAGAAACCTTTGCGTCGTTTCGTAAGCACCTCGCCTGGGACGGAACGGTCTGTCTGCTGCGTTTCACAGGCCTGTCCCAAAAGAGGACAAAATGTCCTCTGGCACCCCCGTCCCCAGAGAGGACAAAGTGGCGTGTCCCACCCCCGTCCCCAGAGAGGACATGTTCAGTATGCCCGGTGCGGGGGCTGCGCTGGGAGGGAGCTGGCAATATGGATACTTCTTTTCGTGCAAACGTGCGGGGATTTGCTGCGCGTTGATACCTTTTGATACCGTGCGCTGCAATCACATGGCACACAAAGCAAAAAAGAGGGGCGGTGCCGGTGCCACCGTGTGACAACCGGCACCGCCCTTGTGTCGCGCACGTGCGGCCAGCCCTCCCCTGCAAGGTCCGGCCGCGGGATAACGAAACCTTAGGCCTGCTCGGGCTTGTAGGTGGCGAACTCGATGGCGAACGCCACGACGGCGGAAACGGCGCAGGCAACGATCGCGCTGATCATCATCGAGAAGCCGATGGTGCTCGCCGGGTCGGTCGGCAGGAAGGACAGCAGGTTGAAGATGCCCAGGCCGCCGGAGATGAAGACGGTGGCGCCGGTGAGGCCGATGATGAGGCCGCCCACGGCGGAGCCGATGCACGCGATGACAAACGGCTTCTTCTGCGGCAGGGCGATACCGTAGATAGCGGGCTCGGTGACACCGAAGAAGAACGCCGAGATCATCGCGGGCAGGCAGATTTCGCGGAAGTTCTCATCCTTGTTCTTGAGGTACATGGCAAACAGGGCCGCACCCAGAGCGAAGGAGTGACCGATCATGGAGGCCAGGATGAAGTCGTGGCCAAGGGTGGTGAGGTTCACGATGCCGATGGGCACGAGCGACCAGTGGAAACCGAAGATGACGAGGCACATCCAGAAGGCGCCGACGACGACGGAGCCGACGATGGAACCGACGACAGGCAGACCGAAGATGAGCTGGAAGATGGAGCTCAGGATGTTGGTGATGAGCGTGGCGACGGGGCCGATGATGAGGTAGCCGAGGACGACGGAAAGCGTCATGACCAGCAGCGGCGTGAAGAACATCTTCACGGAGTTGGGCATCCACTTCTTGGTCCAATGCTCAATAACGGAGCCGAACCACACCATGAGCAGCACGGGGATGACCGAGCTGGTGTAGCCGGACGCCGGCATGATGATGGGGATTCCCAGGAACGTCGCATACCAGGAGAAGGTACCGAAGAAGCCAAGGTCGACGCTGCCGAGAATCTCGCCGCCGGTCAGAGCGACCATGGTGGGGTACACGAGGGCGACGCCGATGCCGAGCGCGGTGAACTCGTTCATCTTGAACTTGCGGGCCGCGGTGATGGCGAGCATCACGGGCAGGAAGTAGAACAGGCCATCAGCGATGGTGTAGAGCACCGTGTAGGCACCGTCGTTGGCAAACTCGGGATAGAACTGCGTAATGCAGGCGAGAATGCCCTTCATGATACCGGCGGCGCTGAACGGGCCGAGGATGGGGGCGAAGATGCCCGAGATCAGGTCGATGGCGATGGCAGCGGGGGTCTTGGGGCCCTCAGCCTCGTCGACCTCGACGGCACCGCCCGCGGCGACGCCGGAGACCTTGATGAACTGCTCGTAGACGTCCTCGACCTTATTGCCCACGACGACGTGGTACTGGCCGTTGGCGTTCATGACCTTGATGACGCCGGGGAGCTTCTCGATGACCTCGGTATTGGCCTTGGTGTCATCCTTCAGCTTGAAGCGCAGGCGCGTGATGCAGTGCGTCAGGCCGTTGATGTTCTCCTTGCCGCCGACATTCACAAGAATGTCCTGGCAAAGCTGTGTGTAATCCTTAGCCACAGTCTCTCCTTCCAATAATCCAACAATGCATGGGCGGCGCATCCGGGCCCTGGACGCGCCTATTACCTACCGGGTCACGAGGAACCGGTTGAGGTACATCATGAGATAGAGGCGCTCCTCGTTGCCACAGGTGCGGCCGTAGCGCTCCTTGAGGTAGTCGCACACGTAGTCCGTGCAGGCGCTGACCTCGGGGAAGTCGCTCGCAACGCGGGCGAACAGGCCCTTGTTCTGCGACGAGACGGCCTCGCCGGTCGATAGGCGCTTGATGAGGTAGCGCAGATGGATGGCGAAGCGGTTGTAGTTGTACGACGCGCGGTCGATCTCGATGCCTAGGCACTCCTCGACGATGTCGGTGACCTCGTCGATCGAGCGCATGGTCTTTTGGAAATCGTGCAGGTCGTTGTCGAACTCGGTGCCCGCCTCGGCCGTGACGATATGCATGGCGATCGAGCAAGCCTCGGTGGGCGGCAGCTCGATGTCGCAGTGCTCGTGCACGATGGCGATGCTTTTCTCGCCGACTTCGAATTCCTTGGGGTAGATCGCCTGGACCGTCGCGGTGAGCGGGTTTTCGATGAAGATCCCGTCCTCGATGCGCTCGATAGCGAACTGCAGGTGATCGGCCAAGGTGAGGAAAAGATTGCGATTAAGCTCGCAATCGAGGGATTCTGCGGCAAGGCCGGCGATTTCCACGGCAGAAGCCATGACCTCGGGCTTGATGGACGTAACCGCAGTAAGAGCCTCGTTGTCCACATGGTGGAACACCGTCTGGATGGCGGATGTGTCCTCGAGCTCGTAGGGGGTGGCAGGGAATCCGATACCCTTGCCGAAGACAACAAGGTCGGTGCCGTCAGCTGCCTGAGCGAGCGCGACGTTGTTGTTGATCTTCTTGACGATGAGCATGAAAAAACTCCCTGGGGCCAGCCTTGCGTGCATAGCGTCCGGCTGCGAGTGCGGTCGGACTGGCACGCAAATAATGCCTCCGGGGAGTAACAACTTTGCGCGAATAAAAAGATACGAACTTGTGAAGAAACTGTCGCGCCCCCCACCGTGCGAACGGTAGTTTTTTGTCCGCGAACGGCAATTCACCAAAAGGGGGCGGGCTACAACGACGCACTTCTCCCCTGAGGAGAAGTGCGTCCACTTTTGGTTTTCGGGGCGAGACCTGTCCCAAAAGAGGCCAAACTGTCCTCTCCTACCCCCGTCCCCAGAGAGGCCAACAAAGGAAACGGCCGGCTGAGGTGCCGCAGATTGCCGCGAAAGCCGAGGGCGCACGCCTAGCGTGCGGCGCCCGAAGGCTTGAACGGCAAGGTGCGGCGCCTCAGTCCGGCCGGTCGGGTTGAGAAACGACAACGGAGACGGTTCCCCGTAGTGCCCGAGATTCGCCTGAAAGAGGAGCGAGCACGCCTTGTGTGCGGCGAGCGATGATTGAAGGCGAAGGTCGGGTGCTACGGGGAACCGATCAGGTTCGTTAACCTTTAGGCCAGGTCCTCGCCGTTCGAAGCGATGACCTTCTTGTACCAGTCGAAGCTCTTCTTGCGGCTGCGCGCGAGGGTGCCGTTACCGGCATCGTCGCGGTCGACGTAGATAAAGCCGTAGCGCTTGGACATCTCGCCGGTGCTGGCGCTCACCAGGTCGATGGGGCCCCAGGTGGTGTAGCCGAGCATCTCGACGCCGTCCTCGGTGATGGCGTCGCGCATGGCCTCGATGTGCTGGCGCAGGAAGTCGATGCGGTAGTCGTCATCGATGGTGCCGTCCGCGTTGACCTCGTCCTTCGCGCCCAGGCCGTTCTCCACCACGAACAGCGGCTTCTGGTAGCGGTCGTACAGGTCGTTGATGGTGATGCGGAAGCCCAGCGGGTCGATGGCCCAGCCCCACTGGCTCTTGGCCAGGTAGGGATTCTCCACACCCTTGAAGACGTTGCCCTGGCCCTCGCCGCCCTCAGGCGGGTTGGCGGCGGTGCAGCGGGTGGAGTAGTAGCTGAACGAGATGAAGTCCACAGTGTTCTCGGCCATGACCTTCTCGTCCTCGGCGGTCATCCCGACGTCGATGCCGCGGCGCTCCAGGAACTTCTTGGCGTAGGCCGGGTAGTAGCCGCGGCTCTGCACGTCCACGAAGAAGTAGTTCTCCTGGTTCTTGATCTGCGCATCGCGCACGTCGGCGGGGTCGCAGCTATAGGGGTAGTAGCTGCCGGCGGCCAACATGCAGCCAATCATCATGTCCGGGTCGATCTCGTGCGCGATCTTGGTGGCCCAGGCGCTCGCCACGAGCTCGTTGTGCGCGGCCTGGTACTCTACGGCCTCGCGGTCCTCGCCCTCCTCGAACACCAGGCCCGCGCCCATGAACGGCAGGTGCAGGATCATGTTGATCTCGTTGAAGGTGAGCCAGTACTTCACCAGGCCTTTGTAGCGGGTGAACAGCACCGTCACGAGGTTCTTGTAGAAGTCGATGAGCTTGCGGTTGCGCCAGCCGCCGTACTCCTTGATGAGGTGGATGGGGCAGTCGAAGTGCGTGATGGTCACGAGCGGCTCGATGCCGTGCTTCTTGCACTCGCGGAACAGGTCCTCATAGAAGGCCAGGCCCTCCTCGTTGGGCTCGGTCTCGTCGCCGTTGGGGAAGATGCGGCTCCAGCCGATGGAAAGACGGTAGGTCTTGAAGCCCATCTCGGCGAACAGGGCGATGTCCTCCTTGTAGTGGTGGTACATGTCGATGGCCTGCTGCGCGGGATAGTAGAAGCCGTCCTCGAAGTCGAGCATCTTGCGCTCGCCGGCCATGACGGCCCCGCGCGCCTCGCCGTGCGGGATTACGTCGACGTTGGCAAGGCCGCGCCCGCCCTCGTTGTATGCGCCCTCGCACTGGTTGGCCGCGGTCGCGCCGCCCCACAGGAAGCCGTCGGGAAATGCCATGAGCTCATCCTTTCTCGCGTGCGACCGCGCTCCCGGCCCTTCCGCTCGACCGGCCGGCGGGTCGCGTCCCTATGGTTCGAGTATGCCCCGTGCGCGCGGGGCGCTCAAGAGCATGCGTCGATTCCGATACTTCTTTTCGCCCACCGGCCCACAGGTCACGCCGGTGTATGATACGTTTTGATACCTTTTGAGAGGAGTGGTGGCATGGACATTCGCAGGCGCATCGACAGCGCGCGCAACCTCACCCCCACCGAGTCGCAGATGGCGCAAGTCGTGCTGGGAATGGGCGACCGGCTGCAGTCCATATCCATCAAGGAGTTCGCCCGTGCCGCCAACGTGTCAATCGCCAGCGTGCACCGCTTTTGCAAAAAGATCGGCCTTGAAGGGTTCAAGGAACTCAAGATCGAAGTCGCGCGCTCCGTGGCACAAGGCGACCGCAACCCCGAGGTAGACATCAACTTCCCCTTCGGTCCCAAGGAACCCGCTGCGCGCATCGTGCCGCAAATGCGCTCGGTGTACGAGGCGACCGTGCGCGATACCTGTGAGGCTCTTGATATCGAGATGCTCGAGCACGCAACGCGCTTGCTGGGACGCGCGCGGCACATTGGCATCTACACGCAATCGCATAACCTGCACCCAGCGCAGATGTTTTGCGATCGCCTACTGTCCGTGGGACGCGATGCCTTTTGCCACCAGGATGTGGAGCGCCAGTATCGCAGCGCGCTTGCCCTCGACGAGCAGGACGCGGCGGTGTTCATCTCGTATTCCGGGCTTGCGCCCGACATCAACCGCAAGCTCGCGCTGCTCACCGAGCGCCACGTGCCCATCGTCTACATCGGCACGGCGGCCGCGCGACGCCGCCATCCGGGGCTCGACGCCTACCTGCTGGTGAGCGACCGCGAGCATCTGCAGGAGCGCATCACGCAGTTCGCGAGCCACATCTCCGTGCAGTTCGTGCTCGACATCCTGTTCAGCTGCGTCTTCGCTGCGGACTACGATGCCTGCTCCGCCTTCGTTAAGCGTGCGCTCCCCTACACGCACCTGCCTGTACCAGCGGAATAACGCGACGCGAGCGTGCGTACCCTCGCGCTACTGGTACGAAAGGCGCGTTTCATCCGCCTGAGCGAGGTCGCGCGTGAGGTAGCGCTCGGCCAGCCACTGCGCCATCGGCAGGTTCTGGTCCAGGTAGTTGCCGCATTCCTCGGGACGCGCACCGGGAATCTCGCCCTCGAAATCGCGCACGAACGCGAACAGCTCGCGCACGAGCGGCAAAATCTCTGCCGAGGTCACCTCACCGAATACCACGAGGTAAAAGCCTGTGCGGCAACCCATGGGGCCAAAGTACACCACGCGCGGCGCCCACACGGGGTGGTTGCGCAGAAACGTCGCGCCCAGGTGCTCGATGGTGTGGCACTCAGCCGTGTTCATCACCGGCTCGCGGTTGGGCGCGGTCAGGCGCAGGTCGAACGTGGTGACCACGGCGCCGGTCGCGGGATCGCGGTCGACGCGCGACACGTACACGCCGGGCATGAGCGTCAGGTGGTCGACAGTGAAGCTTGCGATTTTGTCCATGATGTCCCCTTTCGGCACTGCGACTTCGCTTTGGCAGCACGCCCTTCGCTGCATTCGAGCTGCAGCATAGCACGTCCGTACAGGCGCACCATATCGAATGCCATCCCTGCATCGCTTTTGTAGCGGCGATGCATCCCATATCAGAGCTCGGCGCCCCCTTTACAGCACTCCGGCAAACCGCCGGTCAGGTTTTGCAGGTTTTTACAACTTTTAGACTCCGAAATCTGGGTACTCGGCAGGCGGGCACAAAACGCCATCCGAAAGCTCTTGCAAAGCTGGGCAAACAACACGCGAAACCTCACGAAATATGGCCGCTTCGCAAGCGTCGAAACTCAGGAGTCCACAAGTCGCAAAAACCTGCAATATTCGACCGCCCCTCTGCCGCTGACGCCGAACAAACGCCGGCGGATACGGGAAAGGCACCTGCTGCCCATCCATCAAAAATCGCGAAGCCCTTGAACATACGAAACGAACAGGTCAAACCGCCTGTCGTTATACTGCCTCAGAAGTTCTCTACCCCGTGCGCTTTCTCGTGGCACATCGAGTAAAGGTCTTGGACGCTGCTTAAGCGCTCTTCGAGCTCGCTCGCCCATAAGAACCAGATAATCGAAATCCGAAATGTCATCGGTCGCCAGCGTAAAGTGGATCAAACTTCTCACCGTTGCAATTGCGTTCGCACGACGACGATCCTTTGTCGCCTTGCTCTGCCCCTTGTGCGTCGAGTCCGCATCGTAATCGAACGCAACGTCATACCGGACTCCCTTTGCATAGGCAGTGATAAGAATGTCCGGGTATCGAGCCTCAGTCTGGATCTCTCCAAAGCGATTCTTGCCCGCATAGATATCAATACGGGGATTGAGCGTGACATCCCCGAGGCCAGCTCCGCCGTAATGACAAGGCAAGCCGTAGAACATGGCAAGACCGGATTCCTTGGGCGAGCGCGAATGCTCTCGCACGTATTGCAAAGCCGTCCGCGCAGGCCTAACTGCCGTCAATCCCTTGGCACGGTCGAGATACCGAGCGATGCTCGCAAGTGTCGTCGGCCGTCTGTCCGTTCGCGCGCGCTGGACGACTCCGCCGTCCGCGTTTAAGTCGATACGATAATCCGAGCACAAGGCCATACCGGCATACACGGCTGTCGGAAGCTCTGAACGATGGACCACTTGCAAATATGCAAGCTCGGGGCACACGACGTAAAGCGGGATATCGCTCCAAGGACTCGTAATGGCAATAAGTGAGCCTTCGGGCAGCTCCAGCGTGCAAAGATGAACGCGCAAGCTCTTGGTGCAACGGCAAAAGCGCTGGTCGTCGACCAATACGTCGAGCGGAACACCCTCTAAATCCAGGAACCACTGAAGACGCGCAACAGAGGCTGCGTTGGGAACCGATGACCCAGTGACCGATGCACGACTCGTACGGTCTCCCCGCGCACGTGGGGACTCATGGCGCATGTACCAAACAATTGCTGCAGTATGTGAAAGAATATACTTCATAGTTGAATAATAGTTCTTTTGTATAGTGTTAGCAATCATCTGATTTGCGACATATATATGCAGAAATGCTTCATTCTCTTGGTTACTTGATTGCGCGCGGGGGCATCTTGCTGTGCGGCAGATAAGACCCCATATTCTGCAGGTTTTTACGACTTGTTGACTCCTTGATTTCGACCCCCGGAAGATTGGCATATTTCGCACCTTCGCAATCGTTGTTTTCGCAGGTCGTCATGTCGATGTATGGCTCGTCAGATGCCCTTTTTCGGGACACCATGATCGACGGGTCAACAAGTTGTAAAAACCTGCAACTCGACCAAAGAATTCTGCCGGGAGAGCAGCAAGCCCTCTCAAAGGAACCGATGAGCGGTAACCGGGCGAAGCGATGTTGCGAGCAAACGCATTTCAGGGCGTCTTGACGTAGCGGCCACAGAAGGACCGCCGCGCAATCGGTGTTATTCTTGAATGACTATCATTCGACGCGAAAGGCCAGCGCACCTTGGCAGTCCACGATCTTCATGACGGCTTTGGCCGCAGCATAACCTACCTGCGCATTTCCGTAACGGACAAGTGCAACTACCGCTGCGTGTACTGCATGCCGGAAGAGGGCGTGGCCGCGCGCGGCCACGATGAGCTGCTCACCGCGGAGGAGATCGCGCGCTTCGTGCGCCTCGTTGCCAACGAAGGCATTAGCCGCGTGCGCCTCACCGGCGGAGAGCCGCTCGTGTCGCACCGTATCGTACCGCTCGTCGCCGCGCTTCGCGCCATTCCGGGCATCGAGGACATCTCGCTCACCACCAACGGCGCGCTGCTGCCGCACATGGCCGCCGACCTGTGCGAAGCCGGCCTTGACCGCGTCAACATCTCGCTGGATACGCTCGATGCCGAGCAGTTTTCGCGCATCACGCGGCTGGGACGGCTCGAGCAGGCGCTCGCCGGCATCGATGCGGCGCTTGAATACGGGTTCGACCCGGTCAAGGTGAACACGGTGGTCGTTCGCCGGTTGCAGCAAGACACCTTCGGCCTGGCCCGGCTTTCGGTGGACCGCCCTGTGCACGTGCGCTTCATCGAATACATGCCCATTGGCAACGAAGAGACCATCGGCGCGTGCAAAAACGAGCCGCACTGCCCGCCCGGCGTGTCCGGCAGCGCGCCCGAACTGCATCCCGAAGCTTGGGACGCGAGCGATATCGTGCCGTCGGATGAGCTGCGTGCACAGATATCCGCCGCGGGCGAGACCGCGGGCATCGGCCCGCTGCTGCCTGTCGCAGACGGCGGCCCGTCCGGCGCGGGCCCGGCGCAGTACTGGCGCTTTGCGCAGGCCAAGGGCACGGTGGGCTTCATATCTGCCATGTCCAACCACTTCTGCTCGCGCTGCAACCGCCTGCGCCTCACCGCGGACGGCACTATCCGCCCCTGCTTGTTCAGCGACGACGAGTACCCGGTGCGCGAGGCGCTGCGCGCGGGCGACGACGCGCGCGTGCTCGAGATCTATCGCTCCGCCATCGCGCACAAACCGGAAGAACACGACACCACCGACGGAACAGCGCGTTTCATGTCGCAAATTGGAGGCTGATTTCCATGGCACGACGGACAACGAGAAAACCCGCAGCAAAACCGGCCGTTGAACAGGCTGTTGAGCAGCCCGTCGAGGTCGTTGCCAAGACTGTCGAGGAGTCTGCCGCGAACGAACCCACGGCGGAAGCGAACGTACCCGCCGCAGAAGACACAGCGGGAAAAGAGACACTCGCCTTCCCCGACCCGGCCGACACCCCGCGCGACGCGTACCGCGACACCCTCACCCATGTCGATGAACAGGGCGACGTGCGCATGGTCGACGTGTCGGACAAAAACGTAACCAAGCGCCTCGCCATCGCCGAAGGAAGCATCCTCATGCACCCCGAAACGCAGGCGATGGTGCTGGAAGATCGTGCAAAGAAGGGCGACGTGCTGGCGTGTGCGCGCGTGGCGGGCATCATGGCCTCCAAGCGCACGAGCGAGCTCATCCCCATGTGCCACCCGCTCATGATCACCAAAAGCAAGGTGGACATCGAGGCCATCCCCGCCACGGGCACCGGCGCGCGTAACGACGGGCGCGTGGGTTTCCGCGTGACAGCGACGTTGGGCGTGACCGGCGTGACCGGCATCGAGATGGAGGCGCTCACCGCGGCGTCGGTCGCCTGCCTCACCATCTACGACATGTGCAAGGCTGTCGACCGCGGCATGGAGATCGTCGATGTGCGCCTGCTGCGCAAAGAGGGCGGCCGCTCGGGCGTGTGGGAACGCGGGGCGGAAGAGGCTGCAGATGCCACCGCCGAGCCCGAGCCCGTCCCGGCCGAGCCCGCCTCCGCCCTTCCCGGAGGCCCCGGCAGCGGTGCGCCCGCGCCCGCCATCGCGTTCATCGGCTACCAGAATTCCGGCAAGACCACGCTGGTGGAGAAGGTCATCACCCGCCTCACCAAGCGCGGACTGCGCGTGGGCACCATCAAGCACCATGGACACAAGGGCTTTGATATCGACCAGCTGGGCAAAGACTCCTGGCGTCATGCGCAGGCGGGCAGCCGGCACGTGGGGCTCATCGCGCCCAACAAGTTTGCCGAATATGCCGACACGGGTGCGCAGGAGGTCAGCGTCACGGACCTGCTCGCGCGCTACACCGACGTCGACGTCGTGATCGTCGAGGGCTACAAGACCGCTGGGCTGCCCAACATCGTGGTCACGCGCTCCGGCGTCGACCGGCTGCGCGGCGACACGTCCTTCGACCTCATTGACGACAACACGCTGGCCATTGCCTGCAACGACGTCGTCGAGCGCGATTTCCGCGCCCGCGCAACCAAGCTGGCGGAAGCCGACGGAACGGCACACCTGCTGCCGCCGTTCATCAACATCAACGACGCACCGTCGCTGGTGAACTTCATCGCGAAGTACCTGAAGGACCTGAAGGGTGCGAAGTAGCTGCGACGCTCCTCGCGTGAGACGAAGCGGCACCGTGCGCATCTGCGCGCGGCGCCGCTTTTTCGTGTAACGGGCGCGCTGCCCGCCCCGGCTTTACGCTTGACGCGCGGCCCGCATGCCGCGCAGCACGGCCTCGCGCAGCTCCGGAATGCGCGCCTTATCCATGGGCTCCACGCCGGCGAGCGGATAGGCGATTCCCAGCTGCTCGTATTTTGCGACGCCCATGGTGTGGTAGGGCAAAAGCTCGAGGCCGACCACGTTGCGCCACGGCGCGATGAGCCGTCCGAGCGCTTCGCATTCCTCCTGGGTATCGGTATAGCCTGGCACGATAACGTGGCGAATCACGGTCTTGATGCCGCGGCGGGCGAGCTCATCGCCAAAGGCGAGAATGCGCGCGGGGTCGCGCCCGGTCAGGCGCTTGTGGCCATCCGGGTCCGCGTGCTTGATATCGAGCAGCACCAGATCCGTTTCGTCCAACACACGCGCCGTGCGCTCCGGATGCGCCGGGTCGAACGCGTAGCCGCAGCTATCGAGGCATGTGTGGACACGCCCGGCAGGTCGGTCGTGCATCGCAGCGAACAGGTCGGCCAGAAAGCCTGGCTGCAAAAGCGGCTCCCCACCCGATACGGTGATCCCGCCGGAGCGGTAGAACGGGCGGTTGCTCTCGAACTCGTCGATCAGCTGCTCAACCGACACGAGCGCGCCTGCGTGCGAACTTGCGTCCCAGGTATCGGGGTTGTGGCAGAACAGGCAGCGCATGGGGCAACCCTGGGTAAACACCACGAAGCGAACGCCCGGACCGTCAACCGTACCCATGCTCTCGACGGAATGGATACGGCCGAGTGCATAGCGCGACTGCGGCGCCTCGCCGGCAGATTCAAACGTTTTGCGAGCCATGATGGCCTTCTTTCGTATACGACGGGCGCATGTGTGCCCCGCGCCCTCCGTGCGCGGGCGCGACCTGGTTGTGGCGTCTATCTTGGGAAACGCTAGTTTGCTTGCTCGTCCGCAGGGAACACGATGCCCGCCTGACGGCGCGCTTCGTCCATGATGTCGAGCGATGCGAGTGTGATGTCGCGATAGCGAGTGGCATCTCCCCCGCCGTGAACGATATCTACGAAATCGCGCACCTCATAGCACATGTTGTTGGCGCAGGGTTCGAATACCAGCTCTTCTGTCACGTCGTTCTCGCCCTGCGCGGCAGAGTAGCCCGCAGTCGTTGCGGCGACTCCGCGTAACCACAGGGTGCCGTGGTCCGGGATGGAAGCGCCGCCGTAGGTGATGGTTCCCAGCTCTCCCTCGATTTGGCAGGGCAACAGGTCCGTGGAGATCTTGGAATACGCGAGCTCGACAACCTTGTCTGCATAGCACGCCACGATAGTCCCGACGCCGTCGATAAGCCCGCCGGTTTCCGCAGTCATGGGCGTCGAAATGGGCACCGAACCGCACAGGACCACGTCGGGCGCGCCGAACAGATACACCATGGCCTCGACGCAATACACGCCGATATCCATCAACGATCCGCTTGCCATGCGCGCATCGAAGATGTTGGTCTGACGTCCGGCAAGCACCTCGTCGTAGCGGGAGGAATACTTGCCGAAGCGAAGGCTCGCCCGCCGCACACGGCCGATACGCTCCATCGCGCGCGCGATGACGTCCATACCTGGATCGTGCACCGACCGCATGGCTTCCATGACGACCACGCCGTGCTCGCGGCCCGCTTCGAACAGCATGCGAGCCTGGACGGCATTCGGCGCAATCGGCTTTTCAACCAGGACGTGCTTACCTGCGCGAATACAGGCGAGGGCTTGATCAACGTGAAAGGCATTGGGACTCGCGATGTAAACTGCATCGACCTCGTTGCAGGCGCAGATCTCATCGACGCTGGTAAATGACCGCGTTCCGCCCCAGCGCTCAGTCGTGCTTGCAGCGCGTTCAGCGGAGCGCGACATACTGCCCACATACGTGGCGCCCTCGTCGGCGCGCAGCGTCTCGATCATGCTGTCGGCGATTGCGCTGGTACCCACCACTGCAAAACGAACGGAATCCATGGTAGCCGGCCCCTTTCCTGGCATCTCGCACGCGGGCGGCGCCCGCACTACCGCCATGATACCCGGTCGCGCATGGGCGCCCAAAGGCAAACCTGCATATTCCATTCAGCAATCCTCGGCAAACGCTGCAATGCATGCATAGAATTTCAGCAGTCCGTCCAACACGGCAAGTGAGCTAGACAAAAAAGCGAGTTTTGGCTAAGGCGACCTTTTTAGTATCGTATTCTTTATAGTCGAACGAGCATAATCTATCAGGCAAAACGCCGAATCAGACGAGTCGACCACCTCTCCGAACACGCCCGAAGCCGTATGCACATGACCAAAACTCGCGTTTTTGTCTTCGGGCGGGTTCGCACCCGCCCGAAGACACGGTACGGTGCCTACATGCCCTCGTGGAAGGTGCGCGAGATGACCTCGTCCTGCTGCTCCTTCGTGAGGTTATGGAAGTTCACAGCGTAACCGGATACACGCACGGTGAGCTGCGGATACTTTTCGGGATGCGCCTGCGCGTCGAGCAGCGTGTCGCGGTTGAACACGTTGACGTTCAGGTGGTGGCCACCCTTCTCGGCATAGGCGTCGAGCATGCTGACCAGGTTATCGGCCTGGTTTTGGGAAACGTCAGAAACCTTCATGAATAACTCCTTGTTGATCGGACGGCGCCGGCACTCCGCCAGCGCCGTTACTGAAAGCAAAGCCCGTTAGTTGCACGCGTCGCAGGTGGGAACAGGATTCTCGAACTCAATGTCGCCCAAATCGAGATCGCCGAAGAACACCTGATCCTCCTTGCCGAGCGCACCCGGGATGATGGAGAACGTGTTGGAGATGCCATCCTGTGCATCGCGGAACGGCAGCTTGGCCACGCTGGACAGGCTCGCGATCGCACCGTGAGAATCGCGCTGGTGCATGGGGTTGGCGCCCGGCGCAAACGGCACGCCCGCGGCGCGGCCGTCGGGGGTGGCGCCGGTCTTTTTGCCGTACACCACGTTCGACGTGATGGTAAGCACCGAGGTCGTGGGCACCGCGTTGCGATACGTATCGTTGCGGCGCACGAACTCCATGAACTCGTGAACCACATCGTGGGCGATCTGGTCCACGCGGTCGTCATCGTTACCGTACTTGGGGAAGTCGCCCTCGATCTCAAAGTCGACGATCACGCCGTCCTCGTCGCGAATCGGGTGCACCTTCGCGTACTTGATGGCAGACAGCGAGTCGGCCACGACAGACAGACCGGCGATGCCTGTCGCGAACCAACGGTGCACATGGTGGTCGTGCAGCGCCATCTGAATGGCCTCGTAGCAGTACTTATCGTGCATGTAATGGATGATGTTCAGCGTGTTCACATACACGCCGGCCAACCAGCGCATCATGTTCTTGTACTTGGCAACGACGTCATCGTAGTCGAGTGTGTCGCCCTCGACCGGGCGGTACGCAGGACCGACCTGCTTCTTCGACACCTCGTCGACACCGCCGTTCAGCGCGTACAGCAGGCACTTGGCCAGGTTGGCGCGCGCCCCGAAGAACTGCATCTCCTTTCCCACGCGCATGGAGCTCACGCAGCATGCGATGGCGTAGTCATCGCCGTGGTAGACGCGCATGACGTCGTCGTTTTCGTACTGGATAGACGAGCTTGCGATGGAGGTCTTGGCGCAGAACTCCTTGAACGCCTGCGGCAGACGCGTGCTCCACAGCACCGTAAGATTGGGCTCCGGCGAGGTGCCCATGTTCTCGAGGGTGTGCAGGTAGCGGAAGCTCATCTTGGTGACGAGCGTGCGGCCGTCGACGCCCATGCCGCCGATGGACTCGGTCACCCACTGCGGGTCGCCCGAGAACAGGTTTTGGTATTCGGGCGTGCGGGCGAACTTGACCATGCGCAGCTTCATGATGAAGTGGTCGACGAACTCCTGGATCTGCTCCTCGGTGAACGTGCCGCGCGCCAGGTCGCGCTCGGCGTAGATGTCGATGAACGTCGAGGTGCGGCCGATGGACATAGCGGCACCGTTTTGGTCCTTCACCGCGGCGAGGTACGCAAAGTACATCCACTGGATGGCCTCCTGCGTGTTCTCGGCCGGGCGCGAGATGTCGAAACCGTAGATGCTGCCGAGCTGCTTGAGCTGGTGCAGCGCGCGAATTTGCTCGGCAAGCTCCTCGCGGTCGCGAATGACCGCCTCGGTCATGGTGTGCGGCGTTGCGGCCTTTTGGGCCTCTTTGTCGCGGATAAGGAAGTCCAGGCCATAGAGCGCCACGCGGCGGTAGTCGCCAATGATGCGACCGCGGCCATAGCCGTCGGGCAGGCCGGTGATGATATGCGCGGAGCGGCAGGCGCGCATCTCGGGCTTGTACACGTCGAATACGCCCTGGTTGTGCGTTTTACGCTTGTTGGTGTAGATGTCGATGATGGTGGGGTCGATTTGGTAGCCGTGCTGCTCGGCTGCCTGGCACGCGATGCGGATGCCGCCGTTGACGTGCAGGGCGCGCTTGAGCGGCTTGTCCGTTTGCAGGCCCACGATGGTCTCGAGCTCGGGATGATCGGCCACGATGTAGCCAGCGGGATACGCCGTAATACCGGTCACGACCTTGGTCTCGATGTCGAGGGCACCGCCCTTGGCGCGCTCCTCCTCCAGCAGGTTCAGCACCTCGCCCCACAGTTTCGTGGTGCGCTCGGTGGGCCCTACCAGGAACGATTCGTCCCCTTCGTAGGGCGTGTAGTTGTGCTGGATGAAGTCCCGGACATCCACCTCGCCTTCCCAGATGCCTCCTGTGAAGCCTTCCCATGCCTTTTGCATTGCCTGACCACGCTCCTCGCGGTTCGCGCGCGGGACGACGGGGCGCCCGCGCAAGGTGAGCTGGATTTGGCGGAAATGGATGCGGATGTGCAGATTCCGAGTCAAGGCATAGCCTGCATCCAGCGGAAATGCGTGTAATCAGTGCGCGTTTCCCTTGGTCCGCCAAATGTAAGCCGAGGATAACATACACGGTGCCTGTTATTGTTAGAAATGTTTAACTCTTTGAGTTTCTCCGCTGTGCTAAATGCTACCTAGGCATGTATATTTTCTCGACATCCTTGGCATACCCATAGGAGCTTCCTATCAACACGGGCGGGCATGCGCCATTATTTCTTCACAAGATTGGTGGGTTTATAGCACGAAAGCGTGAAACTCCGCACCCGCGGCGTCAATGCGCTGCCAAGCAGCAGCTTTAGAACTTGCGCAGTTGCGACAGGGACTTGAGCGACTGGATAATCGAATCGCGATCGATGCCCGCCTGGGCTTGCACGGTCGCCTCGACCGCGCCCTCGACGAAGGGGCAGTCGGCCACACAAACCCGCGGGTCGCTCATGTCGCCCAGCACCATCTTGACCACCATGGCAGCGGCACCCATGTCCATGAGGACGACTACGCCATCGGGGTTGTTGACCTCGCTGATGGCGCGATACACGCTACCGTAGCTAGTTCCAAATTCTCCATTGGGCATGCCGCCCGCCACAGCAACCGCTGCGCGAGGCGCAATAACCCTGGTATAGTCACGCAATGCCTCAACCAAGGCTCGTGAATGCGAGACCAATACGATTCCCACCATTGTGCGTCCCCCTGCATGTTGCTTTGTATACGTGTCATGGTACCCAATACCATGTGCGCAAACCGTCTGAACAAGGTCAGTGGTCGGTATCTTCGGCCTATCGTTGAGGCAAATGGTATGAAGTATATTCACCGTTGATAATGCGATTTTTTGCATAACGGCCAAATTGATATACCGCTGGTCCTGCTATTTTTTGAAGACAATTCACTTTTGATGCATAGTATGCCGTTTCTTTTCGCTCCAGCGCATGTGCGCTGCACCTCGCCCGCTACCGTTCACCGAAGACACCCCTTCCCTCTTGACGGGATACCAATGTGATATCACAATGTAATCAACGAGACCGAGAACGGCGCTCGTCGGGGCCTGCCCTTCCCCGAGGCAATGCAGGGCAGCGTCCGGGCTGTCACGCAAACGCGGACGCGCAACGAAAGGAACTTCAATGAGCGTGGAAAAGCAGATTAAGGCCAAGTCCGGTTGGGGGATGCTCGCCGTTGTCTGCGTGGCATTCGCGGCCATCATCGCCGTCTTCATCCTGAGCGTCGTGGGGCTTGCCGGGGCCGAGGACGCCGGCGTTCCCGTCAACCCGCTGCACGGCTGGGGCCTGGGGCTCAGCATCGCCGCGTTCTGCCTGATTTGGATTCCCGTCAGCGGCTTCTTTACCCTGCAGCCCGGCCAGGCGCGCGTGTGCATCCTGTTCGGTGACTACAAGGGCACGGTGCGCGACGGCGGCTTCCGCTGGGCCAACCCGTTCTACAGCCGCTCGATGGGTTCCAATGCTTCTGCCGAGGATGCCACCGCCGAGGTGCTCTCCAAGTCGAGCCTGTCGCTCGGCAAGCAAATCAGCGTCGCTGCGAAGGCATCTAACAACCTGTCGACCAAGGTGAGCGTGCGCGCCCGCACCCTGAACGGCGAGATTCTGAAGGTGAACGACAAGATGGGCAACCCCATCGAGATCGCCAACGTCGTGGTGTGGCATGTGGAAGACACCGCCAAGGCGCTGTTTGACGTGGACAACTACGAGCAGTTCGTGGCCACCCAGGCCGAGACGGCGCTGCGCCACGTGGCGAGCGTGTACGCCTACGACCACCTGGAGGACAACTCCGATGACGCGAGCGCCATCACGCTGCGCTCCAACATCGAGGAGGTCTCGGAAGCCCTGAAGCGCGAGTTGACCCAGCGCCTGGCCCCTGCCGGTGTGACTGTGGACGACGCACGCCTCACGCACCTGGCCTACGCGTCCGAGATCGCCCAGGCGATGCTCCGTCGCCAGCAGGCCGAAGCCGTCATCGCCGCGCGCAAGAAGATCGTTGAGGGCGCCGTATCGATGGTCGACATGGCCGTGAAGGAGCTCGCCGACGGCGGCACCATCGAGCTCGACGAGGAGCGCAAGGCGCAGATGGCCAGCAACCTCATGGTTGTGCTGTGCGGCGAATCTGAGGCGCACCCGGTACTCAACACCAGCTCCCTCTACTAACCCCGGGAAAATAGGGACAGGCACTCTTTTCCCATTTCGCACGTCAAAGTAGGTGTCCGCATGGCACGCAAACAGTATCCGCTTCGCATCGATCCCGCCATTTGGGAGGCCGTTCAGCGCTGGGCCGACGACGAGATGCGCAGCGCCAACGGCCAGGTGGAGTGGATCTTGCGCGATGCGCTCAAGCGTGCCGGACGCCTGCCCAAGAAGGGCGAAAAGGGACAGGAGAAATAGACCCGCTGGTCGCCGTCGCACGCACCGCCAAATCTTAAGACAGACGCGAGGATTCTGCAGCCGGCGACAGGGGCTTCAAGCGGCTCTTTCTCACTATTCCCGCAGGTATATGCAGTGTCCTTTGTTCGTCCACAATTGTTACCGTCCCCAGTCAAAAAGGGACCGTTCGCCGCGGGAATTCAACCTTAATGGGTTCTTCAGATTATTCATTGACGCCTGAGGTACATTCCTAATGGCGCACGAAACCGACCGCCGGATTTGCGCCCAAAGCGCGCCGCCGGCAACGCTGAACAGGAGTGATACCATGCGCACCACACCCGAGAGAAAAGAGGACCCTCACCTCGTGAAGAGCACCAAGACCACTGCTCCCGCACAGGCAGCCACCAAGCGCCCCAAGCGCTCTAAGGACCAGCGACTCAACCTTAAGCGCAGTTACGAAGCGTTTTTGGAGGCAGCGAAGAAGGCGGGATCGTCCGCGAAGAGCGTGAAGACCCCTTCCGAGTCCTGGCCGATGCGTCCCTACGCAGCGTCCATCTAGGATCCTCTGGTATCTAAGTGCCCCGGGCGGCGTTGCTGCCCCAAGGGCGAAGCGCCCCGTGCATCCAACGATGCGCGGGGCGCTTTTATATGCCTGATTGCTCAGGGCAAGAGCGAGTCGAGCGCGCCCAGCTTTCCACGGGGCGCTCGGGCTCATAATCTCGCAGACACCGGACCGGCATGAGGCGCCGCATGGCACAACCGCTACGCCCGCCCCATCGCCTGTGCCACAGCGGAAGGAAGCTCGTCTTGTTGGACCTCTTCCCAAGATATGAGCCCACGCATGAACGCCGCCTCAAAGCGCAGGTACGCTCCATCGCGCAGCTCACGGCTCGTTTGGAATATCACTGTGGTTGCACCGCCGTCTTCTGCGTATGCGTCAAGCTCGTAGCGATATGGCATGTCGGAATCGCGCAGTACGTCATAGTCGACGTGGTCGTTATCGACTTGGAGGTAGTACGTGCCACCGCAAAGCGGAGCCGTGGCAGCAACCTCACCCATGTGGTCGACGTACGGACACACGACTGCATTCACAAATGCCGTACCCCCTGCGAACACGAGCGCCGCCGCAACCGCAACGACAATCAATACCTTCTTGATCATAATTCACTCCTTCTTTGCCGAAGGGACGCGATGTGTCGATTTGCCTGGAGCTGCTTGGACGAACATGGCGCAGACGCACAGGGGGTCGGTAGTTTCTACTTGTCGTTTCGTTCGGTAACTCGGGCAAATCAAGCCAGTTAGTGAACGAAACGGCAAGTAGAAACTCCCGATCCCCTATCTTTACCGGGCTGCCGTCGCGCAGCGCGATCGCACGCTAGGGACGGCGCCACAGCCGCGCGATGAGCCATAGGGTCGCGATTGCTGCCAGCCAGCCAACCAGCGGAAGCCAGGTGTCGGTCACGCTGTGCACGATGGCGTCCCAAACGGCGAAATCGAGAATCATACGGCCTCCTTTCGGTGGGTCGCGACATGCGCTGCCCACGCCGCTCCTATGCATTTGGAGCGGCGCACTGTTCCCGAATACGAATGCTTGATTTGGCCCGGCAGGCAGGTGATCTGCCGCCTGCCGGGTCAAGCGCCTCAAGCTGCGTGGCGCGCGCGGATGGCGTCGCGCACGATGCCTTTGCTCATGAGATAGGTCACGCAGAAGTAGCCGCCGTACGAGATGAGGAAGATGAGCGCGGTGAAGCTCACCATGCCGGCGATCGTGAGCCCGCCGAACAGCTCGATGAGGTCGACGATGACCGAAAGCGCCACCACCGAGTGGGCTATGCCCACCACCACGGGAAAGATGAAGAAGATCGTCTGCTGCGACAGCACGGAGTGCGAAATCTGACGCGTGGACGTGCCCAACTCGGAGAGAATCCGGTAGTTCTTGCCGGCGTCGGACACGCCGGAGAGCTGCTGGATGGTGAGAATTGCCGCGCATGCTACCACGAGCACGAAGCCAATGTAGATGGCAAGGTAGCTGATGAGACCGTTCATGGAGTTGACGCTCTCGTAGGTTGTGCTGCGCGTGGCCTCGGCGCCCCAACCGCCCACGATGTTGCCGGCGGCATCGATCACGTCGTTGTAGCGGCGGGGAGCGGCAATGTAGGCGTCGGACTCGGGGTCGTTTGCACCGGCGGCATAGTTCACCAGCAGGTAGCTCGTATAGGGCGGCAGGTCGAGCGCGGCAAGCACCGCATCGGGCACCACGAGGGTACCGGAGTTCATGCCCATCATGGAGTTGACGAATACGCTGGCGTCTGCATTCACGTGGTCCTGCACCGGGTGCAGCTTAAAGCCGCCCAGGTCCAGCTCAACTCCCTGCTTCAGCACTGCGTCGTACACGCGGTTCACAGTCTCGCCCATGTCTGACAGCAGTGTGTAGCCATCCGCCGGCATATCAAGGGTCTCCATGCCGCGAAATGCCAGGTAATCGTTGTAGTTGCTCGCAGAAATCACCTGTAAGCCCAGCGAATCGACATCCGAGCTTTCCGTGCCTGCGGGCAGGGGCATATCCACCGCGTCGCACAGGTCCTTGAGAGTGACCAGCGGCTTTGAAGCGCCGCGCGGCGTGGAGTCGTAGGCGTCGACCTGCACATACGAGCCAGCGATGGACGCCAGGTCGAACGGCTGCGCGTCGGGCGTGTCGGCGTTGAGCGTCTGGTTCGCGCTCATGGCCATAAGGTCCACCGGCTCGGTGGGCGCGGCAAACGTCACGCCGCCCTCTCCCCCACTGATGGTGGGATCGGCATTCCACTCATCCGCAATGGCCTGGCTGTAATACATGACAGACGTGGTGTAGTCGACCGGTGTGCCGCGCTCGACCGTGGAGTTCATGACGCTCGCAAGCGACATGCCCGTGGTCACCGAAGTAATGGCCAAAAACAGGATCATCGCGATGATGGCCATGGAAAAGCTCACGGTGTTCACCTTGGCGGCGAGCTGGCGTATCGTGACCATGTTGAGGCCGCGCCAGTACAGGCCGCGCGCGCCCTGCAGGGCCTTGAGCAAAAAGCCGGACAGGCCGAAGAAGAACAGGATGGTGCCCACGACCACAATGAGCGTGGTGATGAGAAACGCCTGCATCGCCTCGGGCTGACCGTCGTAGGGCAGGCCATCGTGCAGCAACCGCACGTAGGCGACGATGATCGCCGCGAGGCCGAGCACAAAGATCGCAGCGGAAACCCAGGGGTTACGCGCCTTGATGGTCTCGTTTTGACGGCCGGCGCTCATGAGGTCGATGACCCTGGCGCGCGCGACCACGCGCAGGTTGAACACGAGCGTAACGAGGAAGATGGCAACCAGGCAGCCCACGGTCATAAACAGGGCGCTGGGCGAGATGAAGAATCGGAAGTTCGAGATCTGCGTTTTGAAGAGCGACGCCGTGAAGAACACCATGAGCTGCGACAGAACGAGGCCAAGAGCGACGCCCAGCACGAGCGCTGCGAGCGATACGAACACGGTCTCGAGCGTCATGACGCGGGCGACCTGTCCGCGGCTCATGCCCAGCACCTGGTAGAGGCCGAATTCCTTCTTGCGCCGCTTCATGATGAAGTTGTTGGCGTACACCATGAGGAAGCCCATCACAAAGGCGAGAAAGACCGTAAGGCCGCTGATGATACCGCCGAGCGTCTCGCCCATACCGGGGTTCTGCGCGCCCACGCCGGCGATGTCGACCTGCACGGAGATGGTGTTGAACGCGTAGAACACCGTGACGGCAAGCGTAAGCGTGAGCAGATAGACGAGGTAATCGCGACCCGCTCGGCGCACGTTGCCCCATGCGAGCTTAAAGAGCATCGGAACCCTCACCGCCCATCATCGCCACGACCTCCATGATGCGCTCGAAGAACTCCTGGCGCGTCGAGGTTCCGCGGCGCAGCTCGGTGAAGATGCGGCCATCGCGGATGAACAGCACGCGGTGCGTGTAGCTCGCCGCAAAGCTGTCGTGCGTGACCATGAGGACCGTGGCCTGATAGTCGCGGTTCATGGTCTCGAAGCACTCGAGGAGCAGGCGCGCGTTTTTGGAATCGAGCGCGCCCGTGGGCTCGTCGGCCATGATGATGGCCGGGTCGGTCACGAGGGCGCGCGCCGCGGCGACGCGCTGCTGCTGGCCGCCGGACATCTGGTAGGGATACTTGTCCAGCACCTCTTTGATGGAAAGACGCTGCGCGACCGCTTCGACGCGCATGAGGACCTCGCGCGCCGGCACGCGGCTGATGGTGAGCGGCAGGGCGATGTTCTCGCGCGCGGTGAGCGTGTCGAGCAGGTTGGAATCCTGGAAGATGAAGCCAAGCTGCTCGCGGCGGAAACGCGTGAGCTTGGCGGACTTCATAGCCGTGACGTCCGCGCCGTTGACCAGCACGTTTCCGCTGGTAACGGCGTCGATGGTGGACACGCAGTTGAGCAGCGTGGACTTGCCGGAGCCCGAGGCGCCCATGATGCCCACGAACTCGCCGCGCATAACGGTAAACGATACGTCCGCGAGTGCGCGGGTCACGTTGTTTCGCGAGCCGTAGACCTTCTCGATGTGGCGAACGTCGAGCACGGGCTGCTGGGCGGCCGCGGCGCCGCCGGCATGCGCGAAGGTTGCGGGCGCGGTGGGTGCAACAGGTGCGGCGACCTGGGGATTCGGTGCGCTATGTTTTCCCATGAGGGAACTTCCTTTCACTCTGAGCGGCGGCGCGCCGTGGCAATTGCGCCCGGGACGCGCCGCCACGTTGGCTTGCGGCAACCGGGCTACCGGGTGTTGGTCCACAGCAGCCAGATCATGACAACAGAAAGCACTGCCATGACCAGCAGCCACAGAACCATCTCGACCGCGCTCATGCCTACACCCTGCTTCTCTTCCTGAACATCATACGGGTTGCGACGGTACGGGTTCATATTCGTTGCCTCCATGACAACCACCTCCTGACCCTATAGTCGCAGCCTGCGGTTGTGGGAGCCATCGATTTGCCTTACATCTGGGTTGCAGTTCTGTAAGGTTGGTTAGGGATTGCTTAAGGCGGCGCCAACAAGATTGAACCTGGCGCCAACTTGCCGGCGCGGTAGAATTTTGAGCGGTTGATTGAACGGGAAGCGGGTGCGTGTGAAGACAGTCCATGTAGCAGCGGGAATCATTCGACGTGATGACGCGGGCGACGAGGTATTGGCCGTCCAGCGCGGCTACGGTTCCATGCAAGGGCTGTGGGAGTTTCCCGGCGGCAAGGTCGAGCGGGGCGAGAGCCCAGAGGACGCCTGTGTGCGCGAGCTTTCCGAAGAGCTGCAGGTGCGCGTGACCGACCTGCGCGCGTTCTACACCGTCGAATACGATTACGACGATTTTCACCTGTCGATGGAGTGCTTCTTCTGCAGCATCGATGGCAAGGAAGGCCAGGCCGAGCCGCAGCGCAGCGACCGCCAACTGGATATTCGCTGGATCGAGCGACGCGAGCTTGCAACGCTCGAGTGGATGCCGGCGGACAAGGGCCTGGTGGAGGCGCTGGTTGCGAGCGCGCAGGACGAGGGTGCGAGGCACGCGGGCGAGGACAAGAACGAGGCTGAGGCGCCGAAGACCGCACCCAAACGCCGCGGATCGAAGCGCAAGAAATCCCTGCTCGATGGCATCAACACGGAGGATTTGTCCTCCTCGGAAACCGAACTGGTGCGCCGACGCGCTGCCATTAAGAAATCGATGCAGGGCAATAAGCGCGCGAACACCAAGCCCGAGATGCTCGTGCGCCAGCGCCTGCGTGAGGCGGGCCTCACGGGGTACCGCCTGCAGTGGAAGAAGGCACCGGGGCGACCGGACATCGCGTTTCCGGGACGAAAGATTGCCATCTTCGTCAATGGGTGCTTCTGGCACCGCTGTCCGCATTGCCACCCCAGCACGCCCAAGCGAAACGTGGAGTTTTGGGAGGCCAAGTTTCGCCGCAACGTCGAGCGTGACGCGCGGGCGCGAGCTGAGCTGGACAAGATGGGTTGGACCCACATCACCATTTGGGAGTGCGAGCTCAAGCGCGACCGTATCGACGAGACCATGGCGCATGTGATCGAGCAGGTGCGCGCGGCTGAACGCTGCTAACGGGGCGTTTTGGCACAGCACGTTGGACGCGCACAATCTCACCACATATCGACGTGCGTTCATGCGGATACGCAGGGTGTCTGTGTTTGCCGGTTTTGTCGTTCTACCTGCGGTGTCACACAGCGGACATGCAGACGTAAGCAATGCTTAAGCGTGCGTGGAGCGCCAACGCGGACATAATGCAATCAGCGCATCCAGAACAGCAGCAACACCGGATGTGCGCAACATGGTGGATGAGCGAGGAGGCCAACATGCATCCTTCCCTACGTGCAACACGTGCTGACGCACTCGCACAACCATCCCGACATGCAGATCGTTTCTCCTTCCCCCCGACTCAAGAAACAGGTCTCCTCGACTCCCCCACCGTGAAGCCCGGCTCGGCGAACGCGACGGAACCACACGCGCATCGCTCCGCCAACCAGCACGATAACCTGCAAGATTCATTCAGCCGTCTGCTTGATGCACTCGATCGCCAAACGCCGCGCTGCGCGTTGGCATAAGCCACGGTGCGTGGGCGCTTGCCCTTACATCCTCCCTTTCTGGCAGCGTATGCTGCCGCCGTATGGCCCCGGATCCCATAACCGAGCGATGGGATTTGGGGCTTTTTGCGTTTTGGATGCTGGATTTGGCCGCACAACGTTTTACGAAGACCTCGTGTGCAGGTTTTTAGCCGCAGACGAAGTAGCCTCGAAAAAGCCAACGTCCTGTACCTGCGGTTTCTTCGGACTAATAGCGCAGCCTACTCAGAGGGGCCGCAAAAACGTGCACACGAGGTCTTCGTAAAACGTTATGCGGGGCTTCCGCGCACGACCGGCACAAGAAAGGCCCGGTTTCCCGGGCCTTTCTGCAATATATTATGCTGTTTGCACTACATGAGTTCGCAGATGCTCGCAGCGAACGCCACGGGGTCCTCGGGCAGAATGCCCTCGACCAGCAGCGCCTGGTCGTACAGCAAGCCAGCATAGAGCTTGACCTTCTCGGCATTGCCGTCCTTCTGGGCGGCAGCGAGCTTGGCGAACACCGGGTGCTTGGCGTTGAGCTCCAGCACGCGCTGCGCGCGCGGCATGCCCTCCGCGTCGCCCTCGGGACCGCGCTGCAGGACCTTCTCCATCTCGAGCGACAGCGGACCCTCGGTGGTGATGCATGCGGGCGAGTCGCTCTCGGCCACCAGGCGCGCGGACACGGCGACTTTCTCGACCTTATCGCCCAGCGCATCCTTCATGGCCTCAAACAGACCCTCGTTTTCCTTGGTGGCTTCCTCGGCGTCCTTCTTCTCGTCCTCGGTTGCCAGGTCGAGGTCGCCGCTCGCCACGTTCTTGAGCTCCAGATGACGGTCCTCGAGCTCCGGCTCGGCACCGTCTGCCTGCGCCTTCTCTGCAGCCTCGCGCGCCGCGTCATCCTCGTAGACCTTCGGCATGTCGCGCGCCACGTACTCGCGCATAGCCTGGAACGTGAACTCGTCCACATCCTGCGTGAGCAGGAGCACGTCGTAGCCGCGGCCCAGTACGCCGGTCACCACGGGCATCTTCTCCAGGCGCTCGCGCGAGTCGCCGGCGGCGTAGTAGATGGCCTTCTGGCCCTCGGGCATGGCCTTGGCGTACTCGGCCAGCGTGATCATCTTCTTCTCGCGCGCGCTGTAGAACAGTAGCAGATCGGCCAGCTCGTCAGCCTTCATGCCATAGCTCGAGTAGATGCCGTACTTAAGGCCGCGGCCGAAGTTCTCGAAGAACTTCTCGTAGATCTCGCGGTCGTTGTCGCGCATGTCCTCGAGCTCGCTCGTGATCTTCTTCTCCACGCGGCGGGCGATGGCGCGCAGCTGGCGATCGTGCTGCAGGGTCTCGCGGCTGATGTTGAGCGAGACGTCGGCGGAATCGATGACGCCGCGCACGAAGTTGTAGTAGTCGGGCAGCAGCTCGGCGCACTTCTCCATGATGAGGACGTTGGAACTGTAGAGCGCGAGGCCCTTCTCGTAGTCGCGGCTGTACAGGTCGAACGGCGCGCGGCCGGGCACGAACAGTAGCGCATCATATTCGAGCGTGCCCTCGGCGTGGAAGCTGATGGTGCGTGCCGGGTCCTCGAAGTCGTGGAACGTGGATTTGTAGAACTCGTTGTAGTCGGACCGCTCAACGTCGGCGCTGCGCTTTTTCCAGATTGGCGTCATGGAGTTGATGGTCTCGAGCTCCCGATAGTCCTCGTACTCGGGCTTGTAGTCATCGCCGGCGTCCTCGGGCTTGGGCTTCTGGCGGGACTTCGTGACCATCATTTGGATGGGATAGCGCACGTAGTTGCTGTAGCGCTTGATGAGGTCCTTGAGGCCCCACTCGGACAGGTAGCGGTCATAGTCCTCGCCGGGCTCGCCGTTCTGGCCGGGCTCGTTATCGCGCATGGTGAGGATGATGTCGGTACCGTGGTTGGCGCGCTCGCCCGGCTCGATGGTGTAACCCTCGAGGCCATCGGACTCCCACACGTTGGCCTCGTCCGCACCGTAGGCGCGGCTGACCACGCGCACGTGCTTCGCGACCATAAAGGCCGAGTAAAAGCCCACGCCAAACTGGCCGATGATGTCGACGGCATCGCCCTGGCTCTCGGCGTTTTCGGTCTTGAACTCCTGGCTACCCGAATGCGCGATGGTGCCCAGGTTGCGCTCGAGCTCGTCGGCGGTCATGCCGATGCCGTTATCCGAGATGGTGAGCGTACGGGCGTCCTTGTCGAACGCCACACGGATGGCAAGATCGCCCTCGGCGAGATTGACGCTGTCGTCGGAGAGGCTCTTAAAGTTGAGCTTATCCACGGCGTCCGACGCGTTGGAGATGAGCTCGCGCAGGAAGATCTCCTTGTTGGTGTAGATGGAGTTGATCATAAGATCGAGCAGCTTTTTGCTCTCTGTTTTGAATTCGCGCATGCGCGCCCCTTTCGGTTACCAAAACCTTATGTTCTCAGACTTAGATTTTATAACCATATGGCGCGCATATATTCAGCGCGAGCAGAAAAGGCGCAATTTGCGCGGGTTCTTAGAAGTGCGGGCACCCCAATGCGTTGTCTGGCTGCTGCCAGATTTCGTATCGCTCGCGGGGTCGTGGTCAAAAATCCGTCGAGTCGGGATTGACCCCTTGTAGTTACGTCACTAAAACCGCAGGTCACGGATTAGCACCGTGCTGTTGCCTTCGGGTGGGGTATCGCCCCCGTGGCGATACCCCACCCGAATCGCCCCGATTCGAAGGTTCGACAGGCCTTTTTCGGCTCACACGGGGCCATCGGAAGGTCCCAGGCCCCCGTGACGCACCCCATTTTCCCGACTCGACGGATTTTTGACCACGAACCTGAGATGAATAGCGAAAATGGTAGAGTCAAGCCAACCACGTGGGCAGCTCTACGCAGAGCAATACACCACAAAGCGCACTTTCTGGTCCGCGCCGCACACCATCAGGCGTAGATCGTCAACATCTGCATCATCGGATCCGGAAACCGCCCGGTCGAGATCGGTGGGTTGAAGTGCCTCAACCTCCATCGTCATAGTTGGTAGAGGTCGGCTGTTTCTTGCGCATTTCCACTGCTAGCGTCTTCATCCCTCTACCGTGCACTTTGCATCATGGCGAAACGAATTTGCCCAACTCCGCAGTTAGTTTTGCGAAAAGCTTCCATAAGATCGCGAAGGAAAATTTATTTTCTACTCTTGCTTTCTGAATATGAGGTATACACTACTTGCATGGTTTACGCATACGGTCCTACTTCCCTAGACATATTGCGAGCGCACGGAAGACTCCTACCCGACCTACTCGCGTCGCCTCGAGCACGCACGCTCAAGGACCCCTCACTCCTGGCTCCCAACCTGCTTGCCGAGCTCATGGCGCGCGCCGGCGCCAAAACGCCGCCCTTCCACGTTATGACCGAAAACAAGAACAACCCCTGGCGCGATCGCAAGGACATCGTCGTCCACTCCCGCACAGCGCCACTCCCCTACCGGTCGCTCATACCAGTGAACAAAGAACTCACCATAGCCTCGCCTGAGCTCGCGTTTATTCAGCTTGCGGCCATGGACTTTTACGATGAAATCGATCTTGCCCGCATCGCGTACGAACTCTGCGGTACGTACGTGCTCGATGTCTCATGGGATGGCTTTACCAATACCGAAGCCCCCATCACCAACAAAGGCAAAATGCTTCGCATGATTGAGCGCGAATCACGGACCCGTGGTGCAGCGAAGGCCAAGCGTGCGCTCGAGTGCATATATGAGAAGTCGAACTCGCCTATGGAAAGCGACCTTGCGCTGCTCTTTGCCGCACCGCGCAGAATAGGCGGCTTTGATTTGGGGCCCATCGCTATGAACTATAAGGTAAAGACGAAAGATGGAGCTAAATACGTCGACCTCTTCTTCCTTGAGCGCAATGTGGGACTCGAGTACAAGGGCAAGGATTCTCACTCGATCGAGAAGACACAGCGCGATGACCGAAGGCAAAACCGTCTTGTAGCCGAAGGAGTCACCATTATCAATGTGTGGTACGACGACTTGGTAAACGACCGGCTATTCGACAAGCTCGCGCGAGACGTGTTTGCCACACTCGACGCGCGACTACGCTGCCGCTCCAAGCAATTTCAGACACAGCAAAAGCTTCTGCGAGCGAAACTGCTGCCCTCAATCCAGAAGTTTGGCAGCTTTGAGCCGTAGGAAGCGTATTGCTCGCGGGGTCGTGGTCAAAAATCCGTCGAGTCGGGATTGACCCCCTGTGGCGATATTACGAAAACCGCAGGTCACGAATCGACGGCGCGGTGCTGCCTTCGAGTGGGGTATCGCCCCCGTGGAGACACCCCACCCAAATCGTCTCAATTTGAAGGCCAATCGAATCTTTGACGGCCCCGAAAAGGCGGATCGGAGGCCTTGAACCCCTCCGATACCCCTTATTTTCCCGACTCGACGCATTTTTGACCACAGGTGGGACTTCGATACGAAACATGGACCGCCTTGCGGTCGATGCCGCCGCGCGCAGCGCGGCGGTGCGGCGTGAGCCGCATCCGGGGCTAGCGCATGTGGCGGCCGCGAATAGGGAATTTCTCGCGGGCTTGAGCCAGGTAGCGGTAGTGCTCGGGAATGTGCGCGTCGCTGGCGACGTAGCTGTACATGAACTCGTCGAACATGCGCTTGGCAGGGCGCTTCTCGCGGCCCAAGCGGCCGCCAGCGATGAAATCGGCGGATGCTTGCAGTTTACAGCCCATGCGCATGAGGCGACGCGCCACGTTCAGATCGTCTTGGATAGCACGGTAGCGCTCCGGATGCGCAATGATTACCTCGTAGCCGCGTCCCTGCAGCTCGTAGATGGTGCGCTCGTACTCTTGGAACTCAAGCTTGCCCGCACGGGTCGAAAGCTCGAGCAAAATCTCGTTGCTGCCGTCAAAGTGCAGATAGTCAACCCAGTCCATGCCCAAATCCATAAGCTTGGAGTGATTCACCTCAAAACCCATCTGCAGTGGAAACCCGCCCGCATGCGCCACGAGCAGGTCGTAGGCGTCCCACATGGCATCGTAGTCGAAGTACGGATCGCGGCAATGCGGCGTACAGACGATGCTGGTCACGCCCGCGGCCTTGGCGGCCTCGAGCATGGCCAAGCTCTCGTCTAGATCCGCCGCGCCGTCATCGACGCCCGGAAGAATGTGGGAATGGATGTCTCGCATAGACCGAGGCAGCTCCTACTCTGGCTAGCGACGCGAAAAACGGCTCTCGGATTTCAGGTTCTGCACAGGAGCCACGCCCTTCACACCGCGCGCGTCGGTAGCAGGGCGAACCTGAGGCACAGCAGGAGCCGGCGTCGGCTCGGAAGGCACACTCGACGCATCGGACTTGCGGACCTTCTTGCCGTCCTTCGTGTAGTACGAGTAGTAGTAGTCGTTCGTCTCGGCCTCGCAGTAGTTCATCACCGTGCCGATGACGTGGACCTCGGCCTTCTTGAGCTGCTCGAACGCCGCCTGGATCTCGTTGCGCTTGGCAAAGTTCTCGCGCACCACGAACAGCACGCCATCGGACAGCTGCCCGACCTCGGCAGCATCGACGAAGGTGCCGACGGGCGGCGTATCGAAGATCACGTACTGGAAACGCGCCTTCAGGGACTCGACCAGCTGCGCGAAACGGCGTGAAGCGATGATGTCGGCCGGATTGGGAATATGCGGCTCGGAATCCAGGAAGAACAGGTTCTTCTGGCTGGTTTCGACCACCGCGTCCTCGATGCGCATCTGCTCGGACAGCACAGCGTACAAACCGCCGCGCGTGCGGACGCCCATCATGTCGGCCATGCTGCGGCGACGCATGTCGCATTCCACGAGCACAACGCGCTTGCCGCTGGTGGCAATGGCCTGCGCTAGGTTGAGCGCCACGGTCGACTTGCCCTCGTTGGGCGTGGAAGAGGTAACGGTGATTGCGCGGATGGGCTTGTCCACGCTGGCAAAGCGAATGTTGGCGAGAAGGGTCTTGGCGGCATTTTGCACGACCAGCTTGTCGGCGCCGGCTTTCTTCTTAGGCATGACCTACTTACCACCCTTCTTCATAGCGGGAATACGACCGACCACGGGCACGCCGAGCAGCTCCTCGGCATCCTCTGCGCTGCGGACACGCGTGTCGAGCATATCCATGAGCACAACGATGGCGACGGCCAGGAAAAGGCCGGCCATGAAGGCCACGGCGACGTACAGCGGACGATTGGGACCGCTGGGCGAATCGGGCGCGACGGCCTCATCGATGACGTTGATGCTGTCGGCGACCTGCACGTCCTGGGCGACGATGGAAACCTGCTTGGCCATCTCGTTGGCAACGTTGGCAGCGCTCTCGGGATCGGGACCGGTCACGGAGAGGCTGATAACGCGTGTGGTGGTCTCGCTGGCGACGCTGACATCGTAGTCTTTCAGGTCCTCCAGGCCAAGCGCCTCGGCGGCATCCTTCTCAACGCGGTCGCTCTCCAGCAGGGCGGCGACGTCGTTGGCCAGAAGCTGACTTGCCGTGAGCTCGTTGTAGTTGGTGGTCTGACCCTGGGCCGCGCTCGCGGTGGACAGAATGTACATGCTGGTTTGTGCGGTATAGGTGTTGCGCATGACCGCGATGCTTGCGACGGCCATAACCAGCGCACAAGCGACGGGGAGCACAACCACCAGCTGCAGATGCTTTTTCAGCAGCTGGAACAGTTCGAGCAGCGTCATCGAGCGACCCTCTCTTGTTCTCGTTCGTTTGCCCGCTGCGTGCTCCGCGGCACGCACGTCGTGCGCGCTTGCTGTGACCCATTCGACCCGGTCCGCGGCGGACAGTCCGACCCAATATAACCTTTCATATGTTAGCTTATAACACCGTGCGTTCAACCAGCGAATGAGCCGGGCGGTTTCGCAACGCTAAAAATGCAAAATACGCAGCCCGTATGCGGTTTTTCAACCCATCATGCCGGGTGCCAAAATGACTGATTCCTCCGTGCTTCGTTAAGCCCCCAGACCGGCAAAGTCGGTCTGCTCCTTGGGAAAGCGCACCGTGATGGTCGTGCCTTGCCCGAGTTCGCTTTCGACATGAATCTGCGCGTCGTGGAACACCGCGGCGTGCTTCACGATGGCCAGACCGAGACCCGTGCCGCCGCGCGCCTTCGAGCGACTCTTGTCCACGCGATAGAAGCGCTCGAACACCTTGTCCTGCTCCTCCGGCGAAATGCCGATACCCGTGTCCTTTACGCAGATGAAGGGCGCGTCATCGTCGTCGATGCCGCAGCTCATGATTACCTGACCGTTGGGCTTGTTGTAGCGAATGGCGTTGCTTGCCAGGTTGTACACTAGCTCGTCGATGAGGCGCGGAACGCCCGTGACGATGGCCGGCTTCGGGCGAACGGACAACGTGACGTTGTTGGTGTCGGCAAGCGTCTCGAGCCGATGGTAGACGGTGTCGAGGGTGCGCGGCAGGTCAACCGGCTCGCGCGAGCCCAGCACGCTCTCGGAGATCTGCGCGTCGCCGCGCTCCGCCTCGTCGAGGCTCGACAGCGTGAGGATGTCGTTTACCAGCGACGTAAGGCGCCCGGCCTCCCTGTGGATGCGACGCGCAAACTCGCGCTGATCGGCCTCGTCGGACACCATGCCGCTCGCGATGAGCTCGGCATAGCCCGAAATCGCGGTGAGCGGAGTTTTGAGTTCGTGCGTGATGTTGGCCGTGAACTCACGACGCATGCGGTCGTTGTCCGCAAGCACACGAACCTGCCGTTTGAGTTCCTGACGTTGGGTTTCGATGCGCTCCAGCATGGGAATCATCTCGGAATAGGCGTTTTCCACATTGCGAACGGGATGGTCCAGATCGACGTCGAGCAGCGGCTCGATGATGGCGCGGGCCTCACGGCGCGCAGCGAGTGCAGACACCACGGCGCCCAAGACGCACAGGCCCGCAAGCGGCAGCAGCATGCTCGCCAAGATGGAGAGGTAGCCCGCCTGCTCCTGCGCCAAACGCACGACGGTGCCGTCGTCCAGGCGCACGGCCTCGTAGAGCATGACCTCGCCCAAGGTTGAGCTTGCGCGCTCGGAGCTGCCGCGCCCGGTCTCGAGCGCCTGGGCGCCCGCGGGGCGGCTCAGGTGGTTGACCATGCCGTCGGCGTCGGCCTCGGTGTCGTACAGCACGGTACCGTCGGAATCGATGAGCGTGATGCGCGTGTTTTGCTGCGAGAGGTTGTGGAGGATGAACGTGTCGTCGGAGGTACAGTTGAGCGTCGCCGTGATGAAGTCGATCTGGTTTTCGAGCTCATCATGTGCCAGGCGGACGAGCTGGCCCTGCACATACGCGGTGCCCACAAGCGAAAACACCACGACGACGAGCATCGCGACCGAGAAGATGGTGCCGAATACGCGACGGGACAGCGAGCGACGGGTCACCGTGGTCGTAAGACGCCCGCCTTTCTGCGCGGCGCTCACGCCTCTTGTCCGGCGAAGCGATAGCCCACGCCGCGGACCGTCTCGATGCTGCCTGCGTGCTCACCGAGCTTTTGGCGCAGCGTCTGCACGTGCACGTCGACCGTGCGCGAACCGCCGTCAAAGTCCCAGCCCCACACGCTTTGCAGCAGCGCCTCGCGAGAAAACACGATGCCCGGCTTGCGCATGAGGTACTCCAGCAGGTCGAATTCGCGCAGTGTGAGCTTGACCTCCTCGCCGTCGACCGTCACGCGGCGATGGCTGGGCGAAAGCACGATGCCGTCAGCCGACAGCACGTCGCTTACCTGCTTGGACATGCCACCGCGACGCAGCAGGGCGCGGCAGCGACTCGTGAGCTCCATGAGCGAAAACGGCTTGGTGAGGTAGTCGTCCGCGCCGCCGTCGAGCGCAACAACCTTGTCGAGCTCGGTGTCTTTGGCGGTGAGCATCATAATGGGCACGGTCGCGGTCTCGGGCATGGCGCGCAGACGGCGCATGATCTCGAGCCCGTCGGTATCGGGAAGCATGATGTCGAGGAGCACGGCATCGGGCACGCGCCGGGCGACGGCGGCCTTGAACTCGCTGTCGCACGAGAACCCTTCCGCCTCGATGCCCTGCTGGCGCAGCGCGTAGAGCGTCAGGCCCCTGATGTTGTCGTCGTCCTCAACGTAGTAAATCATCGTCAACCCCGATTATTGTGCCTCACTTACGCGTAATGATACACCGCCACAGCAGACATCAGCCAAAACGGCCGGTGAGGTAGTCGGACGTGCGGCTGTCCTTGGGCGCGCTGAACAGCTCGGCCGTGGGCGCGTGCTCCACGAGTTCGCCCAGCAGGAAAAACGCGACCGAGTCGGAAATGCGCGATGCCTGCTGCATGTTGTGCGTGACCACGACGAGCGTGTACTCCTTCTTGAGCTCCATGGCGAGCTGCTCCACCTGCACGGTCGAGATGGGGTCGAGTGCACTCGTGGGCTCGTCCATAAGCAAGATCTTGGGCTTGACCGCGATGGCACGGGCGATGCACAGGCGCTGCTGCTGGCCGCCGGAAAGTCCCAGACCAGACTGCTTGAGCTTGTCTTTCACCTCGTCCCACAGCGCTGCGCGCGTGAGGGACTCCTCCACGATTTCTTCGAGCTCGGCGTGGTTTTTGATACCAAGACCGCGCGGACCATACGCCACGTTGTCGAAGATGCTCATGGGGAAGGGATTGGGGCGCTGGAAGACCATGCCGACCGTCTGGCGCAGACGCGTGACGTTGTAGTTTTGGTAGATGTCCTCGCCGTCCAGGGTGATCTTGCCCTCGATGCGGCAGTCCTTCACCATGTCGTTCATGCGGTTGAGGCAGCGCAGCAGGGTTGACTTGCCGCAGCCCGACGGGCCGATGAACGAGGTCACCTGGCGGTCGCGCAGGTCGATGGACACGTCCTTGAGCGCGTGGTGGTCGCCGTAGTACAGGTCGAGGTGCTCGACGGACATGCGCACCGGGCTGTCCTCAATCGATGCGGCCGGCGCGGGCATGGCGCCCATCTCGCGGTCGTGGGCCTCCTGGGCCGCCTTGGTCATGGCATCGGCAAGCGCAGACGTTGCGTTCTGCTCGGTATCGTTCAAGCTGCCGCCTCCTTAAGCAAGCTGTCATAGCTCGCTTCAGGATAGGCGCTGCATTTTATGCCGCAGAAAAGGTCATGTTAGGGAAATGTAAGCCGGATTTGGCTGCCCCCTGCGGGGACGGGGGTGCCAGAGGACACTTTGGCCTCTGTGGGGACGGGGGCAGGAGAGGACACTTTGGCCTCTTTTGGGACAGGCCTGCTGCGGATGAACGGGGTGTCCGGGATGTTGTGAGCGCTTTTGGACAAACGTCGCCAGTCCTGTGCGCTTTCGGCCAACGTTTTTCGGGATTTCCCAGGATTCAGTTGGCCAAAAGCGCTCACAATAGAGCCCGATTGGCCAGAAGCGCACACAACGAATCGCGCCAATGGGGGGCAGGCCACTTTTGGTCGACACGTGTCGACCAAAAGTGGCCTGCCCCAATTGGTTATTGCTTTGCGGAAGGGAGGGTGATGGTGAAGACCGTGTGTTCGGGCGTGGACTCGCAAGCGATTTGGCCGCCGTGGGCGACGACGATCTCTTTGGCGATGGCGAGGCCCAGACCGGCACCGCCACGGTTGGTGGCGCGTGCGGCATCCAGGCGGTAGAACTTCTCGAAAATTACCTTTAGCTTGGGCGCAGGAATGGGATCACCCTGGTTCTCAAAACGAATGTGCACCGCACCGTCATCCCCGGTAGCAGCGGAGATGCGGATGGTCGACCCCTCGTAGCTGTAGGCGATGGCGTTTTTCATCACGTTGTTGAACACGCGCGCCATCTTGTCGCCATCCACAAGCACCGTCATGCCCACAGGCACGTCGATCTGCGCCTGTTTGCCCTGCTCAGCTAGGGTAGGATAAAACTCGTCGACCACCTGCGCGAGCATGAGGCTCAAGTCCACGTAGCCGCGTGTGAGCACGATATCGTGGAAATCGAAGCGCGTGATGTCAAAGAACTCCTCGATGAGCGCGTCCAGACGGTGCGCCTTGTCGAGCGCAACGCCCGTGAAACGTACGCGCTGCTCTTCAGGCAGGTCGGGGGCCTCGTGGAGCAGCGAAAGGTATCCCACCACACTGGCGAGGGGCGTCTTGAGGTCGTGCGCAAGGTAGGTGACCAGATCGTCTTTACGGCTCGATTCGTCGCGCAGAGCCTGCTCGGCGGCACGCTGCCGGTCGCGCACGCGGTTCAACGCGCCCTCGACCTCGGCAAAGTCCGCATCGACCGTACCCCAATCGTCGGGATGCTCAATCAGGCGGGCGATCATGTGCTCCGCGACGGTATGGTCCGCGTCGAGCTCACCGCGCTCGTAGCCGTAATCGTAGAAGGCCCGGCCGATGAAAAACGCGCCGCACACGCTCACCGCAGCCAGAAAGCCGCAGAACATGAAGAGGTAATCGATACCGAAGGCGATGGGCCCCATGCTGTTGGCCACGATGTAGCCCAGCAGCACGATGGCGAGCCAGGGGACGCCGCCCAGCGTGATGACGTGACGCACGGCCGAAAACCGGTCGAGCAGGATATAGCCGGTGAACAGAACGACGAAAAACAGGATGAAGCTGTCGAGTCCCACAACCACGAAATCGAGGAT
>CALULJ010000002.1 GCA_944321445.1 uncultured Collinsella sp.
AGGATCGCTCCGGGCGCGGCAAGCACCTCGTGCCCCAGCGAAAGGGCCGCCTCGGCGGTGGAAAACGTGCCCGACGGGATGGCGGCTTCCGTGATGCATACGGCGCGCGCGAGCGCGGCGATGATGCGGTTGCGCTTGGGGAAGGCATAGGGCCTGGGGTCGGTGCCCCACGGCGCGATCGCCACGACGGCTCCGCCGGCATCGAGCGCGCGGCGGACGAGCGGCGCGCACCGCTTGGGATAGATCACGTCCGCACCGCAGCCGAAGACGAGCACATGCTTTCCTCCCGCTTCGAGCGCGGCGTTTCCGGCTGCCTGGTCGCACCCGATGGCGCCGCCCGAGACGACGGTTACGCCTGACTCCGCGGCAACGGTCGCCGCCATCTCAGCCACGGTGAGCCCATAGGGCGTCGCGCGCCGCGAGCCGATGACGGCAAGGCTCGGCGTGGAGAGGACCTCCGGGTTCCCGATGCAAAAGAGCGTGCGCGGCGGGTCCGATAGGTCACGGAGCTGCGCGGGGTACAGCTCGTCATCGGGGTGAAGCTCAAAGTGCCGATCACATGCTTTCATCCTCACCGCCTCCTCTGAACATGGCTGCCTCGAGTACGTGAGCCTCGCTCACCCGTGGCGCCTCGTCTATATCGGCTATGGTCCGTGCGATGCGGCACACGCGCACGATGCCGCGCCCTGTGAGGTGCTGCGCACGCGCGAGCCGTATGAGAGCGGCGCTCGCACGGTCGTCGAGGGCGAACAGGGCCACAGCGCCCTCGACGGACGCGTCGGAGACCGTGTGCTCCTCCTCGATGTTGCGGCGCGTGCGATATGCCCTTCCTCGTTCCACGAGGGCGCGCATATCCTGTGAGCTCATGCCCTCGGTGCCCCGCACGATCAGTTCCGGGTCCGGGCGCGCCACGTCGATGGTGATGTCGATGCGGTCCGCCAGGGGGCCCGAGAGCTTGGATCGGTAGCGCAGGACCTGTCCGGGTGTGCAACTGCATGCGATCTCGCGGTCGCCCAGGTACCCGCACGGGCAGGGGTTGCTTGCCGCCAGCAGCTGGAAACGCGAGGGGAACGTGTACGCCCCGTCGACGCGCACGATGCGCACCGAGCCGGTTTCAAGCGGTTGGCGCAGGGTCTGCAGAACGTTGTTGGGAAATTCAGCGAGCTCATCCAAAAACAGGATCCCGCCATGCGCCAAGCTGATCTCGCCGGGACGAACGGGACGCCCTCCCCCTACGAGTCCTGCCGCCGAGATGCTGTGATGCGGTGCGCGAAACGGACGCTCACCCGCCAAAAGGCCGGACACGTCCTCTCCGGCAACCGAATGGATACACAGCGCCTCCTGTCGCTCGTGCTCCCCGATGGGCGGCAATATCGTCGTCATGCGCTTGGCGAGCATGGTCTTGCCGGACCCGGGACTTCCGACCATGAGCAGCCCTAGCTCCCCTGCCGCCGCGATCACCAGGGCGCGCTTTGCGATCTCTTGGCCTATGACGTCCAAGAAGTCCGGAAGCGGACCGGTGTGGTCGGGAGGGCTTACGGATCGGTACGCATGCGAGGCCTCTTCGATGCCGGCGCGCAGCGTCCCGATATGGTCGAGGCACCGGTTCGCGACACCCTCGAGCGGCACGTGGTCGGGGTTTCGCGCCGTCACGAGCGTCAGGTGCGCATCGCGCGCGAGCAGCTGGTAGGCGACCTCTCCGCGCACCGGGCACACGGACCCGTCGAGCGCGAGCTCGCCCACGAGCAGGGCGTCGTCCAACCCTGCGCGCGGGATCTGATTCGATGCGGCGAGGATGGCGATCGCGATGGGCAAATCGAAGCCGGAACCCGATTTCCTCATGTCGCCGGGCGCGAGGTTCACCGTGATGCTGCGCCGGGGAATCGAATAGCCCGCGGAACGCAGGGCGCAGCGGATGCGGCTGCGCGCCTCGAGGATGCCGGTATCGGCCATGCCGACGACCGCTATGCCTGGAATGCCGCCGGACATGGAAACTTCGACCGTGACGGGACAGGCCTTGACGCCGCGAATGCAGGCGGCGTGCACAGCGAACACGCCGCCGTTGCCCGATGCGCTCATCGCTCACTATCCCATTCGTAGGCGCCGCACAGGTGCTCGACGGATGCGCTGAAGCCGGGGCGCAGCGTCACCGCGATGACGTCGAAGCGAATGGAGAAGACCGGGAAATGATCGAGCACGTAGCGTGCGGCGATGCGCGCGTAGCGGCACCGCTTGCGCTCATCGACGGCGATTTCGGGAAAGACCGATACGCGGTCGGAATAGCAACGCCTCGTCTTGACCTCGACGAGCACCACCTCATCGGTGCCCTCGTCGAACATGATGAGGTCCGCCTCGCCCTCGCTGCAGCGATATCCCTGTTCGAGAGTATCGAGCCCGCGGTTCTCCAGATAGGTGCGAGCGAGCGCCTCTCCCAGTATGCCGACCTCCTTGGCGTCGAGCGCATCGAGGAATTCGGGATCCTCCATGCAGGCGCGAACGATGTCGTCGGGCGTGCGGCGCGGCTCGTCTTTGCGGTGCTTCTTGGACATGGTGTACTCCTTTCACGAGATGGGTGGAAGGAGTATGCGAAGGGGGTTCCGACAACGGGCATGCAGGTGCCTACAAAACCCTTTTCCGCAGGCTCGAAGGTTCAAACAGGAGTCAAACACACCGAATCTGAGCAGGAGAAACGACGTTGCCGGTATGCGGTTGCAGCGAGTGGGGCGCTAGAACAGGCGCGCGGTCTCCAGGAAATTTCCGCAGAAGCTCACGCGGTGGATCGGGCTCAAGCCGCGCTCGCGAATGGCCTGGATATGCGCCGCAGACGCATAGCCTTTGCTTTCTGCGAGATGGTAGCCCGGGTATTCGGCATCGAGTTCGACCATCATCTCGTCTCGCGTCACCTTCGCCACGATTGATGCGGCGGCGATGCAAGCGATCTGGGCGTCTCCATGCACCACATCGCGCTCGTTGGGAACGGCGCCGAGCGGGTTGCCATCCATGAGGACGCAGTCGGGTTGAAGTCCGGTGTCTGCCACCGCACCCGCCACCGCCCGGCGTAAGCTGCGCGCCATGCCCTGGGCGTCGATGTCTGCAGGTGGGATGTGGCATATGCCGATGGCTGTGGCGACCTCAGCGATCTGCGCGGCGAGCAGCTCGCGGCGCGCGGGCGTGAGCTGCTTGGAGTCGTTAAGCCCCAAAATGATGGGTTCTGCCGGCAGGCAGACCGCACAGACTGTGAGCGGTCCGGCGACGGAGCCGCGGCCGACCTCGTCGACGCCCACGATGGTGCCGGGGCCTCCGAGCTCTGCCATGAGACGATACATCGAGCCCACGCGCTCACGTTCGGCCACCGCCTTCTCTTTGCGCCGCAAGGCGCGCTCGCACGCCTTTTGCACCTGGACGCGCGGATCGTCGCGGTACCGCTCCACGAGTGCGTCGATGTCTTCGACAGGGGCACTCGTGAGCTCGGCGGCGACCTGTGCCGCCGACAGGGAGCTCGTCATGTTCGCCATGGTGCCGTCCTTTCCCGTGCGATCGGCAGTCAACTCACCCCATTGTCGCACATCGCCATCAAGGTGGCGAAGCCTCCCGAACCGTCGAAAGGCTAAGAAAAAAGCCGCCCCGAAGGGCGGCTCATGCGCGAGAATACCTTAGCGCTTCTCGGGGATGCGGGCAGCCTTGCCCACCTTGTCACGCAGGTAGTAGAGCTTGGCGCGACGGACGCGACCGTGGCGGACAACTTCGAGCTTAGCGATCTTCGGACTGTGCAGCGGGAAGGTGCGCTCGACGCCGATACCGAAGGAGATCTTGCGGACGGTGAAGGTCTCGCGGGAAGAGCCACCGCTCATGCGGATGACGTCGCCCTGGAAGACCTGGACGCGCTCGCGGTCTCCCTCCTTGATGCGGTAGTGAACCTTGACGTTGTCGCCGACGCGGACCTGCGGGATGTCCTCGCGGATGTCCTGACGCTCGATAGCGCGGATGTAATCCATCTTCTAATCCTTACTCTTACCAGAGGTGCCGCACGCGCGTGACGACACATGGGTTGAACAAACGAAATCATTATACGCAAGCAGAATCGTCGCGCAAGGTCGATCTCGCGTAGTTCCTGTGATGATTGCGCGTACGCTGCCCGCGATTCAGCCCTGCGTACCCATGGGGGCGACGAGAACCCGCTGCAGTATACCGTGTTCTGCGTACCAAGGGTCTTCAAGCTGTGGAAAACTCACTGTTACGCGTACCATGCGCGGGTGAACACGCCCTTTTGGTGTGCTGAGGGCCTCGCGTACAATAGCGCTCAGATGCTCAACGATTGCCCGATTCGTGAGGGAACCTATGGCTTCGAACCGCCTATCGCATGCAACGTGGCGCACTGTCGCCCCTATCGCCATCTTGACTGTGTCTCTGGTCGCGCTTCTCGCGTGGAGCGCCTTTATGGTCCGCAATGCCATGCTTCGCAACGCCGAGATGCTCGGAACGCAGCTTGCGCGCACCTATGCTGCCGAGGAGGAAGCGCACATCAACGCGTGCTCGCCTGCTTCTGGGCTATGGGCGCGCCTCAGTCGACGAGCTTATCGACGATGGGCTTACCCACGACGAGCTCGAGGCCTGGATGCATCGCTTCACCGATAACGCTGCTGAGACGCTCAAGGGAGCCATGATCGATGCGTACGCCGTCATCGACGGCCGCATCGTCGCGGCAAACCCTTGGGAGGGCGACGACTCGTACGACTAAGGCCGCACCGAGTGGTATCGCGGCGCGCGGGAGGCGAACGGGTCGGTATATATGAGCGATGCGTATCTCGACGCGGTGACCGGCGCCTCGACCGTAACGCTTTCAATTTCGCTCGATAACCCTCAAAACGTGCTCGCCTTCGACATCGTTCCCCAGCACTTCGCGATCGGGCATCCGGAGCTCGGCCTGTCGAAGGAAAGTTCGTACTACCTGTTCGACAGCACAGGAGCCCTCTTGAGCTATGAAACGGAACTCGATGTCGACGATCCCGGGGTCCAAGAGTATCTAGCGAACATTTACGATATCGTTGTGGGCGACTCGCAAGATCGAGGCGGCGCTCGCGTGCACGGCCTTGCGGACGAGGCGCGCTATGCTTTTTTTCTCGGCTCGATAACGGCTGGTGCGCCGTCATTTCGGTTCCGATGTCGGAGCTGCTAGCAGGTTCCCAGGATTCGGGAACGAACCTTTTGGCTTTTGCCTTCATCGCATTGGCCGTGCTGTCGGCGGCGCTGCTGGTGCGGGCGCGCATCCAGAGCCGCGGGGCGCGCGCCGTCGACAGCACGGCCAACACGATCGAGCGGTCGTTTTTTGCGATCTATCGCGTCGACTGGCGCCAAGGGCGCTACCGCACGGTGAAATCTGCCCCCGATGTCGATACGGCGCTCGGCGATCGCGGGTCGTACGAGCACCTGCTCGCCGTGTGGAGCGAGCACGGCAGGAGCTTCCCGACATCAGCAGGGCGTACGAGGCGCTTGTCGCGGCAATCGGATAGCTGCGGATTGCCAAGAGCGTTCGATACGAGGAGGCCCCCGCTGCCATCGGCGGGGGCCTCCTCGTTGCGTATGCCGCGTAAGGCGGCTACTTCTTCTTGGCGAGGGCGCCCATGTCGGCGATGCCGGCAAACACCGCCTCGAAGCGGTTGAGCAGACGCAGGCGGTTCTCGCGCAGCGCCATATCCTGATCCATGACCATGACGTCGTCGAAGAAGCGGTCGATGGGCTCGCGCAGTGCGGCAAGGCCGGAGATGAGCTGCTGGAAGTCCTTCTTCTCGAGCGCGATCTGCACGAACTCGTGCGCGGCGTCGGTCGCATGCATGAGCGAACGCTCGGCCTCGCCCATGATGCTCTCGTCGACATCGGTGCCGAGCGACGGGTCGGCCAGATGGCTTGCACGCGCATAGGCGGTCGCGAGGTTCTCGAAGGTCTCGGGGTCGCTCTCGCGGGCGTCCTCGAGCGCGTGGGCGAGCGCGAAGTAGTCGACCGGGGCGGACACAGCACCGGCGGAGACGGCGGCCACGGTGTCAGGAGCGATCTTCTCGTCGCGTGCCATCTGCTCCATGCGGCCCTTGATGAAGGTGCACACGGCCGTGGCAACGGTGGCCTTGTCGAATTCGAGGCCCTGCTCGGCGTATGCATCGAGCGCGGGGCCGACGAGCTCCTCGTAGCCGCAGTGCAGGCGTTCGCGCAGGATGTTCAGGATGCCGATAGCGCTGCGGCGCAGGGCGAAGGGATCCTTGGAGCCGGTGGGCGGCTCATCGATGGCGAACATGCCGGCGATGGTATCCAGCTTGTCCGCAACAGCCACGATGCAACCGGCGATGCCCTGGGGCAGCTCGTCGCCCGCGAAGCGGGGGCGGTAGTGGTCGCGGATGGCGGCGGCGACCTCGTCGCTCTCACCTGCGGCCTTGGCGTAGTAGCCGCCCATGACGCCCTGCTGGCTCGTGAACTCGACGACAGCGGAGCTCACGAGGTCGGCCTTGGCCAGATGCGCGGCGCGCTGGGCGTCGGACGCCGCATGGGCGCCGATGTGCGCGGCGCTCGCGATGGCGAGGGCGAGATCCTCCATGCGCTCGGACTTCTGCAGCACGGTGCCGAGCTTCTTCTGGAAGTCCACCTGGGCGAGGCGCGCGCGGAAATCCTCGAGCGGCACCTTGAGGTCCTCGTCATAGAAGAACTTGGCGTCATACAGACGGGCGCGGACGACGCGCTCGTTGCCGTCGATGATGGTGGCGGCGTTCTCGGGGCGACCGTTGCCGACCACGACGAACTCGCGGGTCAGCTTGCCCTCGGCGTCGTAGATGGGGAAATAGCGCTGGTTGGAGAGCATCGACTCGCAGATGATCTCGTGCGGGACGTGCAGGAACTCCTCGTCGAAGGTGCCCACGAGGACGGTGGGCCACTCGCAGAGGTTCACGACCTCGTCAAGGACCTTCTTGGGCGTGTCCACATGGGCGCCCGTGCGCTCGGCCTCGATCTTGGCGATGCCCTCGGCGATCACCTGGCGGCGGCGCTCCTCGGAAAGCACGCCTGCGGCCTCAAGCACCTGCTCGTAGACGGCTGGCTCGGCGACCGTGTGCTCACCGGGCGCCAGCACGCGGTGGCCGCGCGTGGTGTTGCCGGACTCGACGTCGGCATAGCTCACGGGAATGATCTCGCTGCCCAGCAGCGCGCAGATCCAGCGGATCGGGCGCACGAAGGTCTCGTGCGTGGAGCCCCAGCGCTGGCTGCGGTAGTTGGGCCATTCGAGGTTCGCGATCGTATCGTGGAAGAGCTTGGACAGAAGCGGCATGGCGGGAGCGGCCGGGATGTCCTTCTCGGCGAACACGTACTCGCGGCCGTCGGTGTCCTCGCGGCGGATGAGGTCGGTGGCTGCGATGCCGCACTTGCGCGCAAAGCCCTCGGCCGCCTTGGTGGGGTTGCCGTCGGCGTCGAAGGCGATGTTGGCGGCAGGGCCGCGCTTCACGTCGTGGACGGCCTCGGTCTCGGTCGCCACGGTCGAGAGGACGGCCAGGCGGCGCGGGGTCGAAAGCACGCGGATCTCGCCGTGGGCGAGGCCGGCGGCGTCAAGGCCATCGGCGACGAGCTTGGGCAGCTGCTTCACGGCATTCATAAGGGGCGCGGAGGGCATCTCCTCCGTGCCGATCTCGAACAGAACGTCACGGGTCTCGGCCATCTTAGGCAACCTCCCCTTCCTTGGTGGTGTCGCCGGCGACCTCGGCCATATAGGCCTCGCAGCAGGCCTTGGCGACGGTGCGGACGCGCAGGATGTAGTTGGCGCGCTCGACGGCGGAGAGGGCTCCGCGGGCATCGAGGATGTTGAACGCGTGGCTGCACTTCATGACGCAGTCATAGGCGGGAAGCGGCAGCTTGGCGTCCAGGCAGGAATGGCACTCGCGCTCGTAGTCGTCGAACTTCTGGCGCATCATCTTGACGTTGGCGACCTCGAAGTTGTAGGCCGAGAACTCGCGCTCGTTCTCCAGGAACACGTCACCATAGGTCATGGGCGTGCCGTCGGGCAGATAGCTCCACACGAGGTCGTAGACGGAGGTGACGTTTTGCACGTACATGGCCAAGCGCTCGAGACCGTAGGTGATCTCGACGGGCACGGGGTCGACCTCGATGCCGCCCACCTGCTGGAAGTAGGTGAACTGCGTGACCTCCATGCCATTCAGCCATACCTCCCAGCCAAGGCCCCAGGCACCCAGCGTGGGGCTCTCCCAGTCGTCCTCGACGAAGCGGACGTCGTGGTCGGCGGGGTCGAGACCGATCGCCTTGAGCGAATCGAGGTACAGCTCCTGGGAGTTCGCGGGACTCGGCTTGATAAGCACCTGGAACTGGTAGTAGTGCTGCATGCGGTTGGGGTTCTCGCCGTAGCGGCCGTCGGCGGGACGGCGGCAGGGCTGGGCGTAGCAGGTGCGCCAGGGCTTGGGACCGAGGCTGCGCAGCGTCGTGGCCGTGTGGAAGGTGCCGGCACCGACCTCGGAGTCGTAGGGCTGCATGATGACGCAGCCATGGCTGCCCCAGAACTGCTGGAGCCGGAGAATGATCTCCTGGAAGGTAAGGGCGGAATTATCCATCCTTGTAATCCCCTCGACGATTGTGTTCATACGATCCAAAATGATAGCCCATCCGCGCGTATGTGCGGATGGGCGTGGCTCATGATGCAAAAAAGTTACGGTCGAATGCCCTACAGGGTTCCGAAGCGGTTGAGCGGCCAGTAGCGCAAGACCACGACGCCGATGATGTTCTCCTGCGGAACGGGACCGAAGTAGCGGGAGTCGGCGGAGTTCTCGCGGTTGTCGCCCATCATCCACACGCAGCCCTCCGGCACGGTGTAGGGATACGAGATCTGGACCCCGGGCGCCTGGTTCGCAAGCGGGTAGCTCTCCCCTTGCGTGTAGTCCTCATCAAGGGCGACGCCGTCGACGAGCACCTTGCCGTCTTGCATGTCGATCGTCTGACCGGCGGTCGCGATGACGCGCTTGACGAGGACGTCATGGTCGGGGCTCTCTTCAGGGTTGCGGAAGACCACGATATCGCCCACCTGAGGCATGCTCCCGAAGTTGGTCGTGAGCTTTTGGCAGAAGACCTGGTCGCCGATCTCGATCGTCGTTTCCATGGAACCCGTGGGAACGACGTACGGCTCGAGGACGAACGTGCGGATGCCCAGCATGACGGCGAGGGCCACCACGAATATGAGAACCCACTCCAACAGGCCACGGGCGAATGAGGTTGCATGCGGTGTCACGACTGCTCCTTAGCGTGCTTGCTGTCGATAGCTTCTGAACCATGATAACGCGCGATGAGCTCGTGCGCGTGCGCGCGCTCCTCGTCACTCAGCGGGGCGCGATCGATGAGGTCGGGGCGCCAACGGCAGGTGCGCTCAATGGCGTTCGCGCGGCGCCAGGCGTCAACCTTCGCATGGTCGCCGCCCAAAAGCACGTCAGGTACCGCCTCGCCGCGGAATTCCGCGGGGCGTGTGTACTGCTCGTACTCAAGCAGACCCCAACCGACAGGCTCGCCCTCGACGCTTCCGGTGCAGGACACAGAGCCGGCAGCCGAGAAGCTCTCGTCCACATTGGAGAGGCTGTCGCCCAGCACGCCGGGCAGCAGGCGAACGACGGCGTCGGTGACGACCATGGCGGGAAGCTCGCCTCCGGTAAGGACGTAGTCGCCGATGGAGAGGCGCTCGTCTGCCCAGGCATAGGCGCGCTCGTCCATGCCCTCGTAGCGGCCGCATACGAACAGGATGCGCTCTTGGGCAGCCAGGCGCTCGGCAACGCGCTGCGTGAACGGCTGGCCGCAGGGCGTGAAGAAGATGACATGCGGGCGCGGCCCGGTCGAGGCGATATCCTCGATGGCCTCGACGAGCGGCTCGACCTTCATGAGCATGCCCTGGCCGCCCCCATAGGGCTCGTCATCGACGGTGCGATGACGGTCATGGGTCCAGTCTCGCAGGTCGTAGGCGCGAAAGTCGAACTGCCCGCGCCTTCGGGCGCGACCCAAAATGGAGGAGGACATGGCAGGCTCGAACATCTCAGGAAACACCGAGAGGGTCTCTATGAGCATGTGCTGTCGCCTCCGGCTGCAGCGGGCGCATCGATGATGCCGTCCATGATGGTGACGACGATGGGGCCCTCTTCGGGGATTTCCGCGATGACCTGATCGATGACAGGGATGAGTACCTCGCCATACGTGGAGCCGTCGATGACCCACACGTCGTTCGCCGGGGTCTCAAGAACCTCTTGGATTGTGCCCAGTGAGCCATAGCGCCCGTCGATGACTTCGCGATCGAGCAGATCGTCGAATGCGACGTCGAAGGTGTCCAGCTCCAGCTCGTCGGTGCAGGCGAGCACAAAGCAACCAGCGATGCCCTCCGCGGCGTCCAGGTTGTCGATGCCCGAGAACTTCACGAGGCCCGATACCTCGTCGGCTTCCTCGATGGTGCAGAAACGGTCCCGATTGAGTGCGGGTGGCGTCAGCGCGACCGTCATGCCTTCCTCTAAAAGGAAAGGAAGGCCCCGCAGCGGTTCTGCGGAGACCTCCCCTTTGATTCCATGCGGTGCGATGACACGGGCTATGTTTCGATAGTCTGTCGTCAAAGTTACCCCAATACCTCCACCTCGACCGACGTGCCCAGGCGTGCAGCAAGTGCACGGGCGAGCGTGCGAATCGCTTTGATGGTGCGACCGTGGCGTCCAATCACCTTCGCGACATCGTCGGTGGCGACGGAAACCTCGATCGTGGATGAAGACGTACCGTCGATAACCTCGAGACTGACTGCGTCAGCGTCGTCGACGATATTGACCACAAGGTACTCGACAAGATCGGCGATGCGGTCGGAGACCATCTCCTCGCCGTCATCGAGCTGCTCGTCGACGAGCTCATTGAGCTCCTCGGTCAACGTTACTCCTCGGTGGCCTCAGCAGCCTCGGCAGCGGCAGCCTCAGCGGCGCGCTTGGCCTCCTCGGCCTCCTTGGCGAGCTGCTTCTTGGACTTCTTGACGGTGGTGTCCGTCTTGGGACCGGCCTCGGCAGCACGGACGAGCGCGGCGACGGCGTCGGTGAGCTGAGCGCCCTTGGTCTGCCAGTCGGCGATCTTCTCGAGGTCGAGGTTGATGGTCTTGGGGTTGGTCAGCGGGTTGTAGCGGCCGACCTCCTCGATGAAACGACCGTCGCGGGGGGAACGGGAATCGGCGACGACAACACGGTAGTACGGACGCTTGTGGGAACCGTGACGAGCGAGGCGGATCTTAACTGCCAATGAAAACTCCTCCAACTTATGCAGCGAGAGCTGCAACGACAAACAAACAGTGTGTAATGATACGCCAACGACCCGAGCAGGTGAAGCCCGTGAGAGCGACTTCTTCGGAATGGCCGCAGGCAAATCCATATTTTGACCACTTACGCCGTGAATGCAACCCCTCCACAATAAACCCGCGCCCTTCCCCGCATGTCCCCATTGGGGACGGGGGTCCCAGGGGACATTTTGTCCTCTCTGGGGACGGGGGTGGGAGACGACACTTTGGCCTGTTTTGTGACAGGTTTTAACGATCCGCGTTATACTGAATACTATGAAGGGCGAACATACATACGATTCCGACGCCTTCGCTTCCTCGTTGTTCGGCGCGTGGAGCGGACCGGCTATCGGGCTGCTCGACCTCGACGCGTTCTTTGCGAGCGTGGAGCAGCTCGACCATCCGGCATGGCGCGGAAAACCCGTTATCGTCGGCGGCGATCCCGATGCGCGCGGCGTCGTTTCCACGGCTTCGTATGAGGCGCGGAAGTTCGGCGTGCATTCTGCAATGCCCTCGTCGCAGGCGAAGCGCCTGTGCCCGCATGCGATCTGGACGCGGGGCCATTTCGACCGGTACCGCGAGATGAGTTCCCAGGTCATGGCGATTCTGGCGGATGAGACGCCGTTTGTCGACCAGGTTTCCATCGACGAGGCGTTCTTCGATGTCTCTCCCGGCCGCTTTTCGTCAGAAAGCCCCGTGGTGATTTGTCAGCGAATATCTCGGCGCGTGGCAGAGCTCGGCGTCACGTGTTCGATTGGCTTGGGTTCCAACAAAACAATTGCAAAGATCGCGAGTGAACGCGAGAAGCCGCGCGGCTTAACCGTAATCGTTCCCGGTACCGAGGAGGCGTTTTTGGCGCCTCTCCCCGTCCGTGCGATGAGCGGAATCGGCAAGTCCGCCGAAACTGCGCTCGCTCGGCTGGGAATCCATACGCTCGGACAGCTTGCACGAGCCGATGAGCGCATCTTGCGCCCCGTGTTCGGTGTGAACGCGGCCATGATGAAACGACGCGCAGCGGGGGCTGAAGTCAGTGCGGTCAGCGCTATCGATGCACCGGAAGACGTGAAGTCGGTCAGCAATGAACGAACATTTGGAATAGATCTTACTGATCGCAAGGATGTGGAAGCTGCCATTGCGTTGCTCGGCGAATCGGTTGGAAGACGTCTGCGCAAGCGCGGCTTGGCAGGCAAAATCGTGACACTGAAGCTAAAGTTCTCCTACAGCAAGGGGCGTACGATTCAGCGCAAGCTCCCCCACCCCACAGATGACGAGAACGTTTTTGTTCCCGTTGCCTGTGAGCTTCTGAGTAGCATCTGGGCACCGGGGACCCACATCCGCCTGGTGGGTGTGGGGATGAGTGATTTCGACATGAGCGCAGGCGTTCAAACCGACCTATTTTGCGAGGTTGATGAGCGTGGCGTGCAGACGAGCGATCGCCGCGAGCTATCGGTTGCCGTGGAGCGCGTCCGCGAGAAGTTCGGCCGCGACGTCGTGAACTTCGGCCGCGCCACCCGCTTCGCCGACGACGTAGTCCGCCGCGACAAATAATCTGTCTCTGGACGTGTCCTCTCTGGGGACGGGGGTGCCAGGGGACATTTTGTCCCCTTTTGGGACAGGTCTGGCTCCTTCACATCCGATAGCATCATGTCGAGCAATCTCTCACGATCATTTTCTTTCCCGCTCCGGTAATTCGCTCAATTTGGCGAACCGAAAGACCAATATCACGGAGCTTTTTAATTAATGGGGCGCGCACATCTTTTGCAAGTTTCCCGACCGACGCGGGTTCAATGTTTCCGAGAACAGCACGCGCCGCATTTGCAATGTCATCATCGGGAATAGTTTTGCCTTCCACCATATAATATGTCTTGCGTCGACGGTCTTCGCTTGCTGCGATGAATTGATCGATGCCTCCAAGCATATCCAGAATCAGGTCTGTTCTCGTTCTCTCGGGAACAGAAATATATTCATGGTAGCTACACCATTGGTATCTTGCAGGATGAATTCCCATGCCATTAAGCGGATTATCGTGAATATAGAATGTGCACGTTACGAGCTGCTCATCTGATTCAACTGGAGCGCTGAAGAATCGGTCCTGGAAAACCGATCCCTTCCGATGAATCGTATCGTTGTAATAGACGGCATAACTTGTCGCAATACGATGGATACAGTCGCTGAGTTCATCATCCGGGTCATCCAAAAGCAAATGTATGTGGTTGCTCATAAGGCACCAAGCGATGATCTCTACCTTAAATAATCGGATAACATCGTCGAGTATATGTAGGAATTTACCGCGATCTTTGTCGTTGTCGAAGAGATCCATGTTTCCATCGCCTTTGAGCACCACATGGTAAAAGCCGCTCTCAGATTTCTGGCGTCTATCTCTTGGCATATGAAGCGCCTCCAAAAACTCATACCTATGAAGCGGATGGGAAGTACGGTCTTCTCGTGCTTAGGGTACGCAGCGCTTCAAACAAATAATGCGTGAGCCCTAACAAAGGCATGACATACAGAGGGGAACAATCCAACACGATTCAAACTGCAAGTAAAAATGCGAGGTAGATAATGGGGCAGAGCACAAGGATTGCTTTCAAAGCCAGTGCTTTCGCAGCGGGTGAGCCTGACGATTAACACAGAACTCACATGAATGAACGCTAAAAGATTCCGTTTTACCATTCATATCAAAGTGGCTGTTCTTGTAAAGCGCCCGCTTGACGCAAAGGCGCCAAACGGGCGTATATACGTCAGACATATATGAGGTCTGTCCCAAAAGAGGACAAAATGTCCCCAACGACCCCCGTCCCCAATGGAGACAAAATGTCCCCTGGCACCCCCGTCCCCAGAGAGGACAGCCGGAGAGGGTGGTGGGGTTAGTCGAGGTCGAGCTGGAGGGCGGGAGCGTCGCCCCAGAGTTTTTCGAGACGGTAGTAGTCGCGCGCCTCGGGCGTGAAAACGTGCACGATGACCGAGCCGTAGTCCATGAGGATCCACGTGCCTTCATCGCGACCCTCAATGGAGATGGGGTGCTCACCGCAGGAGGCGGCAACCTTCTCCTCCACCTCGTCGACGACGGCGTCGGCAAGGCGCTTGTTGGATCCGGTAGCGATCACGAAATAGTCGCACACATCGGAAAGCGTGCCGAGCTCAAGCACGACGATATCCTCGGCCTTCTTGGCAGATGCAGCATAGGCTGCAGTGCGGGCGACCTCTTCGGAATCGATGCCAGCAGACGAAGCGCCAGCGGCCGTTCGGTCAGAAGAGACCGTGTAGCTTTTGGCATGAACGAGCTCGTCGGAGGTGTCGGTTACGGAAATGGTGTCGTCAGTCATAAGGAGCCTTTCTAGCACCCGAGTTCGAGCGCATAGCGGTTATAAATCGAAATCGCGGTGGGATACATGTAGCGCCGCGTGCTAATAACATACTCAAGTCCCTGTGCGAAGCAATCAAAGAACAAATGCTTCAAATCGACCTTGCCCACGCTCTTGCGCAAGCGGTCGGCATAGTCGCCCTTGCGCATGGGTTCGATAGCGTCGGCAATGAACACGACCATATCCAAGTCGGTCATGTCCTCAGCGGCAGAGGTGTGGCGCGCAACAGCCTGAAACACCTCGGGCGGAAGCTCGGGAAACAGCTGCGGAAGCTCGACGGCGGCAACGGGTCCGTGCAGAAGGGCCACGGCGTTGGTGGGAGACCCCGCAACCGGGATGCTGTACTGCGCTGCGCGAGCCAGAAGCTCGGGTTTGTCGAGTACCTTATCCCAGTCATGCACAAGGCCGGCTGCCTCGGCAAGGAACGGATCGACACCATAGGTCTTCGCAAGCTTTTTCGCGGTGCGCGCGACCCCGAGCGAATGATTGCGGCGCTTCGTTTTGTCTGCCATACGCACATCGAGCATCTCACGCATGCGTGCGAGATACGCCTTCTTATCCTCGATGTCACGGTATTCCTGCACCGGCAGGTCACTTCCTCTCTAGTGCGCCTGAGCGCCGTCAACGCGCTCGATCACGTGTCTATTGTACAGGCCGTTTTTACGAATATAGCCAATAACAGATTCCGACGTGAGATACCGCACGCTCTTACCGCGGCTCACGCGCTCGCGAATATTCGTTGAGCTGATGGCGAGTGCGGGAATCTCGATGTAGCGGACGTCAAAGGCAACGCCGGAGTTCGTAAGCCGTGCGCGAGCCTGATCGATATCGTAGCCCGGTCGCGTTGCGGCGATGAACGTGGCGAGCTTTGCCATTCCTTCGGCATCGTGCCACGTGGCAAGGTCTAAGATCGCGTCAGCTCCGGTGATGAAGAAGAGCTTGACGTTATCAGGGTAGTACTCGCGTAGCGCACGAAGGGTGTCGATTGTGTAGGTGACGCCCTCGCGGTCGATCTCGAAACGGCTCGCATCGAATGCGGAGTTCGCGGCAGTTGCCAAAATCGTCATGGCATAGCGATCCTCTGCATCCGAAACGTCCTCATCGAGCTTGAACGCCGGTCGCCCGGCAGGCATGAACAGCACCAAATCGAGATCCAGCGCCTCTCGTGCCTGCTCGGCAGTTACCAAGTGACCGTAGTGAATGGGATCGAACGTGCCGCCCATGATGCCCAGACGGTACTCACGCGAAGCGTCGGCGCCAAGTTCGGGAAGATGGAGCGGGGCAGCAACCATGGCTACTCGACCTCCTCATCGATGTCATCATCGTCGATGAACGGGTCGGCGTCCGCACCCTCGTAGGCAAAGGAATACCCGGCAATGCGCACCTCGTCTCCCGCCTCGCAGCCCGCTGCCTCGAGTGCATCGTCAACTCCGATGCGCGAGAAGCGATGTTGCAGGTAGATGACCGCATCTTCGTTTTCCCAGTCGGTCTGGACGCACAGGCGCTCCACGCCCTTGCCCAGCACGCGCCAAATGCGCTCCCCTTCCGGCACAACTGTGAAGGCGCGATCGCGCGCATGGCGGCGGCGCTCCCAGAGCTCGGTGAAATCTTCTGCCGGCTCATCGCTTTCCGCAAGCGCTTTGCGGAGCTCGGCTACGCGCTCGCCCACTGCGAGCATGAGCGTTTGCATGCCCGCGCCGGTCAGGGCGGAAACGGCGAAGAAGTCATGCCCGTCTTCAAGCACGACGCGCTTGAGTTCGGCGACCCTCTCGGTCATGCCCGACACATCGCACTTGTTGGCCACGACCACCTGAGGACGGTCGGCTAGCTCGCTCGCGTACGCCGCGAGCTCATCGTTGATGATGCGGTAGTCCTCGATGGGATCGCGCCCCTCGAATCCCCCGGTGATATCGATGACATGCATGATGAGTGCCGTACGCTCGATGTGGCGGAGGAACTGATGGCCCAGGCCGCGCCCGGTGCTCGCACCTTCGATGAGGCCGGGAACGTCGGCAACGACATAGGAATAGTCGCCGGCGCGTACCATGCCCAAGTTCGGGACGAGCGTGGTGAACGGATAGTCAGCGATCTTGGGACGGGCGGCACTCATGCGTGCGATCAGCGATGACTTGCCGACACTCGGCATGCCGACCAGCGCGGCATCGGCCATGAGTTTCATCTCAAGCTCGATCCAGTGCTCCTCGGCGGGCTCACCCTTTTCGGCGAATGCCGGTGCGCGGCGCGTGGAGGTCACGAAGTGCGTGTTTCCACGACCGCCGGTACCACCTGGGGCGACGATGACGCGCTCCCCGTCATGCGTGAGGTCGGCGATATCGAACAGGACCTCCTGCGTCTCGGGGTCGAGCTCGCGCACGACGGTGCCCATAGGAACCTTGAGAATCAAGTCCTCGCCGTTTTTGCCGTCGCGACGGGAGCCCTGGCCGTGCGTGCCGCGCTCTGCGCGGAAATGATGCTTGAAGCGGTAGTCAACCAGCGAAGACAGCTGGGCGGACGCCTGGATCACGACGTTGCCGCCGCGACCGCCGTCTCCGCCATCGGGGCCGCCTTTGGGGACGTAGGCCTCCCGGCGAAACGACATGCAGCCGGCTCCGCCGTCGCCACCTTTGACGTTGATGCGACAGATATCGGTAAACTGAGGCATGGCGCCCCCTTTCGATCGGATGGAATCGCGCGCGGGCACATGAATTCGCCTCGCGTCTCTTCATCATAGAAGAAGGCCCTTGGGTTTCGTCCAAGGGCCTTCAAAAGATGCGTAAATGTGAAGGGCGTCGTTACGCGGTGACAGTCGGACGAACGCTCACGCGGTGCTTGATGCCACGCGTGTACTCGACCGTGCCGTCAACGAGGGCGAACAGGGTGTCGTCCTTGCCGCGACCGACGTTAGCACCCGGGTGGATGTGCGTGCCGCGCTGACGGACGAGGATGGTGCCGCACTTCACGGTCTGGCCGGCGAAACGCTTGCAGCCGAGTCGCTGAGCGTGGGAGTCGCGGCCATTACGGGACGAACCGAGACCTTTTTTGTGTGCCATGTCTGGTTACCTTCTTTCTTCAGTTCAAGCGGTTACTCAGCCGCGGGAGCCTCGGCCTCGGCAGCCTTCTTGGCGCGCGAGGTGGCCTGGACCTTCGTGATCTTCAGACGAGTCAGCTGCTGGCGATGACCCTTGAGGCGACGATAGCGCTTGCGCTTATGGAACTTGAAGACAAGCTGCTTCTCACCCTTGAACTGCTCGACGATCTCAGCAGTGACCTTAGCCTTCGCAAGCTTGGCAGGATCCGTGACGATCTTCTTGCCGTCGTTCAGGAAGATGACGGGAAGCTCGACCTTATCGCCGACCTCGCCCTCGATCTTCTCGACGTTCAGAACATCATCGGTGGCGACCTTATACTGCTTGCCGCCGGTTGTAACGATTGCGTACATTGTTTTGCCCTTCATGCATCAGTTAGTGCAACAGCCGAATATCCTAACAGGAGGTTTTGCGTGCGTCAACAGAGCGAAATCGCATTCGCCCTGCTAATTCACAAGGACGGCACAGACGAGACGGATTTGGGAGCAGAGGGTGTCTCGTCGGTACGCAAAGGACTCAAGAGGGATCCGTCAGCGTCCTCCACGTACTGGGCAGTCCGGCATATAGCATAGCGCCTTATGGTACGAAGATTCTGAATTCCTGTGGAAACAATAGGACCTTCATCTTCTGCACAGCCAAGCAGCAAGCGATCGGTCGCGGAAAGCAGGATTTCGGGACGCAGGGACCCGTCGTTGCTGATGTGGGTGTCGAGCGTGAGCTCCAGGCCTCCATCGCTCAGCGCCGACACCTTCCACGAGACGAGTGTCGAGGCCAGATCGAGCACCTTGTGTTTCCTGCCGCGCTCGTAGGGTATGCTCCCCTGCTCCTTGAGCTGCGCAATCGCGGCGTCGATGCGCTCGGATGCGATATCGTAGCCATCTGCGACGTCGATTGCGATGCGATACATCACGCGCGTGATGGCAGCGGTGAGCGCCGGGGCGTGCACATCGATATAGCAAACGGCGGTCGGAGCCAGATCGATGGGCGCCGCAGCACGCAGGCGCTCCAGCGCATCGGGCACGGGCACGAACTCGGTCATGAACAGATCGAAATACTCGGCGTCCGAAGAGGTTCCCACGGGAAGCGCGGAGGCGAACCCTGCGCGCATGTGGGGAGAGAATCCCTGGGTCACAGCGAACGGGAGACCGGCGCGCCGAACGATGCGCTCGATGGTGTGAAGCACTTCAAGATGTCCGAGGTAGGCCAAACGACCATGCTTCACGAAGGCGCAGCGAAGGCGGAAGAGGGTTTGTGCGCGCGGATCGCTCATGAGCGCTCACCTGCCAATACGTTTTCAACATGTAAGGTCGGGCAGATGCCGCAACCCGTGCATGAGGTGCGAGTGCAATCCGGCGTGGTCTCGCCCGCAAGCGCCCGGCGGTACTCACGCTGAAGAAAGCCACGGCTCGCACCGGTGCTGATGTGCTCCCACGGCAGACGCGCGTCGAGGGAATACGGCGTTTGGGCAACCGCGCGCAGGTCGATGCCGGCGTCGCGGGCAGCATCTTCCCAGCGGGCCAGGTCGAACTGTTCGGTCCAGGCGTCGAACCGTGCGCCGCGCTTCCAAGCGCCCAGGACCACAGGGGCGATATCGCGACCGCCGCGCGAGAGTACGGCTTCAAGCAGCGAGGTGTCCGCATCGTGGTAGTGCACGCGGACAGAGCGGTTCTTTACGCTGTGGAGCAGCAGCTGCTGACGGCGTTTGACCTCATCGTCGGGCGTCTGCGCGCACCACTGGAAGGGCGTTGCAGCCTTAGGGATGAACACCGAGCAGGAAATCGAGACGGACACGCCGCCACGCTGCGCGGGGGGTACGACTTCGCGCGCGATCTCATAGGTGCGATCGGCAAGCTGTGCTATGGCGACGATGTCCTCATCGGTCTCGCTGGGCAAACCCATCATGAAGTACAGCTTGCAGCGGCGCCAGCCGGCGGCGAACGCGGCACGGGTCGCACGTTCGAGGTCGTCTTCCGTCACGTTCTTGTTGATGACGTCACGCAGGCGCTGGCTTCCGGCCTCCGGGGCAAAGGTGAGGCCGCCCTTCTTCTCGCCGGCAACCTGAGCTGCCATCTCGATGCCGAAGGAGTCGAGACGCTGCGAGGGGATGGACACGCGGGTGCCCGTTTCGGAGAGGGCGCGGTTCAGGCGTGCAAGGATTTCGGGGCAGCAGGAGTGGTCCGTCGTCGAAAGCGACGTCAGCGACACCTCATCGTATCCAGTTTTTTCGAGTCCGCGCGCGACCGCAGCAACGATCTGGTCGGGCGTGCGCTCGCGAACAGGCCGATACGTCATGCCTGCCTGGCAGAAACGGCACCCGCGCGCGCATCCGCGCAGAACCTCGATGGACAAGCGGTCGTGCACAAGCTGCGCGTACGGTACGACCGATTGGGGCACGGGGTCGGTATGAGCGAAGTTGGCGGCAACGCGTTTATATACCATGGGGGAAGCGTCCCCGCCGGGCTTCGGTATGGCATAGCCGTGCTCGGTCGAAGTCTCATCGACCACGACGTCGTAGAGGCTCGGAACATACGTCCCGGGAATCGTCGTAAGTTCACGAAGGATCTGGGAGCGCGTGGCGCCCGCATCGCGCAGACGCTGGTGAGCTCGGCACACCTCGACGATGTGCTCCTCCCCTTCTCCGATCAAAAACGCATCGATGAAAGGGGCGAGGGGCTCGGGATTGTATACGGAAGGGCCGCCGGAGACGACCAGGGGGTCATCCTCCCCGCGCTCCGCGCTCAACAGCGGAATGCCGGCAAGGTCGAGAGCCTCCAGGCAGTTCGTGCAGGCCATCTCGTGAGGAAGATGCAGACCGACAAGGTCAAACGACGCAACCGGTGCCGCGCCCTCGAGCGAAAGCAGGGGCACGCCCGCTTCGCGCATGGCGTCCGCCATATCCACCCACGGCACATAGCCGCGCTCGCACGAGATGCCATCCTGCGCGTTCAGTGCGGCATAGAGGATGGCGATGCCCTGGTTGGGCAGGCCAACCTCATAGACATCGGGGTAGATGAGGCAGGCGCGGTAGTCGGCTTCCGGTTTCGCGAGGGTTCCCCACTCGTGATCGATGTAGCGGCTGGGCTTCTCGACACGGGGAAGGAGCGGCTCAATATCGGCAAAGCGGTCTTCGTAGGCTACGTTCATGCGACGTCACCGCCGTCCTGGGGCTGCTCGTAGCGTACACCCCGCGCCGTGACGGCGGATGCCAACCCCTTGGCACGCGATGCCAAGTTGGCAAGCGCGTCGTTCAGGCGGGAGTAGTCGACATCGCGCTCGTAAATGGCCATGAGTCCGCGTCCCATGGCGGCCGTGCCGCAGGCGGCGACAAGGGCCTTCACGGCAAAGCCCATACGGGGCGTCTGCTGGGCGATGGCGCGGGCGCTTGCGCGCAGCACGAAGCCGCCCAGCAACAAGCCCGCAACCTCATAGCCGCGCTCGGGGCGCAGGGGCTTCCCGAAGATGGCGGAAAGATCGAGCATCATACCCAGTTGTGCGATGGTCATGACGGGAAAATCCGACCCGGGGATAAACGAAAGGGCGCCAGTCGCCATGTTCGTGAGCGCGCACGATGCGATCACGCGGTTGGCGGCGGCCACGCGCATGAATGTGAAGTTCGAGGCGAAGGCGGTCGTCTTCTGTGTACGGTCCAAAATCCAGCGCGCGAGCGTCTCGAGCAGATGGGTCTTGTTGGTGGAGGCGATGAGCCCGAGCATGGGCGTGTCCTTGCCGATGAACGGTGCCTCGACGCTCGACTCGCACAGGACCGCGACGGGCGCGCCGGCAACGACCGCTTGCTGCACCGCATCTTGCAGGTGCGGCGATCCGCAGCTGATGACAAGCGTCACGTCGGTATCGGGTTTGACGGTGACAGGACTGCCATCGAGCACCCCTACGCGTACGAGCGCAGAAGTTGTTTGCGGTACAAATGCCTCGCGGACCGTGTTCACCAAAAACTGCGTTGCAGACGGATCGACGAACACGGCGACGCGCACCGGTTCATCGGAATCTCTGAGTGCCGATGCGCCCATCTTTAGGGCGTCGGTGAACCGAGCATAGGGAATACCCATGATGACCTCGTTTCTGTTACGCGGATTTCGTGCGGCAGCGCCAAATGGATTGAATGATACCGACGTTGGCGAGCTGCATGAGCATGGAGCTCGAACCGAAGCTGATAAACGGCAAGGGAATGCCCGTGATGGGCATGAGGCCGATGCACATGCCGACGTTCTCCAGCACCTGGAACAGCCAGATGCCAACAATGCCGACGGCGACGAGCTTGAGGTACAGCGAGCTGCTCTTGAACGCTATGCGGATGGTGGAGAAGATGAGGGCGGCGAAGAGCGCCAGCAGCACAAGGGACCCCACGAAGCCGAACTCCTCAGAGAGCAGCGCGAAGACGAAGTCCGTATGCGCCTCGGGCAAAAAGCCCTCCCCCGCCTGCGTGGCGGCGCCGATGCCCTTACCGAAGAATCCGCCCGAGCCCACAGCGATGAGCGACTGCTTGAGGTTATAGCCGGCACTCGTGGTGTCGGCATCGGGATCGATGAAGACGAGCAGGCGATTGATCTGGTATTGCTTGAGCAGCACATCATGGCCAAGGAGGCTATCGAGGACGGTGTCGAGCGCAAGCACGAGCGCGACGAGGCCGATGATGATGGCGATGGTCGAAAGCACCCATTCTCGTTTGGGCCCGCTCATCATGATGATGACCGCGCCGGCGAAGAACACGACCATGCCGCTGCCCAGATCGCCCGCCAAAAGCACGGCTCCAAAGGGCACGGCAAGCATGCCACAGAGCTTCGCGTACTCGTGCACGTTATCGATATGCCCGTTGTATTGGGCGCCCAGGGCCGCCATGAACAGCACGGTCAAGGTCTTGGCGACCTCGACGGGCTGGAACGTAAGGCCGATGAGCGGTATGCGGATCCAGCCCGTCATGCCCTTGGCGTTCCAGGAGAGTCCGGGAATATAGGGCGTGAAGATGACGATGACGGTAACGACCAGCAGGATGGTCGAGTAGTTCGACAGCGAGCGGAAGTCATAGCGCCAACAGACCACCGCGGCAAAAAGCCCCAGGCCGATGCCCAGCAGGTGGCGCGGGAAGGACGCCTCGGGAATGGTTAACGAGGCGGTCCAAATGACAACGGCACCGTATGCCAGGAGTGCGAGCACCGCGAGGAGCACGGGGATGTTAATGCTTTGCCGGAAGGCGCCGCGAGCAGCGCTCGTGCGCCTGTTGACGCGCTTGAGGGCGTCCGCGGACTGCGCCGCAGCTTGAGCCTGAGCCATGTACGCCTCCTTATCTCGAACCGTCGCTGGCACTCGTGCCTGCGGTATCGGGCTGATCGTAGATGACGCCGAGCACATCGCGGACGGCGTACATCGACGCTTCGTTGCCGAAGCCGCCCTGCTCTACAAGGGATGCGACCACGTATTTCGGGTCATCTGCCGGTGCATAGACAACAAACCACGAATAGTCGTCCTCTCCGTTTTTCTGACCGGTGCCGGACTTGCCGGCGACCGTCACATCGAGGTTCGTGAAGTGTGCAGCCTGCGAGGGGGACTCGTCGTAGATGACGCCCACGAGCGCATCCTCCACGAGCTCGATATCGGATTGTTTTCCGAAATCGCCCGTTAAGCGTTCCTTGGTCTCATAGGTCACGACGTCACCGGACCCGTCGCGGCTCACCGCGGAAAGGAACACGTGCGGCGTGAACTCCTTGCCGCCGTTCGCGATACCCGCGTAGGCGCAGGCCATCTGCAGCGGCGTGACCAGGATGTCGCCCTGGCCGATGACGATGTTCGCCATGTCGCCGGGGTTCCAGTTGCGATCGGCGTCGTCCCAGTCGGCGAAGAACTCCTTCTTCCATGCCGCGTCGGGCACGCGGCCCGTCGATTCGCCCGGAAGGTCGACTTCGGTCTTGGAGCCCAAGCCCCACGCGCGAAACATTGCTTGAAGCCCCTCGGGGTTCTCTTCGTCGTAGTAGAAGCCCTTGCCGATCTCGTAGAACACGGGGTCGCAGGACATGATGATGCCGGATTTAAGTGTCATGGGGCCGTGGCCGGAGTGGTTCCAACACCACTTTCCGTTGGCCTCGCCGAGTCCAGTCCACCAACCCGTGCAGGTGACGGTATCGGATTCATTCATGATGCCGTACTTCAGGGCGGCAAGCGCCGAGAGCGGCTTGATGGTGGAGGCCGACATGTACTCGCCCGCGATGGCGCGGTTCACCATGGGATGGCCGCCCTCGTCGCTGTTAAGCGTGTTCCAGTCGTCCGTCGACACGCCGCCGATGAACACCGAGGGGTCGAACTCGGGTGCACTTGCCATGCCGAGGATCTCGCCGTTCGTGCAATCGAGGCACACACAGGCGCCCTTCGTGGCGTTGTTGTGACCGAACTGCTTGGCAACCTGCATTGCACGCTTCAGGCCGTCTTCACAGGCCTTCTGAATGGTGAGGTCGAGTGTGAGCTTGATGTCACTGCCGGGTTCAGGCGGAATGGCGCCCGTCGCACCGGTGACGTTGCCCGTGGCATCGACCATAACGGTCTGCTCGCCACGGATGCCCTGCAGCAGGTTTTCGTATTCGATCTCGACGCCGGCTTGGCCGACGATATCGCCCGATTCATATTGAATGCGCCCAGCCTGCGAGCCATCGCCCTCGGTCGTCTCCTCTTGGGCGTCCAGTTGCTCCTGGGTGATGGTGCCGGTATAGCCCAGCACGTGCGCAGCAAGCGAGCCATGAGGGTACATTCGCTCGGTGCGCTCGACGACCTCAACGCCTGCAAAATCAGACGCATGCTCTTGGATGTAGGCAATGGTCGACCTGCGCACATCGGACGCGACCGTGTGCAGGCTCTGCGCGCCCTGGTTATAGTCGATGATGTTGCGGCGTACCGCGGTGTAGGGCATGCCGAGCACGTTCGCGAGGTGGCGAACGAGAATCTCGTTGTCGGCAAGGTCGCGATACGCTGCTACGGTCAGCGATGCGCGATTCGCTACCAGCGGCTCGCCGTTGCGATCGAGGATGCGGCCACGTGGAGCCGGCGTGGTGACGGTGCGCGTCTGATTCTGCACCGCGAGCTCCTCGTAATAGTCCGAGGAAACCATCTGCATGCTCCACAGCTTTGTGAAAATCGCCGCGAACACCGTGCCGGCGGCAGCGGTAAGCATGGTGAAGCGCCCCTTGAAGGCGACGCCAGGCGTGTTGCCCTCCCCTTCCGTCGCGCGGGGCTGGGTGCCGCGTTGGGTGTCATAGGTAAACCTGCCGCCTGCGGTCCTCATGAAGATGAGGGCAGCGATGATGGCGAATACGAGGATGGCGCCGGCGATGACGACGACGATCTGTGCGTCCATGCTGCGCCCCCTATTTCAGTGTCTTGTAGCGCCCGCCTCGCGACCGTGAGGAGAATCCGCGCTGCGTCGTGCTGGAACCCATGAAGAACAGCATGAGCGCGGCTGCGAGCATATCGAGGATAGAAGAAGAGATTCCGTGGCCGAAGAGCGCCCACAGGAAATTGGTCTGCACGCCCATGAAGAACAGGCACAAACCATTGATGAGATTCACGGCAACGATGCCAATGGCTACGAGGCGCAGGGAGTCGGTGGTGAACCCGCCGAGCACGCCGTGCGAAGACGTGGCCACCACGAAGCTTGCCACCGTGAGAATCAAGGTCATAAGGCCGATGGGCGCAGACGACGTAAGGTCAAAGAACAGGCCGCTTGCAAACCCGATGTATACCGCACTGGAGGGATCGCGGGACAGCGAAAGCACAAGCGCGAGCGCGACCATGAAGTTGACAGTGCCTGAGGCGATGGAGATCTGAGGCGGGATGGCGAGCTGCAGTACAGCAGCAATGACCGCAACGACCCAGATGGGGCGGGAGCCGCGCCTAGTTTCGTGCAGATTCATCGAGCTACCCCCTATTCCTCATCCGTTTGCGTCTCGCTATCTTCGCTATCCTGCCCAGAATCGGATGCTTCATCGTCCGTTGCTGAGGAGTTCTCAGAATCATCATCCGAGGGAGTCTGCGTGGCGTCCTCGCTATTGGCAGCGGCGACTTCCTCGTCGGTGGCAATCTGCTCTTCCGTGAGGGAGGTGATTACGAGGACTTCCTCGTTGTTTTCGGTCGTCGCCTGCGTACGAACGACGATGGTGTAGTAGACGTCGTTATCGCTCTTCTCGACTGAGGAGACTGTGCCAAGGGGCAAGCCCTTGGGGAACACGCCGCCGATGCCCGACGTGATAACGATGTCGCCTGAGGCAACCTGAGCGTCGACGGGGACGTATTCGAGCCTGAGCGTCCCGTCAGCCTGACCGCGCAGCACACCTTGGGCGCGCGAGCTCTGCACCATGGCGGAGACACCGGAGGTCTCATCGTTGATGAGCAACACCGTGGAGGAGTTGAGCGCAACCTCGGTGATCTGTCCGATCACGCCGTAGGCATTGCACACGGGCATGCCGAGGGTAAGGCCATCGAGCGTGCCCTTATCGATCGTGACCGTTTGGGACCAGGCATCCGAGGAGCTTCCGATGATGCGCGCAGCCGTCGACTGCAGGTTATAGGTCGACTGGAGGCCCAGCAGGCTCTCGAGGCGCTGAGCGGTCTGCTGGGCCTCGGAGAGTTCTGCCACCTGTGCGGTAAGCTGGGCGTTTTGATCCTTCAGATCCGAGAGGGTCTCCTGGGATGCCGTCAGGTTGGCAAAGATGTTGCCAACTGCATTGAACGGGGTCGCCACGACGGAACCGACCATCTTGAACGGTGTGGATACCGTCACGATGCCGGAACGCACGGAATGGATGGGTCCCGCCTCCCCTTCTCGAATATAGAAGGTAAGGATGAGAACCGAGAGGATAGAAAAGACAATCAACGGGCGCAATCCCGTTGACTGTCTTTTCGTATTCAGGTGTGAGGAAGGATACTTCTGACGTTTCGCCACGTATGTAAACCTTTTTCTGATTACGCGTTGCTCTGGACGAACCCGCCGTCGAAGGCGTTGGCCTCGAGCACGCGAGCACAGCCGTTGACGACGTTGTCGAGCGCGGTCGGGCTCACGTTGACCGCAACGCCGGTCTCATCGCGCAGGCGCACGTCGAGACCGCGGAGCAAGGCACCGCCGCCAGTGAGCAGGATGCCGTAGTACATAAGATCGCTGGCAAGATCGGGCGGCGTTGCGTCCAGGGCCTCCTTGACGGCCTTGGTCATCTCGTCGAGTGGCTTTTGGAGCGCGCGACGGATCTCCTCGCTCTCGATGCGCACGGTCTTAGGCAGACCGGAGATGACGTCGCGGCCGTTGACCTCAACGTCGAGCTCATCTTTGAGCGGCACAGCAGAACCGACCTTGATTTTGATGTCCTCAGCGGTACGCTCGCCGATGGCGAGATTGTACGCATCGCGCACATGGGACAGAATCGCCTGGTCGAACTCATCGCCTGCGATGCGAATGGATTGTGATACGACGATGCCGCCCATGGCGATGACGGCGACCTCAGTCGTGCCGCCACCGATGTCGACGACCATGGAGCCCGTGGGCTCCTCTACGGGAAGGTCGGCGCCGATAGCGGCTGCCATGGGCTCCTCGATGAGGTAGGCCTGACGTGCGCCCGCAGAGATGGTCGCTTCGAAAACGGCGCGCTTCTCGACGCTCGTAACGCCGGACGGCACGCACACCACGACGCGGGGACGCGGGGTCCAGGGATAGCGCTTTTCGCTCGCCTTGTCGATGAAGTAGCGAAGCATGGCCTCGGTGACGTCGAAGTCGGCGATGACACCGTCCTTGAGCGGACGGACAGCGACGATATTGCCGGGGGTGCGGCCGAGCATGCGCTTGGCGTCAATGCCGACGGCAAGAATGCGCTCGTCGTTTTTATCGATGGCCACAACGGAGGGCTCGCGGATGACGATGCCCTTGCCGCGAACGGACACAAGCGTATTGGCCGTGCCCAGGTCGATGGCGAGGTCTCCCCCGTACTGGCCGAAGAACATATCCATCAAAGAAAACAAAAGTGCTCCCTGTGGTCTGTGTGAAAGCTGCAGATAAGCATCAAGCAGTTTAGTGCAAGGCCGCGCCGCTGTGCAGGCAGCGGCGCGGCCTTAGCAAAGAACACACGTCTTTTATGCCTCGTCGGCGGTGTCCTGCGTCGAGTCGGTCTCGGAATCGCTGGCAGAATCGTTTTCAGCGGTGGCGGCGGCATCATCGGTGGACTCGGAGCCATCGTCGACGGTGGTGTCGGTCGTGGTCGAGTCGTCGACGGCGGAACCCGCATCGGCACCATCATCGGCGAAGGTGTCGTCGAAGTTCATCGTGAAGGTCTCGAGCGCCCAGCCGATGTGATTGGCGGAGCGAACGAAGTGGGCGTCGAACGCAAGCGAGCCGCCCTGAGCGAGCTCGACGTTCACGATGCCGTCGCTCTCGGTCATACCGGCCTGGAGGTCACTCACGGTCGCCGTAGCACCCTGAAGGCCCTCGACCGTGTTGATGATGATGGCCTTCGCATCATCGGAAAGGTTGGGAGAGAGGTACTGGTCGGTGTCCTCGCCCGACGCAACGGCCTCGAAGAGCTTGGTCACGGCATCCTGCTGGCTGGGGAAGCCGAGGCCGCGCGTGTAGGCAAAGCCCAGGCCACCGGCCGCGATGACGAGCAGAAGCACGATGACGAGGAAGGCCTTGAGGCCGGTGTGGCGCTTCTTGCGGCGTACCTTGGTCTCGTGACGATCCTGCTGGATCATCTCGGACTCCGTCATGGTGAAGAAACCGGTGTCGGAGGGGTCGGGCATGAAGTTGCCGGTCGTGCCCATGGGGTCGAGCGGGTCGACCGGTGCGGCAGAAGCGGCCACAGGAGCAGCCGGTGCCTGAACCTGGGAGATGGAGCTCTGGGCGGCAACCGTGTCGCGCGCGGTGTTGAACTCATCCTCCTGCTCAGGCGTGAGCTGGTAGATGCCATCGGACGTGGCGCGGTTGAACGCGTCGACGGCGTCTGCGGCGCGACCCGCAGCGGCATAGGCGCAGCCCAGACCGGCCTCGATGGCATGGGTGTCGTCTTGCGGACCGACGTACTCAAGAGCGGTGAGGTAGGACTCGACAGCATCGCCAGGGCGGCCAAGCTTCACGAAGCAATCGCCGAGGCTCGCAAGCGCCGTCGCGGGAGCAGGGTTGGCGCCGTCGATGGCGGCGGAACGGAAGGCGACACCGGCATCGGTCACACGATCGAGCTTGAGCAGCGCGTTGGCAAGACCGAGATACGCCTTGTACGGCGTTGCATAGGTGGCATCCTTGGTGGCATTCGAGAAGGACTCAGCGGCTCCCTCAAGATCGCCCACCGCGGCAAGCGCCTTGCCACGATTGGTGAGCAGCGCGCCGCACTTGCCGTAGGTGTGGTCCTCGAGCGCCTCGGAATATGCCTTGGCGGCATCGGCGTACAGGCCCAGCTTCATGAGGCAGTTGCCGCGCAGGTGATCGGCCTCACCGGCGAGCTCGTTGGGTTCTTTTGCGGCGAGGAACATCTGCGCCGCGGCGGAGAAGTCGCCTGCGCGGTAAGCGGCGCGGGCGCGATCGAAATACTGTGCGTTCACTACTGCTCCTTATGAATGATCTCGACGTGTACGATTTCATCGCCTGCCCGCAGGCGGGATATGACGTCTTTGCCCTCTACGGTCTGACCGAAGACGGTATAACCGGAATCGAGCCCGTGCTGGGGCCCCAGGCAGAAATAGAACTGGGATCCGGCGGAATCGGGGTCCATGGAGCGCGCCATGGCAAGCGCGCCGTCCTCGTGGCTGTTGTTAGGGTTCGTCGCGAACTCGCCCTTGATGCAATAGCCGGGCCCACCGGTGCCGGGACGACCCTCGGGGCCGGCCTTGCCCGCGGCAACGTCCTCGCCGGTCATATCGCGTGTGTTGGGGTCTCCGCCCTGGATGACGAAACCGGGAACATAGCGGTGGAACTTCAGGCCGTCATAGAAGCCGTGGACCGCCAGCTCGCAGAAGTTCGCCACATGGATGGGCGCGCCCGAGCCGTCGAGCTCAACGCGGATCGTACCCTGCGAGGTCTCGATCACCGCCACCTCGTCGCCCGCGACAGCGTATTCTGGCGTATAGAGTCGTTTTCCAAACATAGGAGAACCCCTTTATCGCATCGCGTGTTGCCGTTTCGAACAATTCTATCAAAACGTCAGGGGTTCACATGTTCGGCATAGACCGAGACGCCCTACTTTTGCTCAGGCTCCCATGCGTAGTAGTAACGATCGAAATTCGAAAGCGCGCTCGAACCTGCCTCGCGAAGCGGTTTGAGAATCTCATCCTCTTCCGAGCGGGTCGACTCACCTTCGGGAATCGCCAGGGAAATATCCCAGCACTCGCACAGCGGGTTGACGCGCTCGAACATCCACTGGGCAAGCTGGCGCACGTGCTCGATGTCCTCGGCATACGCGGTATCAGCCGGAGCTTGAAGCGAATCGATGTCGTCGATAACCGTTTGGATGGAGTCGCGTAGCGAATAGGCGCTCGCCGAGCTCTCCTGGCGAAGCGTGAGGTCTGCTGCCATATAGAAGCTGTTGAACGAATCGATGACCTCGCCGATCGCCTCCTCGGAATTGAAGGCGCCGATCTGTTCGTAGGCGGTCATGAGACGGTCGTACACCTGCTCGTCGGTAAGCGGCTCTGAAGGCTCCTGTTCCTGCTCTCGACCTTCTGCCGGTTGGCTGGAATCTGCCGGTACCGACGGAGCGACCGTTCCATCTTCGGCGATCTGGCGGGACGGGAAAGCATCTTGAGCCGCCGCACGGAACCACTCGTAGAACCCAGGCATGACGTCAAGCGGGTCAAGTGTGACGAAAGCAGCCGACCCGCCGATAAGCGCCAATACGACAAGGATGATGATAAGTCCCTTATAGGATCGCTTCTTTGGGTGATAGGGATCGACTTCGGGCTCGATGATGCCGCCCGTACGGTTTGCCGAGGGTTCGATCTCGTCAGTGTCGAGCACGTTGGTGTTCGAAGGGTCAACCGCGTCATCAAGAGCGCGCGCTGCAGATGCGGGCTCGCGATGCGGGGACTCGGTTTGCATAAGGCTCTTGGTGAGGCGCGGGAAGCTCGCCGTCTTGCCGGCAGCCAGGTCCGAGGACGCGGATTCCGTGGAGAGGATGCCCGGCGCCGGACGACCGCATTTGGGACAGGTGCGGTCGTGAAGGGAAAGGCGCGCGCCGCATCCCTCGCAGAACACGAATTCGTTGGTCGCGGATTCGCCGACGAAAGAGTGGCAATGCGGACAGAAGGCTGTCCCGTCTTCGATCGTCTTCATGCAGTGCGGGCAGATCACGGTATCCTCATTTCGGGTTACGGTCCGACAAGCCGTAGGGTTCGATCGGCGCGACGCCGGCAGGACCGATGCGCAGCGTTTGCGAGGCGCGATGCGAACATCGGCTCACACGCGTCTAGCATACCACCGAATATACAAATTATATGCGATGTCCGCATCGTCCGCGCATGCAGGAATCAAGCGCGGTCCGAGCGCTGCGAGCGGTCGCGCTGGCCCTTTCGCTTGGATCCCATGGAAACCGTGATGCCCCTTGAAGACTTTACGACGCGGCGGCGGCGCTCGCGCGTGGCACTTTCACGTTCGGCATCAACCGCGCGTTGTGCCGACGCCTGCGCGCGTGCGAGGTCTCGGCGTTCATTTCTACCTTTGATCCGAGAGGCCAGGGCCTGCACCGTGCGACGTGCCGTTGATCCCGTCGAGGTGACACGGTGCGCACCGCTGCCCAGTGACATGCGGACCCCGCGACCGAAGCCGGTAGCCGAGCGGCTGCGTCGCGCGCCGATACGATCGATGAGGCGCGCAAGCACGAAGAAGAGGGTGCATCCAAGCAAAGCGACGATGACGGTCGCGATGAACAGCGGAACCGACAGGGAGGCGATGGAGAAGAAGTCGGGAAAGACGGCAACGCCGATGCACAGGCCGATGGTGACGAACGCAAAGACGGCAGCGCGCAGGCGCGTGAAGGGCCACGAGATGCGCCAGATGAGGCTGCAACCGATGGCGCTCGTCGTGATGAGGCACATGGTGGAAAGGGCGGACTTACCCAAACCCAAGGTGGACGATGCGAACATGCACAGCGCACAGGCAACGAGGACCGCCAGCGACGCAGGACAGGCGCGCTTGAGCACGTTGATGAGGAACCTGCCCTGCACACGCGAGCGATTGGGCTCGAGCGCGAGGACGAAGCTCGGGAAGCCGATGCAGAAGAAATTGATGAGCGTCATGGTGATCGGCTGGAACGGATATGGCGGTGCGAAGATGCAGATGGCCGCAAGACCCATCGAAAACAGCGTCTTCGTAAGGAACAGCGCGGCGGAGCGCTGCAGATTGTTGATAGAGCGACGTCCCTCGGCGACGACCTCGGGCATGGAGGCGAAATCGTTGTCGACGAGCACGATCTCGGCCACGTTGCGCGCGGCGTCAGATCCTGCCGCCATGGCCACCGAGCAGTCGGCTTCCTTAAGCGCGAGCACGTCGTTCACGCCGTCGCCGGTCATGGCAACCGTATGCCCGCGACGCTTCAAGGCGACCACGAGTTCGCGCTTCTGCTGCGGTGTCACGCGACCGAACACGTGATAGCGGTCGATAGCGGCATCGATTTTTTGGGGCGTATCGAGTACGGTTGCGTCGACGAACGCATCGGCGCCGGGAATACCCACGACCTTGGCGATGGAGGAGACCGTGCGGGGATCGTCGCCGGATATGACGTTCAAGGTAACGCCTTGCTGGCAGAAGTAGCGAATCGTGTCCTCGGCGGACGAGCGGATTTCATCTCGGATGGTCACGAAGCCCAACGGACGGGCTTCACCCACCATGTCGCCCTCTTTCGTGAAGCCATCGACGGATGCGACGACGAGCACGCGGCACGTATCGGCAAGTGAGGATACCGTTTGCTCGATGCGTGCGAACGCCTCGGCGCCCAGGCAGAACTGCGCTGCGCCCATGATGAACGAGCCCTCGGGAAATGAGGCGCCGCTCCACTTCTTCGTCGATGAGAACGGAACGACGGTGAGCGCCGCGGTTGTTGCCGTGTCGCGCTTCGCATAATAATCGAGGATGGCGCGGCAGGTCTCGTTGGCATCGGCAGAGGTGGCGCGTGCGATGCCGGACAGGGCAGCGTTGACGAGCGCCGAGGTGTCGGCCGGGCACTCGTCGAGGGAAACGGCCGATCCGTCCTCCCCTACGGCGTACACGCCTGCAACCTCCATGCGGCCCGAGGTGATGGTGCCCGTCTTGTCGAGGCACAGCACATCGACGCGCGCCAGAGTCTCGATACAATAGAGCTGCTGGGCCAGGACCTTGCGGCGCGCCAAGCGAAACGTCGCGATGGCGAGCACCGACGAGGTGAGCAAGACGAGGCCTTGGGGAATCATGCCCAGAAGCGCACCGACCGTCGACAGAATCGCTGCGGAAACATCAGCCCAAGCAGCAGACCCGGAAAACAGCCACGTCATGATGCCTGCGGCAGAATCCGGGGAAGTCATAGCCCAATCGGAATACGATTCGTACACGCTCGACACGAACAGCGCGATCCCTAAGGGCAGCATGATGATGCTCGCGAAGCGAACAATCGCGTTCAGCGCGTTCATGATTTCGGAGTTGACCTTCTTGACGTATTTCGCCTCGTTGTTGATGCGCGCGACGTAGTTGTCGGCACCTACATGCTCCACGCGCGCACATACGATGCCCGAGTCGACGAAACTGCCGCTCATGAGATGGGAGCCGGGCTCCTTGCGGATCAGGTCGCTCTCGCCGGTGAGCAGGCTCTCATTGACCAGCGCCTCGCCCTGCACCACGACCGCATCGGCGGGAATCTGGTCGCCGCGCCCGAGGCGCACCAAGTCGTCAAGAACGATCTGATCGAGGTCGATTTCAGATTCCTGGCCACCACGGATCACCGTCGCCCGCTTGCTCACCAACAGCGTGAGCTTGTCGACCATGCGCTTGGAGCGAAGCGCCTGAAAGATGCCGATGCCTGTGTTGAGCACGACGATGAGCAAGAAGGTGAGGTTCTTGATGCTCCCGGTCGCGATGACGAGAGCGGCAAGCACGATGTTGATGAGGTTGAAGAGCGTGCAGACGTTCTCGATGACAAGCTGACGCACGGATTTCGTCTTGAGGTCGACGTTGACGTTGACTTGGCCCGCTTCGATGCGCGTGCGGACCTCCTCGAGCGTAAGGCCTGTGAGCGGCTCGCCAGTGATTGGTTGGACGGTATCGTTCGCGTCGGTCGTTGCCATAATGCTCCTTGCCGTATCGGCACTTCATATGAAAAGAGAACCGACGCACGCATGCGCGGTTCTCCATCCATCAGTTCCCATACAGGAACGTTAATTGTCAATGGTGCCCCATGTTGGATTCGCGTCCGCCTGCGGCGTCCGCAGCTTCGGGAAGCTCCGCTTCCCTCGTACGCTCGCTGGCAAATGCTCGCGCATTTGCTCAGCCTCGCGACCTCCCGGTTCGAATCCCTGCAGGGTCACCGTATCTCACGCGTCTCCTTAGCGGAAACGTTGAATTGTCAGGGTGCCCCATGTTGGATTCGAACCAACGGCCTTCTGCTCCGGAGGCAGACGCTCTCATCCCCTGAGCTAATGGGGCGCAACGCTGTTGATTATAGCGAGCGAAGATGCTTCTCGCCACATTACACACAAGTCTCATTCGCGCTTCGGAACGAATCGACGTGCGCTTTTCCCATGCTGGTCCCCTGTGCGCATGTCCCGCAGGTTAATCTTGATGGCAATGAAACCCCGTGTCCGCAGATTGGTATACACTGCTCGGATACCGTTTCGTCCGTTCGTACGTGCGGCCACGCCGCGAAGGGAGTTCCATGATCGCCATCCTGCGCAAAAGCGCATCTGACGAAGCCGTCAAGCATCTTGTTTCCTGGATCGAGGGAAAGGGCCTTCAGGCTCACGTGTCCCATGGCGAGAACGAGATCGTGATCGGCCTTGTCGGCGAGACGGAGAAGATCGACCCGTTCTTGCTTGAGTCCATGGATATCGTGGAGCGCGTTCAGCGCGTATCCGAGCCGTTCAAAAAGGCCAACCGCAAGTTCCATCCCGAGGATACCGTGGTGGATTGCGGCCACGGCATCAAAATCGGCGGAGGCCATTTCCAAGTCATTGCAGGGCCCTGCTCGGTCGAGGGCAAAAACCTCATCGATATCGCCCGGCGCGTTAAAGCCGCTGGCGCAACGATGCTTCGCGGTGGCGCGTTCAAGCCCCGCACCTCACCCTATGCGTATCAGGGTATGGGGGCCTCCGGGCTCGATTGCCTGCGCGAGGCCGCGGACGAGCTGGACATGCCCATCGTCACAGAGATCATGGACCCGCGCGATGTCCAGCTGTTCTTGGACAAGCGCATCGATGTCATGCAGATCGGTGCCCGTAACGCCCAGAACTTTCCGCTGCTGAAAGAAGTGGGCAAGACGGACGTTCCCGTACTGCTGAAGCGAGGCATGTCCGGCACCGTGGACGAGCTGCTGATGGCCGCCGAATACATCATGAGCGAGGGAAACGACAACGTCATATTGTGCGAGCGCGGCATTCGGACCTTCGAGACGCGCACCCGCAACACGTTCGACCTCAATGCGGTGCCTGTCTTGCACTACCTGTCCCACCTGCCCGTCGTGGCGGATCCCAGCCATGCCACGGGATATCGCCGCTATGTGGAGCCTATGGCGCTTGCCGCCTGCGCCGCCGGTGCCGACGGCCTCGAGATCGAGGTCCACGACTGCCCTGAGCGTGCATGGTCCGATGGCGCCCAGTCACTCACGCCTGAGCAGTTCGAGCAGACCATGGACCGCATTCGCGCCATCCGCGCCGTCATCGTTTCCAATCATGAGTAGCCCGGGGCAGGCCCGCTCGTCGGGTATCACGGTCGGCGTCGTAGGTCTCGGCCTCATCGGCGGAAGCTTCGCGCGGGCCTATCGCGCCTGCGGTGCGACCGTGCTCGCTTTCGACACGAATCCGGACATCTTCGCGGCGGCATCCATCGAGACGGTCAGCGGGCCCCTTGACGACGCCTCAATTCCTTCGTGCGACCTCATCGTGCTCGCCGCCTATCCCGCAGCGTGCGTAGACTGGCTGCGTGAGCATGCGGCCGCGCTCGGAGCCGCCTCGGATATGGCGACGGGTTCCGGTCCGCTGGTCATCGACACCGCCGGCGTGAAAAGCATGGTGTGCTCGGCCGCATTCGAGCTCGCCGAGAAGCACGGCTTCGCCTTCGTCGGCGCGCACCCCATGGCGGGTACCGAGAATTCCGGATTCGCGTATTCGCGCGCGGACCTCTTCTGTGGGGCGCCCATGGTGCTCACTCCCCCGCCTGTTGACGATTTTGCTCGCCTTTCGCTGCTCGACCGTGCGCATACCCTGCTTGCGCCGGTTGGCTTCGGGACGTTTAGCGTCACAACGCCCGAGACCCACGATGCCGTGATCGCCTACACGAGCCAGCTCGCGCATGTCGTCTCGAACGCCTATGTGAAGAGCCCGAGCGCCCAGGAACATCATGGCTTCTCGGCGGGAAGCTACCGTGACCTCACGCGCGTGGCGCACCTCAACCCCTCCATGTGGGCAGAGCTCATGTGCGCGAACGCCGACTACTTGAGTCGCGAGATCACCGGGCTTATCGATGCGCTGAGCGCCTATCGCGATGCCCTGGATGCCGGCGACCGCGAACGCCTGCGCCTGCTGCTGGCGGAGGGCGATCGCATCAAGCGCGCCCTCGATGATTCCTCGGACAACTGAGAGAACGTAGGAGTCTTTCCATGTACACCTTAGAAATCGACACCGCCCAACCCTACAAGGTGCATATCGGTACGCACCTGCTTGAGCAGGTCGGCGAGCTTACCCGCAGCGCCTGTGGCGGCAACCGCGCGGTGATCGTCACCGATACCAATGTGGGGCCGCTCTACGCGCTCCCCGTCCGTGTGAGCCTGGAAGATGCCGGCTACACGGTAGACGTGTTCACCTTTGAGGCCGGCGAGGAGCACAAGCGCGCCGACACCTTCCTCGCCATTCTGGAATTCATGGCGACCCATGAGTTCACACGGTCCGACTGTGTCATCGCGTTAGGCGGCGGCGTCGTGGGCGATGTTGCGGGCTTCGCTGCGGCAACATATATGCGCGGGTGCAACTTTGTGCAGGTCCCCACGAGCCTTCTTGCCATGGTCGATTCGTCCGTGGGCGGCAAGACGGCCATCGACCTGGAGGCGGGCAAGAACCTTGCGGGAGCGTTCTGGCAGCCCAAGGTCGTGATCGCTGATGTCGGATGCTTGGCGACGCTCGACCCCGCGCAGTTCGCTGATGGGTGCGGCGAGGTCATCAAGCATGCGGTAATCGCCGACGCTGAGCTCTTTGAGGAGCTTGAGCGCACGCCGCTCACGCTCGATCTGCTCATGCACGACGTATCCCGCGTCGAGCTTCTTGTTGCGCGCAACATCGACATCAAGCGTGCCGTCGTGGTGTCCGATGAGCGGGAGGCGTCTGCACGCAAGCTTCTGAATTTCGGACACAGCATCGGCCACGCCGTCGAAGCGTGTGAGAACTACCGACTGGGCCATGGCACCTGCGTGGCCATCGGCATGGTGGCCATCGCGCGCGCGGCCGTCGATTACGATGCGTGCGACGCGTCGATTCCCGGGCGCATCGAGCGCCTCTGTCGCGCGCACGGACTGTCCACCGCCAGCACGTGCTCGGCGGACGATGCGTTCGCGGCGGCGCTTCACGATAAGAAGCGCGCTGGCGACACGATCGATTTGGTGATTCCCCGCGCCATCGGATCGTGTTCCATCGCCACCACGGATCTTGCCACCTTTAAAACCATGATCGAAGTGGGCCTTGCCCCGGAAAGGCAGTGATAGCTCATGCTCGCACGAATCGAACCGCATCCGCTTTCAGGTAGCGTTCCCGCAATCGCCTCGAAGTCGATGGCGCACCGACTCATCATCGCCGCCGCCCTTTCCAGCGGCACCACCCACATCGTCTGCAACACATCCTGCGACGATATCGATGCGACCATTCGGTGCATGGCTGCCCTGGGTTCGCGCATCGTCACGGTCGAAGACGGCTACGAGGTCCATCCCGTTCCAAAAAGCATCGAGCTCGGAATCCTCAAGGCGTTCCAAGGCGTCACGCTTGACTGCGGTGAATCGGGCAGCACGATGCGCTTTATGCTGCCGGTTGTGTGCGCCCTGGGCGCAGATGCGAAGCTCACGGGCTCGAAGCGCTTGGCGGAACGGCCACTCGCTCCGCTCACCGAGCAACTGCTCGCTGCGGGCAGCACGGTTGAGTTCTCGGGGGAGTTCCCACTTACCGTCTCGGGGCGGTTGCGTCCGGGTCGGTTCGTGCTCCCCGGAAACGTGAGCTCTCAATTCATCTCCGGTCTTCTGCTCGCCTTCCCGCTTCTCCCCGGCACCTGCGAGATCGAGGTGCACGGCCGCATCGAAAGCAGACCCTACATCAACCTCACTGTCCAGGCGCTCAAGATGTTCGGGGTCGATGTGGCCATCGATCGCTTCGTCGCACCTAACGGCGTGGATGAGATCACCCGCTTCACAACGAGCGGATCGGGCTATCGCTCTCCGGGCGAGGTGAAGGTCGAAGGCGACTGGTCGAACGCCGCGTTTTGGCTCTGTGCCGGCGCGCTGGGCACCGACCCCGTCAAAGTGACGGGAATCTCCCTGACCTCCGCCCAGGGTGACCGCAACGTGCTCGCCGCCCTGTCGCGCTTTGGCGCACGCACGAAGCGCGCGTCCGAGGCGGCTATCGTGCAGCCCGACAACCTCCATGCGTTCTCGATGAGCGCCCAGGATATACCCGACCTCGTGCCGGTCATCTCGGCCGTTGCCGCCTGCTGCGAGGGCACGACGGTGATTCGCGACTGCGCGCGCCTGCGCATCAAGGAATCCGACCGCTTAGCTACGACGGCGTCTGAGCTGAATGCCCTTGGAGCGATCGTATCGATCGATCACGACAGCCTCATCATCCACGGACAGTCGCAGCTCATGGGCGGTGAGGTCGACTCCCATAACGACCATCGCATCGCGATGATGGCGGCAATCGCCGCGGTTCGCTGCACCGGGCCGGTTCTCATCCACGGTGCCGAAGCCGTGAATAAATCCTACCCCGATTTCTTCGAGCACTATAAACAGCTCGGCGGTTGCGTCGAGCTCGGCGAGGAGTAGGCGCCCATGGCATCGACGTACGGAAACGCGATCAAGCTCTCGATTTTCGGTCAGTCGCATTCGGCGGCGATTGGCTGCGCCATCGACGGCCTTCCCGCGGGCATCGATATAGACCTCGATGCCCTGCAAGACTTTATGGCACGCAGGGCCCCGGGCTCGGCGGACACGTCCACCCCGCGCAAGGAGGCCGATGCGGTCGAGATCCTTGCCGGCATCACCGATGGCCACACCAACGGCGCGCCCATTGCCGCCGTAATCTGCAACACCAATACCCGCTCGGGTGATTACGCCGAGCTTAGGCGCGTTCCCCGACCGGGACACGCCGACTTCCCGGCGCGCGTAAAGTATGCCAATTGTCACGACGTCGCTGGTGGAGGCCATTTTTCCGGACGTCTCACCGCCCCGCTGTGCATTGCGGGCGGCATCGCGAAACAGGCGCTTTCGCAGCTCGGCGTGCATATCGTCGCCCACATCGCCGCCCTCGGTCCGCAGGGGGTCGTCGATGAGCGCCTGGACCCCCTGACGTTCAGCCCGCAGCAGCGGACAGCGATTCTCGACCATTCGCTCCCGTGCATCAGCGAGCATGCGGCGAGGGAGATGCGCGAGGCAATCCTGGCTGCCCGGGCCGATGCCGACAGCATCGGCGGTGTAATCGAGTGCGCGGCGTACGGCATGCCGGCCGGCATCGGTGACCCCATGTTCGACGGCATCGAGAACCGCATCGCGCGCATCGCGTTCGGCATCCCTGCCGTGAAGGGCGTCGATTTCGGTGCTGGTTTCGCGGCGGCATACCTCACGGGCAGTGAGAATAACGACTCCTATCGCATCGAGCACGGAGAGGTGCGTCCGCAGACCAACCATGCAGGCGGAATCTTAGGCGGCATCACGACCGGCATGCCCATCGTATGGCAAATGGCCGTGAAACCCACGCCCTCCATCGGACGCGAGCAGCAAAGCGTCGACATGGATGCGGGCTCGGACGCAAGCCTCGTCGTGCGCGGAAGGCATGATCCCTGCATCGTGCCGCGTGCCGTTCCCGTGGCGGAAGCGGCCTGTGCTCTTGCACTCCTTGATGCGCTGCTGGAAGACGGGTATCCGCTCGGCGCTCGGGTCGATATGGCTCAGCGCGCCTTGATGTAACGTGTAAGGAGGTCTCCCATGGAACTCGACGAGGCGCGTGCGCGCATCGACGCCATCGATGACGGCATACTCGAGCTGTTCTGCGAACGGATGGGCCTGGCTGAAGACATCGCCTGCGCCAAGCGGGCGGCGGGAGTCTCCGCCTACGACCCTGCGCGCGAGCGCGATAAGCTCTTTCGCGCCGCCCATGCGGTGCCCCAGGACCTGCGCCCCCAGGCTTCAAGCCTACTTTCGCTTCTTATGAGCATGAACAAGGCGCGGCAGCAGGCCGTTTTTCATCGCGACGACCCCCAAGCCCGCTCTGCGCTCGCGCGGGCATCGCTCGGTGCCGTCGACGAGCCCTTCCCTGCCGTCGCCACCGTAGCGTGCCAGGGCGTTGAGGGTGCCTACAGCCAAATCGCCGCATGCAAGCTCTTCGCGACGCCCGCCATCTCGTTTTTCGGCACGTTCGAAGGCGTCTTTCGGGCGGTGCGCGACGGACTGTGCGAATACGGTGTCGTACCCATCGAGAACTCCACGGCAGGCTCGGTGAACGCCGTCTACGACCTGCTGGCTGAATTCCGCTTTTCCATCGTGCGGTCGCTTCGCCTGAAAATCGACCATCAGCTGCTTGCGCGCCCCGGGGTCGATATCTCGCAGATCACCGAGGTGTTTTCGCACGAGCAGGCGATCGCGCAATGCTCTGAGGAACTTGATCGCTTGGGTGTGCGCGTCCATGTGTGCAAGAACACGGCGAAGGCGGCGGAAGCCGTCGCCCAAAGCCCACGCACTGATATCGCCGCCCTTTCCTCGCGCGACTGCGCCGAGCTCTATGGGCTCAACGTGCTGGCGTCCGATGTCCAGAATAGTGATAACAACTACACGCGTTTCGTCGTGATATCGGCGGTGCCCAAGATCTTCCCGGGCGCCACGCGCACCTCGCTCATGATGACGCTCCCCCATACCCCAGGCTCCCTCTATCGTGTGCTTGAGCGGTTCTATGCACTCGATGTGAACATGGTGAAGCTCGAGAGCCGTCCTATAGCAGGGCGCGACTTCGAGTTCATGTTCTACTTCGACCTCGACTGCCCTGTGGGAAGTCCTGCCTTGACAGAACTTCTCGACTCACTAGACGACATCTGCGACCGGGTCACCTACATCGGATCGTATACGGAGGTGCTGTGATGGAGCGACCCTACGGCGTGCTGGGAAGAAAGCTTGGACACAGCTATACGCCTGCGATCTACCGCGCCCTGGCGGGTTTGCGCTATGAGCGCTTCGAGGTGGAGCCCGAGGATCTTGAATCGTTCATTCGAGGCGATGCATGGGAGGGCGTGAACGTGACCATTCCGTACAAGCGCGCGGTCATCCCCTACCTCGATGAACTCAGCGATATCGCCGCCAAGCTCGGAAACGTCAATACCATCACGCGCCTGCCAGATGGGCGCCTGCGCGGTGACAACACCGACTACTTCGGGTTTTCGACCCTGGTTGACCGCACGGGCATCGACGTTTCGGGCAGAACGGTTCTCGTCCTGGGCGGATCGGGCGGAGCCGGCTCCACGGCGATGCAGGTGCTGCGCGACCGAGGTGCGCGCCCGGTGGCCGTGGGGCGTAGCGGTGTGGTCACCTACGACAATCTGGACGCCTATGCTCACGCGGCGGTCATCGTGAACTGTACGCCCGTGGGCATGTACCCCCAATGTCCGGATGCGCCGTGCACTCTTGAGGGCTTTGACGCGCTCGAAGCCGTGATTGACATCGTGTACAACCCCGCGCGAACCGGCATCATGCTCGAGGCCGAACGGCGCGGCATACCCGCAGTAGGCGGCCTGCTCATGCTGGTCGCGCAAGCCGCGCAGGCAGTTGAGCGCTACACGGGAGCGCCTGTGGACAGACAACAGATCGCAGACGTCACCGATGCCCTTTCGGCAACAGAGCAGAACATCGCGCTCATCGGCATGCCCGGAAGCGGGAAAACGCGCGTTGGGCAGCGCCTCGCCGCGTTGCTGGGACGCGAACACATCGATGCCGACGTCTTTTTCCAGCAGCGCTACGGCATCGGATGCGCCGATTTCATCGAACGCGAGGGCGAGGCGAGCTTCCGTGAGGCAGAAACCGCATGCCTCCGGCAACTGGGGTCGCGCTCCAATCTCATCATCTCCTGTGGTGGTGGCGTCGTCACCCGGCCGGAGAACTATAAGCTCCTGCACCAGAACAGCCGTATCGTCATGCTCGATCGTCCGTTGGCGGAGCTTTCGTCCAAGGGGCGCCCTATCTCGGCGCGAGACGGCGTCGAGCGCCTGGCTCAGCAGCGCATGGCAACCTATCTTGCATGGGCCGACACGGTTGTGGCTTCCCGGTCGTGTGCAGAGCAGACAGCGCGCGCCGTGCGCTCGCTTCTTCCCACAATGCTTCCCCACAGGTAACGAAAGGTGGTTTTCATGAAGGCGTTGGTCATCAACGGGCCTAATCTCAACATGCTCGGTGTGCGCGAGCCGGATATCTATGGCCGCAGCACCTACGACGATCTTGTTGCCCTGTGCAAGCGTGCCGGCAGCGACGAAGGGTTCGAGCTCGTCGACGTGTACCAATCCAACCATGAGGGCGATCTGATCGATGCGATTCAGCGAGCTTTGGGGGCCTATGACGGCATCGTCATCAACCCGGCGGCCTACACGCACACGAGCGTGGGCATTCTCGATGCCGTCAAAGCCGTCGGTCTCCCCTGTGTGGAGGTCCATATCTCCGCAGTCGAGGAGCGCGAGGACTTCCGGCAGGTCTCCTATGTGCGCGCCGCCTGCATTGCGACCATCACCGGAGAGGGACTCGAGGGCTATGCGCATGCGCTGCGCCTGATCAAAGAGCATATCCAGAACCGGTAGGGCCTGATATGTTCGCATCCGTCCCCTTACCCTGCAAAAGAACGCTCAACGCACCATATCCCGCTTCCGGCAGTAAGAGTATGCTAGATGCGGGATGTGCGTTTAGGGGAAGGCGTTGCGTACGGAAGCGTTGACAAGATTTCGCAGCAGGGGCACCACGTGGGCACACGAGACCTACGGCAAGGTCTCGGATGCGTTAACGTCGGGCTTGCTCTACACGGTGCTGTTCGCAACGATCGCTTGGCTGTTCGGCACGAGCCATGTGATGATCATCTCCCCTATCGTCGTCATCTTCCGTGGCAAGCGACGCAAGTACTTCTCGCTCGCGCTCATTCCGCGCATCATCGTCACGTTGCTCGTCCTCAACATATTGGCTTATATCGCTACGTTGCACGTTATCCTGTGTATCATCCTGAACGCCATCGTTCCGTTCCTTTTGGTGATGGTTCAGGCGAGCCAGTTCGCCCCGAAGGCGTACTTCGGCTATGTGATGACCTTTGTGTTTTTGGAGCTCCGCCCGCTTGAGTTCGACGAGTTCCTCGTACAGCTCGCCGTCACCGCGTTCGCCGCATGCGTGCTGGGTATCGTATTGCTAATCATGCGTTGGCAAAACGGCGCGTCTCATGATCCTGAGGCCGAATTGGCCGATAGTCTGGAGACGCTCGCAACGGTACTCGACCGTCTGGCAGAGGGAGAACGCTCACGTGATTTAGCGCAAGAGGTCACGAAGCTTGAACGCGCCTTCGACCTCATGTGCTTCAACAGCCGCTCGCTCTTTCGCCGTCCCGACCGAGCTGGCCTGCGTTACTACCTCTACGCCACACTGTTTCAGCGCGCGGTGTACCTGCTGAGCGATACCGCATGGCAGCAGGGAGACGAGAGCGATGTCGATGTATCCGCCCTGCATGATATCGCCACCATGATTCGTCAGGTTAAAGATGCCAGGACGCCTGAGGAGCATGCGGTGGTTCGCCGCTGCCTGCTCATGCTGCTCGATATGGTCGACTTGCCGGAAGGCCGCATCCGCATCTTTTTCAGAAGCCTTTTGCACATGCTTATGATCATCGTCTCCGGCGCGCCCGAGCGCAGGCGGCATCTCTCGTGGCGCTTCGAGCCCTTGCGCGACATCGTCGAAGGCTTTACGCGGGGAATAGATCCGGACACCTTTGAGTTTCGTTTCGCGATGCGCCTGTCGGTGGTGATGGTGACCACATGCACGATCAGCTTGCTCTGGGGCGTCGATCATGCGTACTGGCTTCCTTTGAACGCCTTTTTGCTCCTAATGCCCAGCTACGAGGAAAGCTCACACCGCATGCGCACGCGACCGCTCGGAACGGCAATCGGGTGCGTCGTCGCCTACGTCGTGTCCCATGTGGTACGTGAACCCCTAGAGGTCTACGTCTTCTGCATGATCATGATCACGCTCGTGTACTGCTGTGCGCCGGGCAGTTGGATACAGGCGATCTATTCCACGAGCTTCGCGCTGATGATGTGCTCGCTCACCATGCCCGAGACGACGGCCATGGCGCTGCGGATGTTTTTCGTCGCGCTTGCCGTCGTGATCGTGGTTGCCGTCAACCGCTGGGTCCTTCCGTCCAGAAAGGACCGCATCTACCAGGCGAATCGTCGTCAGCTTTACGAGATCAACCGTACCTACTGGGGATTTGTGCTCGAAAGCATCGATCGCCATGTTGAGATTCGCCGCTCTGCCGACATGCTGTCAGATTTCCACCTCGTGTATGAAGAGGCATATGCCTACGCGCAGTCTCTTGACGATGAGAGGATGCGTGAGCATGAGCGCCGCTACCTGGTGCGGCTGTGGCATATGTTCGCAGAGGTGGAGCAGGTTGAATATCTGGTTCAGTCAGGCGAGCTTTCCGATGCCGACTTGGGAGTACTGAGGCGCATTGCAGAGCGATTGCACGACAAGGTGGTGCCCGCGCAAACGGGATGTCTCGCCATTGACCTCATCAACGACGTCGAGTCGATCGATTTGCGCTACGCGCTCACCCATTACGTGGAAAACGGTCAGAGCATCGCGCTGCTGTGATGAAGCTCGGCCTACAGTCTGCCTGCCTCTGCGAGCATTTGCCGGGCATGGTCAAGCGAAGCCCGGCTCGCATCGCCGGAAAGCATGCGCGCGATCTCGGTGACGCGATCTTCCCCCTCCACCGGAACCAAGGTGGTCTCGGGAATATCGCCGTCGCGCTTGGAGACCACGTAATGCTTCTCTCCCATCACAGCAACCTGAGCGAGATGCGTGACCACGATTACCTGATGCGTGACTGACAGATCGGCGAGCACCGACGCAAGGGCACGGGCAACCGATCCGCCGACGCCGGCATCGACCTCGTCGAATACGAGTGTATCGACGCCGTCGGCATCGCCGAGCACGACCTTTGATGCAAGCATGACGCGCGAGAGCTCGCCTCCCGATGCGATGCGCCGAAGCGGACGGGGCGTGAGGCCGGCGCCGCTTCGATATAACAGCTCGCAGGAGGCGGGGCCGTCCACAGTCCATTGCGCGCGCGGAAGCTCCCGTGCGTCCCACACGAGCTCAGCACGGCCCATCTCGAGGCGCATCATCTGCTTGCCGACCTCACGGCAAAATTTAGGGCCAGCCGCATTGCGTGCGCGCATGAGCGCACGGGCCGCCTGAGCAAGGTCGGCCTCGGCCGCATCCCGTGCTTCCTGTGCACGCCGCACGCGCGCCTCGGCATCGTCAACGAGCGATAGGAGCTCAGACGCCTCCGCCCTTCGGGCGAACACGTCGTCCATATGGGGGCCGAACTGACGCATCAGACCTTTGAGAGCGGCCATGCGCTCCTGGGCGGCAGCGAGGCGCTCCGGATCGAAATCGATGTCGTGGGCGTAACGACGCAGATCGGCCGCGACGTCTTCGATTGTAATGGCCGCTTCAGACAGTGAGTCGGCAAAACGCGCAAGCTTGGCGTCCACCGATCCCATGCGGGCGAGCTCGGCGATCGCGGTGTTGAGCGAATCGAGCGCCCCCTGCTCGCATGAGAGCGCCGCATCGGCATCATAGGCGGTCGAGATGAGGGACTCCGCATGCTCGGCACGGGGAAGCGTCTCTTCGAGTTCCTCGAGCTCGCCGGGCTGCGGGTCGACCTCATCGATGCGCTCCACTGCAAAGCGGGCTTCTTCTAGACGCGAACCCTGTGTGCGAGAAGCCGCTTCGACGCGCGCAAGCTCTGCGGCAGCCTCACGCGCCCGCGCAAACGCACCACGATATGCCCCAAGCGGACGCGATACAGTTTCTTTAGCCCATGCATCGACCATGGAAACATGGGAGGCAGGGTCAAGAAGACGCTGGTGCTCGTGCTGACCGCACAGGTCGATGTGCGATCCCACGCGCTCACCGAGCTCGCGAACGCTGGCGAGCGTGCCATCGATTTTCACGCGGCTGCGACCATCCGACCCAACGCGACGGGAAACGACGCACCCCTCCGTATCATGCGGACCCTCGAAGATGCGGCCTTCGACAATTGCCGCACTCTCGCCCTCGCGAACCATCGATGAATCAGCGCGCTCTCCCATAAGCAGCTTGCAGGCCGAGAGCAGCGCGGTCTTGCCCGCTCCGGTCTCGCCCGTCAAGACCGTCAATCCCGCACAGGGATTGAGAGCAGCTGAGCGGATCAGCGCGAGGTTCGTGACGTCGAGCTCATCGATCATTGCGACGCACCCCATAGAACACACGCGAGACGGAGTTGTAGAAGCTTTCGGGGCCGTAGTCGAGCAGCAGGACATCCGCATCGCCGCGGCGAACCGAGACGCGGTCAATCACCCCGTGCGGCGACAGGAACACGCCGTCGACGGCACAGGCCGGCACAGACGGCCGGTCATGCGATAGGGCGATTTCAACAACGTCGGAAGGCGAGGTGAGAAACGCGCGCGCCTGGATAGTGTGGGGCGCGATGGGCACACAGACCATGCCGGCATAGTCGGGACTCACGATGGGGCCGCCCGCAGACAGCGCATAGCCGGTCGAGCCGGTTGCCGTGGATACCACGACGCCGTCGCCACGTAAGCGATCGATATGGTGGCCGGAGACGGAGATGTCGAACTCGATCATCTCGGAGAGCGGGCCGCGGGCAAGCGCGAGGTCGTTGAGCCCATGTGACTCGAATACCTCTTCGGTCCCGTCTTCGGCCGTGGCGCGAACCGTGCACGCGATCGTGGCGCGTCGGCTCACGTGCATCTCTCCTGCAAGGGCATCGGACACGACGGAAAGGATATCGCGCTCCTGTGGGCTGGCGGCGGTAAGAAAGCCCAGATGCCCATAGGAAAGTCCCAGGATGGGAATCTCGCGCTGAGCCACCAGGCGAGCGGCCCGCAGCATCGTACCGTCGCCACCCAGCGAGATCACCAAGTCGCTCCCCTCGATGTCTGGGGTCGTTGCGATCTTGGACCGCGCATCGGACGCCCATGAGACCTCATAGCCCTGGCGAGTTAGCCAAAGCTCAAGGGTAAGCCCGCTTTGGACAGCCTCGTCACTGTGGTAATTGGGTACCAGGAAGATCTTCATAGCGCCTCCGTTTTGTTCAGCAGGACCTCGATGTGCTCGTCCAAGGGGCATTCGGATGCGCGCCTCGCCGGTGCGCGATCGCCGAGCAGAAAGAATTCGCGGTTGCCCTTTGCCCCCGTTATGGGAGACGGGCATACATCGACCGGATACAGGCCGGAATCGGCAAACAGACGAACCGTGTCGGCAAGTACGCGCGCATGGACCGCTGGGTCGCGCACGATGCCGCCCTCCCCTACATCCTCGGCGGGCGCCTCGAACTGCGGCTTCACCAAGGTGAGGAACATACCGGTTGGTTTCAAGAGTTCAAGCACCGCGGGCAAGATGGTAGCCACGCTCGTGAAGGAGACGTCGCAAACGGCAAGGTCGAACGACTCGCGATATCCCATAGCGGGAACATCGACGATATTGGTGCGCTCAAGCAGCGTAACGCGCTCGTCGTTGCGCAGCGACCACGCGAACTGCGCGCGGCCGACATCGACCGATACCACACGGGAGGCCCCGCGCTGAAGCAAACAATCGGAGAATCCGCCCGTCGAGCACCCAACGTCCAGGCAGTCAAGCCCCACGGGAGATACCGAGAAGGCATCGAGTGCGCCTTCGAGTTTCAGGCCGCCCCTGCCCACATAGGGAATGTGCCCCTTCACATGGATCGGTGCGCCGGGCTCGACGCGCGCAGCGGGCGATTGCAGGCGCTCTCCCGAACACGATACGAGCCCAGCCATGCACAAACGCAGGGCCTCGTCGCGTGATGCGGCAAGACCCTGCGCGATCAATTCGTCATCGAGGCGGACACGTTTCATGTGACCCGGTTACGCCTTTCCCTCAAATTCCACCTGGTCATTCGATTCGGCTTCATCCTGCTCCATCGTAGCGGCCAAAGAATCGGCCTCGCGCGGAGAGAGCTCGAAGGTGTCGACCATGTCCACCGCCTTTGATCCTAAGCCGATAGCCTCGTCGAACAGGTCGAGGCATCGCTCTAGCGAGGTGTCCTTCGACCGCACCGCCGCGATGATCTCGTCGAGGCGATCGGTAAGGTCATCGAACGTGTGGACCGTCGATTCACTCATCGGTGGCCTCAGGTTCATCGACATCGGGCGCGTCCTCGGACTCGGGTACCTCGGGAAGATCGCCCATGCGTGCGATGCTTCCCAGCACGCCGTTGACGAAGCGCGACGACTCGTCGGTGCCATATGCCTTGGCCACTTCGACGGCTTCGTTGATGACGACGGCGTCTTCGATGGGATCGTCTTCGACGAAGCGCATCTCATAGACGGCGATGCGCAAAAGGTTTCGGTCTGCGCTCGGCATACGGTAGAGGCTCCAGCTCTTGGATACCGTCTCGAGCGCGTAATCGATGCGATCGAGGTTGCGATAGCACCCCAGGGCGAGCTGCTCGGCATAGGGCTCAAGCGGTCCCTTGGACAGCAGATAATCGCCGGCGAGGACCTCGTCGACCGGCTTATCGAGCGCTTCTGCCTGGAACAGAATCTGAAGCGCTTGGCTGCGGGCGCGGGTGCGACCGCGATCAATTTTAAGACTCACGCATTACTCCTTGGGGAATACAAGGCCGTCGATGCACACATCGACGGAAGAGACCGGGATGCCCACCTGAGCGTCAACCACCTTGACGACCGCAGCGCGGATGGTTTCGGCGAGCTTCTTGAAGGGGTATCCGAAGAATACGGAAACGCGCACCGTGAGGTGCAGCGTATCGTCAACGACCTCGGCCTCGATAGGAGGAAGGGCCGGAGCGGTGCTCTTGGCGCTGAACATGGAGACGAGGTTCGTCGCCAGGTCGCGAACGCCAACCGAAGCGACGCCCTCGACCTCTTCGACAGCTCGGGACACGATGATGGACATAACCTCAGGAGCGATGGCGATACCGTCGATCTTGATCTCTGCAGACATGTTCTCACCCATTTCAAACGACTGCACGAAGCAGGTGTCTCACGCGGTTCAGTGTACACGATACCCCAAGTTTGGAGCGCGTACGCCAAGACATCCGTGTTTGACGAAAAAGGGCGGGGTGTGCGGCCCCGCCCCAAGCGATGCTGTATACGAGCGCGACTAGACGCGGGAAACGAACTTGCCGTCGCGGGTGTCGACCTTGATCTTCTCGCCCACGTTGAGATACATCGGCACCTGGACGGTCGCGCCGGTCTCGATGACTGCGGGCTTGGTGCCGCCCTGGACGGTGTCGCCCTTGAAGCCCGGGTCGGTCTCGGTGACCTCGACCTCGATGAACATCGGCGGGTTCACGCCCATGAGCTCGTCGTCTGCGTACAGCAGCTGGCAGACGTCGTTCTCCTTGAGCCACTTGGAGTTGTCGCCGATGAAGTCGACGGGCACGGGGACCTGATCGTAGGTCTCCATGTTCATGAAGTAGTAGTGATCGCCGTCGTTGTAGAGATACTGCATCTCGGTGGTGGTGAGCGTCACGCTCTCGAACTTGGTGCCGGCGTTGCAGGTGTTCTCGACGACGCGACCGGACTTGATGTCCTTGGTCTTGTAGCGGACGAACGCGCCGCCCTTGCCGGGCTTCACGTGCTGGAACTCGACGATGGTGCAGACCTTGTCCTTGATGCGAAGACCGAGGCCGTTCTTGAAATCAGCAGTGGTGATGGATGCCATGGAAGACCTTTCTCACTCAATACACATAACGACGAAAGTATACGACAGGCAGGTGCCTGTTGGGGGAAACGCAACGAAACAGCCATACGCGGGCGCATGGGCCCGCAGACGTTAACAGGAGATGACCTGGAGCTCGTGCGGAGAGCGCGTGAAGGGCTCGAAACCGTCCTCGGTCACCAGACCGTAGTCCTCGAGGCGCACGCCGCCCACGCCAGGCAGGTACACGCCGGGCTCGACCGTGATAACCGCGCCCGCCTCGACGATGTTGCTCTTGCGGCCGAAGTTCGGAAGCTCGTGGATGTCGATGCCCACACCGTGGCCGAGGCCGTGACCGTAGCAATCGCCGTACCCGGCATCCGAGATGATCTTGACCGAGAGGTTGTGGATATCGCTGCCGTCGACGCCTGCGTGAATGGCAGCGACGCACTCCTCATGGGTACGCTGCACGAGGTCGTAGAGCTCACGCTGCTGCGCGGTGGGCTCGCCGAGCACGACGGTGCGGGTCATGTCGGAATCGTAGTCGCGATAGCGTGCACCGTAGTCCATAAGGACGAAATCGCCCTTTTCGACCACGCGGTCGCTCGGGATAGCGTGAGGATTCGCGGAGTTGGGACCAGATGCCACGATGGAATCGAACGCGAGGCCGTCGGCGCCGTTGTTGAGCATGAAGTTCTCGAGCTCGCTGCGGACCTGCTTTTCCGTTTGGCCCGGTTGGATGAACTCGAGCATATGCGCGAACGCTGCGTCGGTGATGGCCTGCGCATGACGCATGAGCTCGATCTCCTCGGCGTCCTTCACCGCGCGCATGCGCCGGATGTCGCCGTGCATCTGGGGCAACGCCGCTGCGATGGAGCGATCTTCAAGACCGCGAACGATACCCTGATAGAAGTTCAACTGCATGTCGTCTTCGATTGCGATGGTGCGGCTTTTGGTCTCGAGTGCACGCTGCGCGACCCACCCGGGGATGTCGAATCCGTCCATATCGACCTGCCAGGGGCTATCCGCAGGCAAGTTCTCAGCGAAGCTGTTGAAATAGCGCGAGTCGGTATGCAGGTAGCACGCATCGGGCGTGATGAACGCGGCATGTGGGAACTCGTGTGTGTAGTCAAACACACCCATGGCGCCGGTGAGCCAGCGCAGATTTGCCTCGTCGCGCACAACGACCGCATCGTAGCCGCGCGCATCCATGAGGTCGCGCAAACGGGCGATACGCCCTGCAGGTCCATTGATCAATTCAGTCATGCAGACTCCTTTCACAGCATAAAACCAGAGGCATAGTACACCTCGGAAGGTTCAGATGAAGCAACGTTACCTGGAAGGAAGCGGGAAACTCAGAGCTCCTCAAGCAACTCGGCGCGAGAGGCGAGGTAGGCCTCCGCATGGCGCCTCAGCACGTCTTCCTCGATATGGCATAGGCGGATGGCGCCCGGGAACTTGGGCAACGCGAGCATGAAGCGGTTGGATCGCACATAGCAGGTGCGTTTGAGCGCATCGATGAAGGTGTCGACATCCACATCGAACGTAGCCTCTTCGACACCAAGATCATCAAAGCGATCATCCTGCTCGAAGACGAGGTCGACATCGAGCCCGCAGACATCATGGGCAAGGCGCGCCTCGAAGCGCATACCTTCCGCAAGGGCAAGATGACTGGGGAGTTTCTCCTTCAGGCATGCGCGCAGGGCGCGAGCCGTCGAGATGCCGTAGTAAATGGAGTTACGTGCAGATGGGTTTGCGGATCGGACGGCACCGGCGCGCGAGGTCTGCGCAGCGCACAGAGCGTCAGCGAACGCAACGGGGTCATCATCAGCCATGCCGGCGACCTTCTCGCCGCATTGCTCCCATACGCGTCGGCTGGAAGCGAATGCCGCGCCAAGCAGGTAGGCATAGCCAAGGCCGAGTTCACGTGCATCCTTGCCGAGTACAAGATCGATATCGCACACGACGAGCGACCAGCCGGGACGCACAGACACCATCTCCGGCGCGTCATCGACAGAAAGGGGACGCATTGCAGTCGGAACGGTGCACATGGCATCAAGCGTGAGCGGGATGGCCGCGCACGACATGCCGCCGCACCACATCTGACCGCAATACGAAACGAGTGAGCACACATTTGCACCACCCAGGGCGACCATCACGTCATCGGCCGTGATGGACGAAGATGCGAGCATGCGCATGAGGGAGCTCGATGCGTCAAGAGACGCTTCGCATGCGCCCTTGCCAGCGGCGTTGTATTCCTCGACAGTAAAACCGCAATCGATGAGCGCTCGACGGGCCAACGAACGCTGCTCATCTGAAGCGAGCTCGTCATATGCCAGCAGAGCCCGCTTGGGCTCACCGACAACGTTTTTAAACAGGCGCGGAAGCTCATCGAAGGCGCCAGTGCCAACACGGTAGTCGGTGCTCGTGCTCCCAAAATTGACAAGTTGACGGCGTACGCTCATAGAAGACCTCGCTCCAGAAGAATTTCGGCACATAGATAGGAAACATCCTTAAAGGATTTACCGCGAATATCGACGGTGATGTCGGCAGCTCCCTGGTATAAGGGGCGACGATGCTCCAGCAAGCGCGCGGCGTGCTCGGCCGAGCGGAAGTCGGGGCGTGTATCGGCGCGCCGAATCTGCCGAAGCGAGTCGTCGATATCGCCGTCGAGGTACACGCAATAGCCCATAGCATGCATGAGCTCGGTGTTGCGCGGCGTTTCGATAATGCCGCCGCCGCACGAAACGAGCAGGCTGCGCTCGGACTCAAGAGACTCCAAGGCCTGGGTCTCGAGCTCGCGGAACCGCTCCTCCCCTTCCAGCTCAAAGATGCGACGCACAGAAAGCCCGCGTCTGCGCTCGACGAGCCGATCCGTATCGATGAAGCGGCGGTTGAACATGCGGCCCAGATTGCGGGCAAGCGTCGACTTGCCCGCACCTAAGAAACCGATGAAAAAGATATGATCGCATCCGCGCTTCACAGAACCCGTCATGAACCGCTACTCCTCGCAGGGAACGTTGCGAAGGGCGCGCCGCTCGAAGATTCGAAAGATCTGCGTGTACCACAGGTCCACATGGGTCTGCGGCTTGACGAGGATCGTATCGACGCCGGCAAAGTTGCCCGCCCACACGTCGGTGTAGAGCTGATCGCCGATAAGCACAGCGGCTTCGTGGGCAACGCCCATGCGCGCAAGCGCCCGGTTGAGCGCAAATGGCAGTGGCTTGCAGGCAAAGCAGATGAAATCGAGCCCAAGCTCAGACGACGAGCGCTGAACCTGGTCCTTATGCCAGTTGTTCGAAACCATGTACAGCTTGAACCCGCGATCGCGCGCGGCGTCGAGCCACGCCAACACGGAAGCCGGCGCGGTCTTTCGGTCACGCGGCACAAGGGTGTTGTCACGGTCGAGCATGATGGCGCGCTTCCCCGAAGCCCATAGGTCATCGAGATCGATGCGCTCTACGCGAGAGACATAGCGCTTGGGCGCCCAGATGCTCATTGCTGGGACTCCAGATACGCCTCGCGGTCCTTCTCGAACTGCTCGTAATCGGAGCTGAAGTTATGCGAGCCGTCGCCTTCGGGAGAGGCAACGTAGTATAGGTAGTCAGTCTGGGCAGGCTCAAGCGCAGCCTCGATGGAGGAAACACTCGGGCTGCAGATGGGGCCAGGGGTAAGGCCGTCATGCTTATACACGTTGTAGGGAGAGTCGATCTCAAGATCGTCGTAGGTGACGCGATCGCTCCCGCCGCCGCGCGCGTACACGATGGCGGCATCGATCTGCAGGCGCATGCCCTCGTCCAAACGGTTGTAGATAACGCTCGCGACAAGCGGACGCTCATCTGCCACGGCCGTCTCGCGCTCGACGAGCGAGGCGAGCGTGACGACCTCCTGGGCGCTCAAGCCGTTGGGCGCGGCATCGAAGTCAAGGGATGCCGTCTCGGTCTCGAACTGATCGAGCATCTGGCGAATGAGGCTGTCGGCCGTCGGCTCCTTGCCGGGATTGTACGTCTTGGGATACAGATACCCCTCGAGCGAATCGTCGTAGGCTCCCTCGAGGAACGGGTAGTCGGCAGCGTAGTTGGAGGCCTTGGCCTGCGCCAGGAACTCATCGGCCGAGATGCCGAGCGTCTCCTCGACGCGCGCAGCCGTTTGCGCCACGGTGAGCCCCTCTTGGATGGTGAGGGTCACGCCCGTGATGTTGGGGCCGTCCACAAGCTGCTGCACAACCTCTTTCGCATCCTGACCGGTATAGAGCAGATAGTCGCCCGGCTTTATGGCCATGGCGGCATCGAGCTCGTTCACGGCAGCATAGTATTCCTTGGGGTTATCGATAATCTGGTTCTGGGCGAGGATGGATGCGATGTCGTCGCCCGTTGCGCCCTCGGGAATCGTCAGCTCGACCTCTTGGCCGGCCTCGACCGTTTCCCCTCCCCCAAACAAGCCGCCGATACGCGGAGCGACGACGAACGCGAGCAGGGCCACGATTGCGAGCACCGCGACGATGCCCACGATGATAGGAATCGGGCTACCGGAGCGCTTGGTCTCTTGACGAGTCCTCACACGATTAGCTGCTGCCGGACGCGCCGCTTGGGCTGCAGGCCGGCCGGAAGGGCGCTGAGCAGCCTGCGAAGCGCGAGCCGTGGTCCGTGAACCCTGTGAAGAGGAAGAGCGAAACCGCGTGCCCGGGGCACCGGTCCCCGTGGATCGAGACGTTACAGGAGTCTGTGAGGTGCGGCGGTGCGAACCGCCGGTGTTAGCGTTAGGCACTGTCGTCGTTTCCCTTCTGAGCATCGAGCCACGCCTGGAGGAACAGGGAGGCTGCAACCATATCGACCTTACCGCGCATCTTTCGCTCCGATAGGCCCTCTGCGCGCAGGATGCGCTTGGCTTCCTGGGAGCTTAAGCGCTCATCGGTAAACTCAAGCGGCACATCGAGCGCTTTGGCAATGGAGCGCGCGGCATCCATAACGCGCTGCGCTTGCGGACCGTCCTCCCCCGAAAGCGTTTGAGGACGGCCGCATACCAGTACATCCGGCTCGTAGTCTTCCACAATCGCCCGGAAGCTCCGCGCCAAGGACAGGACCTCGGCGGCAGGGAGCACCTTGACGGGCATGGCGACCCGTCCGGAGCGGTCGGAAGCTGCGATGCCGATGCGAACCTCGCCGATATCGAGCGCGAGCGCGACCACGGTTTAGAGTCCCAGGTGCGCGCGGGCGGCATCGAGCGCGGCAGGGATGCCCGAAGCGTCCTTACCGCCGGCCTGGGCCATGGCCGGGCGACCGCCGCCGCGGCCATCGACATGCGGAGCGATGGTCTTGATGACGTCACCAGCCTTGAACCCGGCTGCGACCGCATCGTCAGTGGCGGCTGCCAGCAGCGCAGGCGTGCCCTTCTCGGTCACCGTCGCAAGCACGCAAGCGACCGGGCCGTCAACCTTGGCGCGAACGGTATCCCACACGTTGCGGAGCTCGGAGCCCTCGAGGCCGGCAAGCTGAGCGATAACGACCTTGTACGAACCGGTGTCGACGGCGCCCTGAACAGCCTGAGCGATAGCATCGGAAGAGCCGCCCGTAAGGGCAGCCTTAAGCTTCTGGTTGGCGTCGTGCAGGTTCTGCTGCAGCGAGGCGATGCGGTCGCATACCTCGTCGTCGCGGCACTTGAGTGCGGCCGCGGCGCTGGCGAGCGCACGCTCCTTGCCCTCGAGGTACTCCATGGCGCCCATGCTCGTCACCGCTTCGATGCGGCGAACGTTCGAGCCGGTGGAGGACTCGGAGACGATGCGGAACAGACCGATCTCGGCCGTGTTGCGCGCATGCGTGCCGCCGCAGAGCTCGCGGGAGAACGGCTGGTCCTCCTCGCCCACGGACACAACGCGCACAACGTCGCCGTACTTCTCGCCGAACAGGGCGACGGCGCCGGACGCCTTGGCCTCATCGATACCCATGACATGGGTCACGATGGGCTTAGAAGCGAAAATCTGGTCGTTCACGATGCTCTCGATGCGCTTGAGCTCATCGGTCGTGACGGCCTCGAAATGTGTGAAGTCGAAGCGCAAGCGGTGCTCATCGAGCTGGGAGCCGGCTTGGTTCACGTGGCTGCCCAGAACCTGCTTGAGCGCGGCGTCCAGCAGGTGCGTCGCCGTGTGGTTGCGACGGATGAGCTCGCGGCGGCGGATATCGATGGCGGCAAATACCGTATCGCCCACGGAAACCGTGCCCTCACCGATCACGCCGTGATGCGCATAGAGGCCGTGGTGCGCACGCGTATCGGTGACGTGCATGGCGGAAGCAGCCGTCGCAAACGAGCCGGTGTCGCCGACCTGACCGCCCATCTCGGCGTAGAACGGCGTGCGATCGAGCACGATGTCGACCTCCTGGCCAGCATCGGCGTGCGAGACCTGCTCGCCGTTGGCAACGATAGCAAGGACGCGAGCGTCGTCGACGCTGTTGGCGTCATAGCCGATGAACTCGGTGGCGGCAATCGTATCGGTGAGCTCGACCCACACATCGCTGAAGGTGCCCCAGGCGTCGCCCTTGACGTTGGCGCGAGCGCGCTCGCGTTGCGCCTCCATTTCACGGTTGAAGCCCTCGATATCGACATCGTGGCCTGCACCACCGGCGATCTCGACGGTCAGGTCGATGGGGAATCCGAAGGTGTCGTGCAGCATGAAGGCAGACGCGCCGTCGAGCACCTCGCCATCGCCGAGCTTGGCAAGCGCCTCGTCGAGGTACACGCGGCCGTTGTCGAGCGTCGTGGAGAAACGCTCTTCCTCGGCCTTGACGATGCCGCGCACGAGCTCGACGTTCTTGGTGAGCTCAGGATAGGCATCGCCCATGAGCTCGTTGACGCGCTCGATGAAGCGCACGAGGAACGGGCCCTCGACGCCCAGCAGGCGGCCGTGGAAGACGGCACGGCGCAGCAGGCGGCGCAGCACGTAGCCGCGACCCTCGTTACCCGGCAGAATGCCGTCGGAAATCATGAAGTCGACCGAGCGCGCGTGGTCGGCAATAATGCGCAGGCTTCGGCTCGGCCCCTCATAGTCATCGCTCACATAGGACACGCCGGAGATCTCCTCGCCCAAGCGGATGAGGCCCTGCATGATGTCGCTGTCGAAAAACGAGGTCTTGCCCTGCATGATCGCGCTCATGCGCTCAAGGCCCATACCGGTGTCGAGGTTGCGATGGGGCAGCTCGGGCATGGAGCCGTCCTCCTGGCGGTCGAACTGCGTGAACACGAGGTTCCAGTACTCAAGGAAGCGGTCGCAATCGCAGCCGGGAGCGCAGTCGGGACGGCCGCAGCCGACGTCTTCGCCCATGTCGTAGTAGATCTCGGAGCACGGGCCGCACGGACCGGTGGGACCGGCCGCCCAGAAGTTATCGTCTTCGCCCAGACGGGAGATGTGGCTCTCCTCGACACCGAGCGAGCGCCAGATGTCATAGGTCTCATCGTCATCGGTGAAGACGGTGAAGTACAGGCGCTCGATGGGCAGCTTGAACACCTGCGTGGAGAGCTCGAGCGCCCAAGCGCAGGCCTGCTCCTTCGACACGCCGCCGAAGGAGAAGTTGCCGAGCATCTCGAAGAACGAGGCGTGACGACCGTCACAGCCGATGATGTCGATGTCGTTCGTGCGGACGCACTTCTGGCACGAGGTCGCACCGATCTCGTGCATGGTCTTTTTGCCCTGGTAGTACTGCTTGAACTGGTTCATGCCCGCGTTGGCGAGCAGAAGCGACGGGTCGTCGGGCACAAGCGAGGAGCTGGGGAACAGCTTGCAGCCGCGATCCTCGAAAAACTTCAGGAACGAAGAGCGAATCTCCGCGGTGGTCATGGTCGGGTGTTCAGCACTCATGTGGCTATCTCCTAGGTTCTGTGCATAAGACAGGCGTAAACGCACCTAGGATAGCAGACCTTGCGCGCAAGCGATGTCGCATTGAGCGGGCAGCACGGTATATGCAGATGCACGAAGCGCGTGCGAGCTACGAGGCGTCCCGCTCATCATCGGGAGCAGCGTCCTCGGGGTTCTGATCGTCTTTGGTGGCGTTCGTCGCATCGCCGCCGGCAAAGGGAATCCGAAACAGGCTTGCTGCGTTCGCGTCGATGCTCGGGAGCTTAACCCAGGGGTTCTCGAGCTCCGGCTTGGGAACCGCCGTGGCATCGGGCACCACGTCGTCGGTGAGCAGCTCGGAGTCGGCCACAAAGCTGTCATCGCCCAGCGCATCGAAGGCCGGGACGGGGTTTCCAGCCTCGTCGCGATACGGCGTGCCGCGGAAGATGGCACCGTGGTAGTCAACGAGCTGACGCTTCGTACTCTTCTCGAAATAGAAGATGAACAAGCCCTTCAATGCAGCGCACAGGGGAATGGCGACGACCATGCCGAGCGGCCCCATGAGTGACGAGCCGATGACGATAGCGGCAAGGCTCATGGCGGGATGCACCTGGACGGTGGATTGCATGACCTTGGGGCTCAAGACGTTGTCGGTAAGGTTTTGCGCGATGACGACGATCACAAGCGTCCAGATGGCAAGAGCGGGGCCATAGAACAGTGCGATGACGACCGCGATAAGCGCCGAGAACCAGGGACCGATAACGGGGATGAGGTGGAAGATGCCCGTAAGCACACCCATGAGACCGGCATACGGATGCCCTGCGATAAGCAGACCGACGAACACGAGCACGCCGTTGATGACCGACGTGATGATCATGCTGCGCATGTAGCCGCCCACAGAGCGCGAAAGAATGGCGACGATGAAGCGGTAATCGTCCTCTTTGCTCTCCCCTAACGCAAAGCCGATCTCACCGTGGATCTTGGGGTAATCGCATGCAAGCCAGTATGCAAGGACAAGTCCCAAGAACACGATGAACATCGTGTTGGCAAAGCTGCTGATGGCAGGCATGACGCCGCGCCCCAAGTTGGCCGCAAGGTCGGTCACGAATGTCGTGGCGGTGTGTTGGAGCGAGAGCAGCAGATCGTTCAAGCCGCTGAACATATCGCTCGTGGTGAGCGAGCGGAAGTTGCTCATGAGGTCCTGGATCATGATCGAAAGCGACGAGAAGTAGCGCGGCATCTGGTTCAAGACGTCGACGAACTGATCAATGAACATGGGCAGCAGCATCGTGATGAGCAGCGCGATGACGGCGATGACCACGATGAGGCCCACGAGGGCGCCGATGCTGCGCGGCACGCCCTTGTGCTCGAGCGCGTTGACGATGGGCGCCTCGACGAAGGCTATGAGTGAGCCGACCGCCAAAAAAACCACCACCGGGGCGAGCACCCCGACAACGTTCAGCAGCATCGCACCGATGATGAGAACTCCCACCACCGACCAGATGCGCAGGGTCATGAGCTTGGTATCGCGGAGGCTCCGGTCGACGCGGTGCCCCGGGTTGGTCTGAGCGGTCATCGCTTCCCCATGACTCCTTCGGGATCAATCTTGTCCTGAATCTTTTTCAGCGTGCGGCGCAGCAGGCGCGAAACCTGCACCTGGGACACGCCGAGCTTCTCGGCGATCTCGATCTGCGTCATACCCTTGACGAAGCGCATCTCGATCACCTCGCGCTCGCGAGGCGAGAAGCCCTTGAGCGCCTCTTCGATAACCAAGCGGTCATCTGTGAAGGTGAGCGCACTGTCTTCATCGGCATACCGATCAAGAACCGATGGAGTGTCCTCGGAATCCGTGCTACCAGGAGCCTCCAGCGGTACGGATGAATACGCGGACGATGATTCCATGGCCTCGAGCACTTCGTCCGCCGAAACGCCAAGGTAATCGGAGATTTCCTCGACGGTGGGTGAACGCTGAAGCTGCGTGGTGAGCGTATCGGTTGCCTGATTCACCTTGGCGGAAAGCTCTTGAAGACGACGCGGCACGCGAACGCTCCACCCCTTGTCGCGGAAGTGACGCTTGATCTCACCCAAAATGGTGGGCGTGGCATACGTGGTGAACTCGAGCCCACGATCGGGATCAAAACGATCGATCGCTTTCAGCAAGCCCAGATAACCAACTTGCATGAGGTCATCGAGCGGCTCACCGCGATTCTTGAATTTATTAGCGAGGAATCGAACAAGGTTCAGATGGGACATGACGAGTTTCTCGCGCGCATCCATATCGCCGTTCTCTTTGTAGCGACGAAACAGCTCGTGCGTTTTCTCTTTATCCCATGCCGCCTTGCCCGAAGCGGTCTTTTCTGCCATTACACATCTGCTTTCAAGGTGAGGGAAAGCGCAGAGGGTGCGGATCGTTTCTCGTACGAATCGCACACGGCGCCAAGAATAAGGTCTGCATACGCTGCCGTCTCGGACGCGGAGCCCGCGTCATCAAAATCGAAGTCGCCAAGCTCAAACGTCATGCAAACCTGCTGCGCATCGACATCGAATCGGATGGGAAGCTCGCACGAAGGCCGTACGGAGCAGGCATAGATGAAGGCCTCTTCTGCCGCCATGCGAATATCCTCGACGCGATCGACAGACATGGAGCTCAGCATAGCCACGTTTGCGGCCGTCATGCGTACCAGGCGAGCAAGACGCGGGTCAGCCGAAACACTCAGGCTGATGGAATGGGATGCGTTAGTCATCGCTGCCCTCCTGTACGGAATCTGACGGCTTAGCGCCATACGTGTAGTAGCTACGAGTGGGATGCCCGTTGTGCGCCCCCTGATTTTCATCGGCCTGTGCAGGCACTTCGGACTCGCCCTGAGGCTCTTCAGGCACATCGGCTTCCGTGGTTTCGGTCAGGGTGCGCTCCCCCGTCGTGTTCTCTTCACGATGGCGATTGAGCAAGCGCTGGACCTTCTCCGAGGCGGCAGACGCGATACCGGAAACGGCTCCGGACGCAGACGACATGCTTCCGGTCACCTCGGAGACATCGCGGAGCACGCCGTTGACCTCGATGAGGTCGGCAGAGAGCGCCTCGGCGGCGATGGAGCCCTGGCGAAGGAGCGGCTCCACTTGGGTCAGGGCGGGCTGAAGCTCCTCGAGGGATGCATCCAGCTTGGCCATGACCGGCTTCACATCGGTCAGCGTCTCATCGAGATGCTCGATGACGGGTTTCGTTTGCGCAATGGTGTCGTTGATGCTGCCAACGGTCTTATCGAGCGAGTCAACCGTTGACCGCGCACGGCGCAGCACGAGCGCAAGCTCAATAACCGCCCATATGGCAACGAGAGCAAGGACGATCAAAACGATCTGGAGCGGATCCATGGTGCCTCCTGACGAGGTTGAATGTTCGTATAGCGCATGTTCGCAAAGCACAACGCTTCTTCCATACTACCCGTAGCACGCGGTCTCATGCCAAAAAAGGTTCGCCCGCAACCGTGCCGATGCAAACACCACGGTTGTCTCGAGCGCTACTGACTATCCTCGGGATCATGTGCCTCGGGCGATTTTCCCGTGCGATCGCGCTCAGATTGCTCGTAGCGCCATTCCTCCCATCCGCGCCCCGCGGGCTTCCAAAACGCCCCGCGCGAAAGACCGTTGGGAAGATACTGCTGCTCCACCCAGCCGCTCGGATAGTCATGCGGATATAGATAAGGTCCATAGGAATCGGAACCCGGACGGTGTCGGTCGCGAAGATGCGCAGGCACCTCACGCTGACCGCTCGTGCGAACGTCGGCAAGCGCAGCATCGATCGCAGCCTCGCAGGCGTTGCTCTTAGGGGCCAAAGCGTTGTACAGAGCCGCTTGCGCCAAGTTGATGCGGCACTCGGGATACCCGATGACCTCGGCAGCCTTGAATGCGGCCTCGGCAATGAGGAATGCCTGAGGGTCGGCGTTACCGATGTCTTCAGAGGCCTGAATCATGATGCGGCGTGCGATGAACTTAGGGTCCTCACCCGAATCGATCATGCGCGCGAGCCAATACACCGTGGCATCGGGATCGCTGCCACGCATGGACTTGATGAACGCCGAAATGATGTCGTAATGCATATCGCCGTTCTTGTCGTACGAAAGGCCACGGCGCGGGTTTGCCATGTGGACGTCATCGATCGTTAGCGCAAGGGGCTCTCCGGCGTTGACGGCGGCATCGGAATCGGGGCGCGTCAACGCAATCTCACTTGCAAGCTCAAGCGTCGTGAGCGCGCTGCGTGCGTCCCCCGCCGCCAGCGTGCAAATCGAGGCGACGACTTCCTCGTCAGCTGTAAACCTTCCGTTGAGGCCCCGTTCATCCTCCAAAGCGCGCCGGACGAGTACGGCGATGTCCTCATCGGACAGGTGCTCGAGCTCGACCACGCGGCTGCGCGAGAGCAGCGCCGAGTTGACCTCGAAATATGGGTTCTCGGTCGTCGCGCCAATCATGATGACGGTGCGATTCTCGACCGCATGAAGTAGCGCATCTTGCTGGGAACGCGAAAAGCGATGAATCTCGTCGATGAATAGAATCGTGCGCCGCCCAAATGCCATGAGCCTGCGTGAGGCCTCCTCGATCTCGCGACGCAGGTCCTTGACCGTTCCGGTTACGGCAGACACCTCGACGAACTCGCTGCGTGTATGGGCAGCGATGATGTGGGCAAGCGTGGTCTTGCCCGTTCCCGCCGGGCCGTACAGGATGACGCTTGAGAGCACGTCGTGTTCGATGGCGCGCCGCAACCAGGAATCGGGGCCCACGGCCTTTTGCTGGCCCACATATTCGTCGAGGTCGCGCGGGCGCATGCGCACGGCAAGCGGAGCATAGCTCAAGCGCTTGGCGTTCTCGCTTTCACTGAACAACGTCTCCATAGGACCCCTTTGCTCACACGGCTGTTCGTACGCGGGCGATTAGCTTAGCACTCGTTGATATAGGTGCGCTGCGGAAAACGAATCTCGGGGAACAGCTTCGTGGCGAGTTCGGTGAAATACCCGTCGCTCATGCTCGCGATATAGTCCACCACGGTCTGATCGAGGTCGTCTTCCCATTCGTAGCGGCGTCCATAGTGGGCAAGACCCTGTTCGATACGCCGTATGTGGTGCCGGAAGATATAACTCGATTCGTCACGTGCCTTGAGATCGCCCAGGCAATGTTCGTACATGAGGCTAAAAGCGCGTCCCAGCACCTCGGCGCGCTCGCCCTCGATACCGCTCGAACGGTAGATCTTATCGTAGTTCTCCGCCTTCGCGCGACGGATCTCCTCGAACAGCTCAGGGCTCATCTCGATGCGGTCCTTGCCGTAGCTGTGCTCGATGATATCCGCAGAAGCATGGGACAGAATCCACGAGTTGTACGAACCTCCCAGGCCGTCGTCGAAGGCGTCTTCAGACAGCAGGCCGGCGGCGATGGCATCCTGACGGTCTCGACCAACATAGGCGATGATATCCGAGATGCGAACCACACAGCCTTCGAGCGTCATGGGCCGCAGGGTCCCAATGGCGACCTCGCCGCTCTCGTAGCACGAAGCCACCTTACGGTCGAACGTAGCGAAATCCTTCAATCCGGAGAGCTCGAAGACGCGTTGCTCGTATTCTCCGTTATGCGTCAACACGCCATCGAGCGTCTGCAGCGTCAGGTTCCTGCCATACAGGACATCGAGAACGCGTACGGAGTGGACGTTGTGGAAGAACCATCGACCGGTGCGCGCGTGAAACACATCGTTGAGCGCGCGCTCGCCTGCATGGCCGAAGGGCGTGTGCCCCAGGTCGTGGCCGAGCCCTATGGCTTCGATGAGGTCGCAATTGAGACCAAGCGCGTATCCTATGTCGCGCGCAACGCGACTGACGAGCTGCACATGGATGCCGCGTCGCGAGAGGTCATCGTTGCTGCGGAAACTGAAAACCTGTGTTTTTCCAGCATACCGGTTGTAGGCGGGCGTATGGATGATCTTTTCGACATCGCGGACGAACGAAGGCCGCCAAAGGCTCGGCTCGTCGGAAGGTCTGGCTTCACGCCTCAGCGCAGAAGCGTCATCGGTGCGGTACGGATTCACCCATCCCGCAGTACGATCGGCTTTCATCCGTTCGATGAGGTCATCCGAGAGGCGGCCGGAAATGGCATCTATGCGATGGCGAACGAGGTCGCGATGGGATGTGTTGCTCATGCATGCGCTCCTTCACAATCTGATGTTCTTCGCGCATATCATCGCACGCGGTGCGGACATGCCCATCATACCGCGAGAGGCATACTTCGCACCGAGGCAAAAAGGAAGCGTTTTGGCTGGATTTCGAAAGCATTTGCCTTCCGGCTAACAGAAACCAAACAGAGCTGAAATACCTGCGTCGGGCTCCCGTAAGGTCGCGTGGAAAAACAGCAGATTCTCACGGCCTGCATCCTTGATGAGCGCAACAATCCAGATACCAGGCAAAAGCAATTGCGGGAAAGGAGCAGCATTGGAGCCGTTGCGCATCGCGTGCACCGTCATGTGCGCATCGCTTATCGTCGCCGCCGGCATCATCGATGCGCGGCGATCCATCTATCCGCACCAGCTCTGGGCCGCGTCGCTTGCAGCCAATACCATCGCATCTGCGCTTGCGCTCGGGGTCACGCTCTGTATCGCGAATGTCATCGCATCGTGCGCAATCGTAGCCGTTCTCGTCGCCTTCGAGCTATACTGGCGGCATCGAAACGGCACCGTGGGCATCGGCGCCGGCGACCTCAAGTTCCTCTGCGCCTTGGGAATCCTAAATCCGTGGATGGCGCTGGTATCATTCGCCTGCGCACTGCTTTGCCTTGCCATGACGGCCCTGGCAACCAAACAGCGCAGGTTGCCCCTGCTCCCGTTTTGGACCCCGTTTGCATTAGCGGGCATGGCGTTGATGGTGCTGGGCGTATAGCCTGTCGGGTTGTCCGCAGCCTTTGAGGCGCAATTGAAGCTTTGTTAACGTTGCGAGGATACCCGGTGCGAGCAACCGCCCAGGTATAATGGGTACGCACTGAGTATGAACGAGGAGGACAGATGACGAGCAGCGAGCAGCAGGGCTGGGCACCGACGGCAAACGAGTCCCTGGAAGTTCAGCCCCGCCCCATCGAGAGCGCAAGCGCCTCAACCGCCTGCCAGACCTCATCCTCCAAATTCGCCTACATCCTCACCTTTGGCGTGCTTGGGCTTATCGCCGCATTCCTCATCGCTATCGTGCTGCTGTTCTTCACCGCCATGACCACGTACAACAACTACGATGTGATCGAGCTCGATTCGTGGTCATACGATTATGAGCCGCACTATTACCGCTACCACGAAGGCAACACCATAGATCTGTAGCAAAGCGGACAACTCTCAACCGGGAGCCACCCCTGACACGAGCGAACCATAAAGTGTATTGCTTATTTAGCGCCGTCAAGCACCTGGTCGAGCGTAACGGATACGCCATGCGGCGTAGGCACCCAGTCGACCTTGAGGAACAGCGCCGCCACCGTGATGGGCAGGTAGGTAAACATAAATAGCGGGAAGGTGAACAGATTCGTCATGATCCGCACTTTGCTTTTGCAATGGATCTGCTTGCGTTCGAGCACGGTCGTCAAGAGCCCAGCCGTAAAGAAGGTTCCGTACATCGATACGAACGTCATGACAATGGACCCCAGGCACATGTTGAGCTCGCGGTCCGTGGCCAAAAACCCATGCGAGAGCGACCCGACGATCATGAACGTTACGTTCACGAGCACGGCCACAAGGCTCAGCAGGTTGCCCGGGGCGATGGTCATGAACATGTCGTAGGCGGCAAATCTCCGAAGCAACGTGAAGGCCTTGACCATATGAGAGCCATAGGTGAACAGCACCTGGTAGAACCCCTTCGTCCAGCGCATGCGCTGCTTCCACGAGGCAGCAAAGGTCACCGGTTGCTCATCGTAAAACACTGCGGGAGCGTATCCGATCTGCACGCCATGGATGGCGCAGAACGTCGAGAACTGAATGTCCTCAGTCAGCGTATGGAAGTCCCACCCATGCATACCCTCGATGATCTTGGCAGATACGAGAAAGCCCGATCCGGAGACTGCGCACGAGGAACCGCAGATCATACGGGCATTGTTGAGAAAACGCGCCTCACGCAAAAACCAGGTGGCATAGGCCGCAGAGATCCACGAACTCCCGAAGTTCTTGGAGTTGCGGTAGCTCGTGAGCGCAAGGTAACCCTGATCGAAGGCGTCGTTCATGATGCGAACATAGTCGGATGAAAGCAGATTGTCGGCATCGAAAATGAAAAACGCCTCATAGCGACCGGGATATTCGTTGAGGATTCGATCGAAGCCGTAATCCATGACCCAGCTTTTTCCTTTTCGTGCAAGGTCGTTTCGCTCATAAACGATAGCCCCGGCCTCGCGAGCTACACGCGCGGTGTCGTCCGTGCAAGCATCGGCGACCACAAAGATGTCGATGAGCTCAGAAGGATAATCCTGCTGGCGGATCGACTGAACGAGATTCGCGATGACGGCTTCTTCGTTATGGGCAGCGATGAAAAACGCGTATCTATGCTGGCGCTTGGCAGCCGGGATCTTTACTTCCCCATGGAAGATGCCGATGAGGAAATAGACAATCTGGTAGAGAAAGCACAATGAGAATAGGGTACCAACAAGAAAGTTGAAGATGACAATGGGCGTAAGATTCGAAAGATCGAGCGGCATGCGGATAACCCCCAAGGGAGCGAGACATTGGGAGAAAGTTTAGCGCACGACGATAGCGAAGGGCCGCACGGGTGCGACCTGCAAATTATTAGCATGCACCGTTGCCGGTGAGCGCCGATGCAACGCTCGCTATTCCATGAGTAGCTGTGGGATGATGTCCTCGCCTGAAGAGGTGCGCCCCATGGATCTGTCTGCTATCTCTTCATAGGCAGCCGCCAGATCCCACGGCAGCTCATCGCGAAGCTCGATGGACTCCCCTGTCACCGGGTGATCGAAGCGCACGCGCCACGAATGGAGAAACTGGCGGGTGAGACCGAGGTTGGAGCGGTCAGAACCAATACCATAGAGCGGATCGCCGACGAGCGCATGGTTGATATGGCGCATATGCACGCGAATCTGGTGCGTACGACCGGTATAGAGATGGCATTCGACCAGCGTGTAGCCGTCATCGCCGCGTTTGGCCTCAAAGCGCTCAAGCACTTGGAACGTGGTGATGGCCTGTCGCGCAAAGGGGTCATCGGACACGGCCATCTTCACGCGGTCGCGCGTTGAACGGGCAATGCCCGTGTTGATGGTGCCCGAGTCCATAGCGATGTAGCCATGGCACAGAGCGATGTAGCGCCGATCGAGCGTACGCAGGCGAATGAGGTCTTGCAGCGCGCGCTGCGTATCGTCGTCTTTGGCAACGAGCATAAGGCCAGAGGTGTCGCGGTCAAGGCGGTGCACGATACCGGGACGATCCTCTCCTTGAAGCGTGCCCAGATGGTCGAGACCACAATGATAGACGAGCGCATTCGCAAGCGTACCGGAATCGTGCCCGTGAGCGGGATGGCATACGAGCCCGCGCTGCTTGGAGAGCACGATGAGGTAATCGTCCTCGAAGCGAATGTCCAACGGAATAGCTTGGCCGACCACGGGACCCACTTCGACGGGATCGGGCACCTCGACCTTAATGCGGTCGCCCTCGGCCAGCACGAGCTTTTTTGACGTGCAGGTATCACCGTTCACGCAGACGGCACCTGTCTCGACCAGCTTGGCGCACGCAGAGCGCGACGGACAGGAATCCTGAGCGCCGAGAAAGGCATCGAGACGCTGCCCGGCGGAGTCTGAGGTGATGAGGAACCGAACGTCACTCATTTGTTACCCTCTTCGCGCTTCGCAGTACGACGGGCGCGCGCCTCGGCATCGCGACGGTTGAGCTCGGCCGTCGCATCGACCTTGTTGGCAGGCGAAATCACAAAGCCTAAGAAGGCGATGATGGCACCGCAGGTGATACCGATGTCGGCAACGTTGAAGATGGGGAAATCGATGAACTGAGTACAGATGAAATCGGTCACGAAGCCAAAGAGCGCACGGTCGATCGCGTTGCCCACCGCACCGCCGGCAACCATGCCCAAACCGATCACCTCGAGTTGTGACACCAAGGGAGCACGGTAGAGATAGACAATGGTAAAGATGACGACAGCGATGGCGAGCAGCACGAAGATGAACCCGAACCCTTCGCCCAGGCTGAATGCCGCCCCGGTGTTCGCAGCGAAGCGAAACTCAAGGATACCGGGAATAAAATCGGCGGCAACGAAGCCGTGGCTCACCAAGGTGCGTACGAACACCTTCGTGACCTGGTCAAGCACAAGAAATGCCGTAAACAGGGCGGCAGCGACCGCCGCGCGCCACGCTCGCGATGGAATCCATTCCTTGACGGTATCGTTCGCCACGCATTGTCCTTTCACGATTTATCGGCCCCCGAAGCAACCGGTTTGGGGCCAAGCGAACGCGAACGGGCAGAAGAGTGCGCCCTCTGCCCGTTCGCAAATAATCCTATTCGTTACGCCTCGAGGGCTTCGGCGCAGCGGTCGCAGATATGAGCGTGCTCGCCGTGAACGCCCGTGGACTCACGGTAGTTCCAGCAGCGGTCGCAGCACTCGCCTTGTGCGGCCTCAACGGTTGCCGTGAACTCATCGCCCCGAGCGAGCTCGAGCTCAGAGACGATAAAGAACTCCGCGAGGTCGCACGCCTTGTCGCCGGTAAGCAACGCATAGGCCTCGGAGGGAGCCGTCGCCACGACGCGAGTCGCCTGGCTCTTGGTGAAGGTACCCGCGGCACGCGCGTCCTCGAGCGCCTTGGTCACCACGCCACGCAGCTCGAGCGCTGCCTCGAGCACAGGCTTGTACTCGTTGGCGACCTCGAGCGAGATCGGGCTCTTGTACCAGCTGAGCAGTGCCGCGTACTGCTGGTTGTCGCGGCAGCCGGCGGGAGCGAACTCCATGACCTCGTCGCAGGTGAAGGCAAGAATCGGCTGCAGGTCACGCAGGAGCATGGAAAGCAGCTCGGCCGTGACGGTCTGGGCGCTGCGACGAGCAAGGGAGCCGACCTTCTCGCAGTACAAGCGGTCCTTCAGCGCATCGAGATATACGTTGGAGAGCTCGGTGACCACGAAGTCGTAGAGCGTGCGGTACACGCGGTTGAACTCGTAGCCGGCATATGCGTCGTCGACCTCGGCCTGAACCTGCGTCAGACGGGCGAGCATGAGCTTGTCGAGCGGCAGCAGCTCCTCGAAGGCTACGCCGTCGGTCTCGGGCTCAAACTGACCCTCGAGCTCAGAGAGCAGGAAGCGGAACGTGTTGCGGAAGCGACGGTAGGCATCCGAGGTGCGCGCGAGGATCTCATGGTCGATGGCGACATCGGTCGAGGTGTCGACAGAGGCGACCCACAGGCGAATGATATCGGCACCCATCTCGTCGCAAACCTTGTTGGGGTCAATGACGTTGCCGAGCGACTTGGACATCTTGCGACCCTGACCGTCGAGCGTGAAGCCCTGGGAGACGACCGCCTTGTACGGCGCGATGCCGTTAGCGCCCACGCTCGTGAGCAGTGAGCTCTGGAACCAGCCGCGGTGCTGGTCGGAACCCTCGAGATACACATCGGCCGGGTACTCGAGCTCCTCGCGACCCTCGCAGACGGCGCGCCAGGACACGCCGGAATCCCACCACACGTCCAAGATGTCACGGTCGGCCTTGAGGTGATGGCCGCCGCACTTGGGACAGACACAAGCGTCGCCCAGGTAGCTTTCGGGCGCATCGGTGAACCAGGCGTCGGAACCCTTCTCGTGGAAGAGCTTGATGACGGCGTCGAGCGTGTCGTCGTTCATGATCTTCTCGCCGCAGTCGGCACAGGTGTAGCTCGGGATGGGCACGCCCCAGTTGCGTTGGCGCGAGATGCACCAGTCGGGACGCTGCTCCACCATGGCGCCGATGCGGTTGGCGGCGTGCGCCGGGTACCACGTCACATGGTTGCGCACCTGGTCGAGCGCCTCGTCGCGCAGGCCGGTCTTGTCCATGGACACGAACCACTGGTCGGTGGCGCGGAAGAGCACTGGGTTCTTGCAGCGCCAGCAGTGCGGGTAGCTGTGCGTGATCTTCACGCTCGCCACGAGCGTGCCGCGCTCGCGGAGGAACTCGATGATGTGCGGGTTGGCCTCGTCGGTATCCATACCGGAGAACGGGCCGCCCGTGCCGAAGGTATCGCCGACGTAGAACTTGCCATCGTCGTCAACGGGCATGCAGATGTCCATGTCCTCCTTCACGCACACGTAGTAGTCGTCAACGCCGTGTCCGGGCGAGTTGTGGACGATACCGGTACCGTCCTCGGTGCCCACGTAGTCGGCGAGCAGCGCCACGCCCTCGACGTCATCGAAGATCGGCTGCTTGTAGTGCAGATGGTCGAACGTCTCGGCCGGAACCTCGTAGGGCTTTCCATCGACGAGCACCGGCGTGCACTCCCAGCCCGCGATGCCGCAGACCTTCTCGGCGAGGTCCTTCAGCATGATCTCGGCGCGGCCCTCGTGCTCGATGGCGGTGTAGATGGCACCGGGCTTGAGCGACACGGCCTGGTCGGACGGGATGGTCCAAGGCGTCGTGGTCCAGATGATGAAGTCGACCGGACCTCCGAAGCCCTCAAGGCCGGCAGGCTTGCTCGTAAGCTCGAAGCGCACGTAGATGGACGGGCTCGTCTCGTCGCCGTACTCGATCTCGGCCTCGGCGAGCGCGGTGTGGCAGTGCTTGCACCAGTGAACCGGCTTGTGGCCGCGGTAGATCATGCCCTTGTCGAACATGGCCTTAAAGACCTCGATATCGGCGGCATCATGCTGGTTGTACAGCGTGAGATAGGGGTTATCCCAGTCGCCGAGCACGCCCAGGCGCTTGAAGCCCTCGCGCTGCAGGTCGATGTTCTCGACGGCGAACTTGCGGCAGAGCTCGCGGATCTTGTCGGTCGGGGTGGCATTGAACTTCTCGGTGCCGAGCATCTCCTCGACCTTGTGCTCGATGGGCTGGCCATGGCAGTCCCAACCGGGCACATAGGGCGTCTCGTAGCCCTGCATGGCCTGGTAGCGCTCGATGATGTCCTTCGAGATCTTGTTCATGGCGTGGCCGATGTGGATCGGGCCGTTCGCATACGGAGGGCCGTCGTGCAAGATGAACTTGCCATGCCCCTCGTTCTTCTTGAGCATCTGCTCGTACACATGATCCGTGTGCCAGCGGCGCAAACGCTCCGGCTCACGCTGTGCCAGGGCCGCCCTCATGGGGAACTTGGTCTTGGGCAGGTTCATGCTGCTCTTGTACTCGTTTGCCACGAATACCCCCTTATTGTCGTGGGCGCTTTCCGCATGAAAAAAGCGCCCGTCCCTGCAAGCTGGGACGAAGCGCTTCCGATGACGCAGGCATATGCGCCTGCGATAAGCTCCTCGCTATACCACCCAGCTTAGGCACCTTTCGTGCCCGTACTCGGCCGACCACATGACGGCGGTCGTCCCGGCGACGTCTACTGAGGCGGGTCTCCCCTCCCGTTCGGGCCGCGGCTCCGGGGTGATATTCGCGCGGTCGTGCAGGCGAACCTCTCAGCTGCCGTTCGCTCTCTCATCTGCACGGGGGCCGGCTACTTATCCCCATCACAGCCATTGGGCGGTATTGTAGCACGCATGTAGATTGTGGAGGAGAATCACGGGGATATGAAGCATTCCATCACCATACAATGATGGAAGCAACCGACGAGTCTTGACGTTAAGGGAGCAGATATGCGCATCGGATACCTAGGAGCCGGCAACATCTCGAGCCAAATGGCGGCGACCGTCGCCCAGATGGACGAGGCGGAAAACTACGCCGTCGCGGCGCGCGATTACGAGCGGGCGGCTTCGTTTGCCGGTCAGTGGGGCTTCGAGCGCGCCTACGGCTCCTATGAGGAGCTGCTCGCAGACCCCGAGGTCGATCTCGTCTACGTGGCTCTCCCCCATTCGCACCACCACGAATGGACCCTCAAGGCGCTCGAGGCCGGCCACCATGTGCTCTGCGAGAAGGCCTTCGCGGTGAACGAGGCTCAGGCGCGCGAGATGGTGGATGTCGCGCGCGCACGCGGGCTGCTGCTTGCCGAGGCGATCTGGACGCGGTACATGCCGTCCCGAGCCATTATCGACGACATCGTGCGGTCCGGCTCCATCGGGCAGGTGCTCACCGTCGACGCCAACCTGGGCTATAAAGTCGACATGAACGAGCGCATGATGCGCCCCGAGCTCGCCGGCGGGGCGCTGCTCGACCTGACGGTCTACCCGCTGAACTTCGCGAGCATGGTCATGGGGGACGACATCGCGCGCATCGACGCGCACATGGTGCCCACCTCCACAGGTGTGGACGGGCAGGATTCCGTCACCCTCACCTATGGGGACGGGCGCATGGCGACGATGTTCACCACGATGCACACGATGACCGATCGTCGAGGGCTCATCTGCGGAACCGACGGCTTCATCTGCGTGGAGAACATCAACAACCCGCAGCGCATCCAGGTGTTCGACGCCGATGGCCTCACCTGCAGTCTGCGCGAGACGATCGACGTGCCGGCACAGATTTCCGGCTACGAATACGAGGTCCTTGCCTGCAAGCGCGCCACCGAGGAGGGCCGCATCGAATGCCCCGAGATGCCACACGCGGAGACCCTCGAGATCATGCGGCAGATGGATGCCATCCGCGCGCAGTTCGGTATCGTGTATCCGTTCGAGCGCTAGAAGTGCTCCCCGTACCCTGACAGCACCTCGTATTCGTGTCCATAATCGACCTAGCCTGCAAAACTGACGCTATATGGTCTGATAAGGTGTCTAATCTTGCACTGGGTTCTGCTTTCCTGCAAATACGAACTATCTTGTTTTGTCCGTATACGTGCGAGGCGCGCCATAATCTCGCTGCAAGACCATAAACCATCATTTTTGCAGGTTACGTTGTTTCAACGAAGGACACAGCCCATTGAGGACGTGCGGTTACCGACCCATGTCCTAGCTTGTTGCATTATATCGATCCCATATCCTTCCGACCAACATGCTTCTAGAAGATATGTAGGGAGCGACTGGGACCTCTCTCTATGAATCGAATGCCGCGTCTGCGGCGACGTGGGTTAGGCTCGAGTCGTAGGACAGGCCCGCCACGAGTCATAGGAGGTCCCAGCCATGGTCTATCGTACCAGCATCGGCCTCGACGTACACGCCCGCTCCATCTCCGCCGCGGCCTTCGTGCCGGAGACCGGGGAGGTCGAGGAGCGCTCGTTCGGCTACGACGCGGAGGCGGTCGCGAGGTGGGCGGCCGGGCTGCCGCAACCCGCCCGCGCGGTGTACGAGAGCGGCCCCACCGGCTTCGACCTCAAGCGCTCGCTCGACGGGCTCGGGCTGCCCACCTGCGTCGGCGCCGTGAGCAAGATGCTCAAGCCGTCCGGGGACCGGGTGAAGACCGACAGGAGGGACGCCGTGTTCCTGTCCCGCATGCTCGCCGTCGGCAACGTCGTGGAGTGCTTCTGCCCGACGCCGGAGCAGGAGGCCGCGCGCGACCTCGCCCGCGCCCGCGCCGACGCCCGCGAGGACCTCATGCGCGCGAAGAACCTGCTCTCGAAGATGCTGCTCAGAAAGGGCATCGTCTACCAGGGGAAGTCCGCCTGGACCATAGCCCACCGCGACTGGCTGCGCGCCGTCGAGCTGCCGCTCGCCGCCGAGCGGCTCGTGCTGTCCGAGTACCTGCAGCAGGTCGTCGCCTGCGAGCAGCGGCGCGACCGGCTCGACGCCGCCATCGCCGGGCTCGCCGCGACCGACGGGTGGGCGCCGGTCGTGGCGCGGCTCTCGGCCGTCCGCGGCATAGCCACCGTCACGGCCTTCTCCATCGCCGCGGAGATCGGCGACTTCTCGCGCTTCCCGACGGCGCCGGCGTTCATGTCCTACCTCGGCCTCGTGCCCTCGGAGGACTCGTCGGGCGGGAAGGTGGAGCGCGGCAAGATCACCAGGACGGGCAACGTGCACGTCCGCACCATGCTCGTCGAGGCCGCCTGGCACCATGCGCGGAGGTGGAGCCCGCTGCTGCCGACCGAGGTCGCCGCGCGCAGCGGGATCGGCCCGGAGGCCGCGCGGATAGCCGCGGAGGCCAACCGCAGGCTCCGCTCGAAGTCCGAGCGCCTCAGGGGCCGCGGGATGCGCCCCGCGAAGGCCAACGTGGCCGTCGCGCGCGAGCTCGCCGGCTTCGTCTGGGCCCTCGCCAACTGCGAGGGCTGACAACCGCCGACCGCCGGGGAGCGGCAGCGGCGGGCGATGGGGAGAACCGCGGCGCAGCTATGCGCAGCCCTCGGGCCACGCGCGGTGCTAGAAGGCGGGCGCCCCGCGCCGGATAGATCGGAATGCGCCGAGACGCGCGGATATCAGACTGGAGACCGCTGAAGCCAGCCGGCTCTCCGCCGTGCCGCCGCCCCGGATAGGATATAGAGACCGTCCCCGCCCGTGGAACATGGGCGAGGACGGTTTTGGCTCTTGACAGGATGATCTACATATCAGCTGCACAGGACTCGGCCAACGAAGAGCAGTGTCTGCCTTCAGGCACCCAACCTGTCACGAAACACAAAACTCATATATTCGCCTTACCGGCTTCATACTCATGGTGAGATGGAAGGAGCGATCATCTACCGCAGCACGCCTCATGCCTATGTTCTCTCCCCGTGAAAAATACGGGGTGTCCTCCCAACGCACAAACGCAAAGGTTGCTGTCGCCTCACCGCCCACGGGCACCTTGAACGTATCGCCGACACCTCCGACATGCTCAAACAGCTCCGTATCGAACGAGTAGCTCTTATTCAGCGAGGCGGGGATGATTCGCCATAGATATCCGCTAACAACGCCATCTGTATTGCCCTCATTGTGCAAGCTTATGGTAACGGCGAGAACGCATGGAACGTCATCCTCAGGGATGCCCAGCTCGGTGGCTCCGTCTTTAGCATAGGCTGATAGGTACTCGCGCGGCGTCATGACCTCTGCATCGATAATTTGCAGACTATATCCGTCAAGATGCTCTATCGTCTGATCGATAAGATAGCCGTCCTCAAACGGTGCCCAGTCCCCCATCCGATATGTCTCGTCAGGTGTCACGTCAAACAGTGCATTAGCCCGATACGTCAGCAAGCAAAAAACAACGATAGCCATAACGGCACCTGCGATGGCTGCCAGCCTGATCCTACGCATCACGAATCACCTCCAACCGAACGATACGACCATCTTCAACATGAGCGACCGTGTCACAGAGAGTTCGTAATATCGAAGCATCATGACTCGAAATCAAAATCGCGGCCCCGCGAGAACGCTCTTCCGAAACAATTCCGCGTACAAGCTCGATACCCGATTCATCCAACGCATTCGTTGGCTCGTCAAGGACAATATGACGAGGCGATCCCATAATCGCCGCCGCCAGGCCCAAGCGCTGTTTCATCCCAAGAGAATACGTCCGATAGGGCTTATGTAGATCAGGGTTAAGCCCAACACGAATGATTGCACGCCTCGCCTCTTCCTCTGAAGCCATGTCAGACAGCTGTGCGAGCAACATCAGGTTCTGTCTTCCAGAGAACCCATCGAGAAATGCAGGCGATTCTATAAGAAGGCCTAATCCAACAGGGACCGTACCGCCTTTCATGAACTCAACGCCGTCGCATGCGACAACACCTCGGTCGCACCGCACCAAGCCGCAGGCCACCCGCATGATCATGGTCTTTCCGGATCCATTGACCCCTTTCAGACCGATGACGGCACCATCTGGAATCTCAAGAGAAACATCCTGAAGGACAGTAATGCCCTTGATTGATTTGTATACATTACGTAAAGAAATGCTCATAGGTTTGTACCTCTCGACAGCAGATCTCGACGCTGAACGCAGACGATACTGATCAGAATCGATAACGTTAATGTCGCAGCCGCGACTACGATCGAGGCCCCAAACGGAACGCCAGATGATACGCATCCGTCCCAACGAGCGAACATCAGCGTGTTGCCCACAAGTAACGGCGTCTGAGTATATGCAGCAAATATGAGCAGCACGGCACAAGTAAGTATCGCGATAGGTGGTTGAGCAAGAAGAGACATGACCAGCTGGAATAGGGATAAGGAAAGAAGGCCTACCGTTACCCCGCTCAAAAACGGTATGATGGACGAGGTTGATTCTAAAACGACTTCAGACCCCACACCAATGGCCGATGCAACCTGCGGATGAAGGAGTGCGGAAAACTCTTGTCGGTGCCAAAGTGTCCAAAGAGCGGCGACGATGACGGTACACAGCAACATGACTATCGTCACAAGTACCACCCATATCGCCTTGCTTATCGTCCACCGATATCGAGACCGGCTCCGAATAATTGAGTGAAATCCTCCTTCAAAAAGATCCTCGTAGGGATAACGAGAACTTGCAAATAAGGTTGCCTGCACAAGAAGAAGCCATCCTAAGGGCGGTCGAAACGGAACGCTTGGACGGAGTTCGTATCGTGCAGCGCCTCCCCATATCATGCTTACGTTATCGGCAAATCCAAACGCATCAGCGCTGATATCAAGAAAAGCGGCATTAGAATACCCAACACAGAGCAGAGCCCACGACAGCATAAGTACAGCAATGGCAGGAAACACGAGATGGCGAGCGCCAACCATGACATCGTATCGAATGCAGCGAAACATCTAGGTCACATCCCGATTCGAAAGAAGTCGACAGCTTATGACGGAAAACCCCAGCATGAGAGCGATCTGCAAAGCCACCAGAATCAGTTCACTTTTCACGAAGTAGAACGTTCCCTGCATGTCGTCGATGAGGTTGAAACTCGGTGCGCTGATATCAAACATGAGACAGAGCCAAGTATTCAAATACTGCCAGCCCAAAAGTCCGAGATACGGAAGCACCATAACGCTCACACGATTCGAAAGTATGCAAGAGCATCCAAGGACGAAGACGGCCCACGTGCCCATAAGGCAACTATCGAGCATCGTGTAAACGCAGACATAGACTATAGGGAAACGGTAGAAGAGTTCGCTGAACAGGCTTTCTGTGAATACTCCAATAATGTTGTACTCTTCATAGAGGGGCACTGCGCTCGGAAGAATCGCCGCAAGGACAAGCATATTCAGCAACAGCGCCGATGCCGTCACGATAAATCCTGACGCAAAGGTGACCGCTGCTTTCGCAAGCATCCTTTGGAACCGCGGTACTCGCACGGCCACTTGATACTCATATCCAGAAATTCGCTCGGAATGATAGGACCAGGCGAACGGAATCGAAGCCAGCAAAGGGATAACCCGAAAGAACGCACTTGGCAAAACACGCGCGTTGCAGTTGACGACCATCCAGTTGGAGAATGAAAGGTAATTCGAACGATAGAAATCATCAAGGGCATGCCACACGATCGCGATATGGGCAGACTCGATCGCCGCTGCAATACCAAAACCTGTCGCAATGGTAAGTGCTATGAAAAACCAACGGCCGCGAAAGCACACGAACGCTTCATGGGCCAGTAGTAGACGCATAGTGGTCATTATCTATCACATCATTCAATAACTGTAACATCATCGATTTCAATTCGATACTTATCCGGAACATACGCAACCCCTAGATACATATACAGGGATGCAGAGGGGACAAAAGACCGTTCGAGTTCATATATGAGCACATACTCATCTGACTCTCCAGGAGAAAGATCGAAGCAGTTGCCCTCCCCAAAATCCCAGGCAACATCTTCAGGAACGCCGCTGAAACCGATAAGCTCACATTGGATGCCGTCATAAACGAGATTGACGAACGAGATATTGAACCAAGATTCGCCTCGCTGCGTTTCATTGGTGGGTTTCGCAGAGACATTGTTGACCGTTACGTGAACGACAACATAGCTCGACTCATCCCGATCAAACCAGTCTCGCTTCACCTGTTGGACCCATTCCCTATCCGCATCAAGAGTTGGCAAGAGCAAATCGTCGTTCGCATACCAAGCGACATCTTCTATTGTGACAATGAGTTCTCCCGACCAAGTAAATCCGGCGGCATAGGCGGTACCGTTGCTCAATTCAACAGTATCGCGCTCGGCATCGAGTGAGATCGGTTCATGAAGGCCATAGGTTGCATTTAGATCAGCGCGCTCGTGAGCAGCGAGCTGGTCACGCTGACTCTGGGAATAGTCATGAAGAGCCTGCATTCCCAGAAAACCGACAAACGCAACGATGAGCGCAAGGATGGTGGCCTTTTCTCGTTTCGTCAACCGCATGATTCATCCTCGATCAATGTCGGGCGCCCAATGATCATTGGGCGCCCATAGAGGTTAGTGCACTACAGTTGCTACGCTGTCATCTCAGGATAGGTATTAGTTGAGCAATCAGGGCTCCACTTACCCCTCACCTCAGACCGATATGCATCTGCCCATGAGGTAATTCGAGCATGGTTGTAGCCCCATTCATTAACATAATTCCTCATACGCTGCGGCTCAGTATTTCTTGCACGATATACAGCTGCGGTGCAATCCCTGCTCCCAGTGCCAGCGTCATCATAAGCTCCGTCCACAAACATGCGAGGTGTCCCCCTGCAATATGTAATATTTACATATACAGAAGAGTCGTTCTCTTTGTTGCGATAACCAGTTCCGGAAGTATTACCTACCGACTCCATATAGAAATTAAAGGTAGTATCTCCAGTATTGCCATCACTGGTTACGAGAGATTCCTCCGCCGGGATGAAAACGTCTTTTGTAAGATACAGGTCATCGGTCTGAGCCATAGCTACACCCGGAAGAGAAAATGCAAGAGCTGATCCAATGAGCACAGGGATCGCATGTGATCGAACTGACGAGAGGAAAGACATGAGATTCCCCTTTCTTTACGAAACACTACGCTGTGTCGACACAACGCCATAGTGCATCATCTCATGCCCCATGTCTGTAAACGCAGGGGATCAATCCTCGAGAATGCCGCGTTTACATACCGACTACCTGCAGCAATGCGCTTCTCAATCCCTGCACGCTATGAACATTCAGGCACTGATACGCCACTCGACGCGCCAACTTCACAGAAGAAGTCGAGTAGTGTAGTGTATCGGCAATCTGTTGTATCGACTGACCGTGCAGCGTTTGGATGGCAACCGATATCTGCGTGTCGTTAAGACCCTTGAACGTGAGATAGGCGTGCAACCTCTGATGGGTATCTGGTTGTCCCAACAAATCAATAAGCTCAGCCCCCGAAACCGCCATGTCTACAGAGACAAAGCACTGCGCAACAGCAACAATCCCAAGTATCGTTACCGCCAGCATAAGAGCGATTCCAACAGCTGCCAGCGCATCATGTGGATACGGTAGGCCCCATGGTGCCACCGATATTCTTGCATATCCCCACTCCATCATGGTTCCGCACGTCGAACCAAAACAAAGTCCGATAACGATAGTAAGAGCCACAGAGTTCTTTTGAAAGAACATGTTGAACACGTACGGTTCCGTACCGACTGCAGCAAAGGAAAAGATGGACAACAACAGCGTCGCAACAAGTAAGCCCGCTTGGAAATAGCCCGTTGCAAATCCCACGACCAAGAAGAACGAAGTGGTTGCGAACACCTTGAGAAAACACAGAAATCCAAGTGACCTACAGGTCTTTATTCCGAATAGCGCTACAACAGCGCCAAGCGCAATTTGGAATGGCAATGTTATCTGTACAGGCCCCGGAACGATGCAGAAGGGTACAAGCGTACTCACCGAGAATACGAAAAGCCAAACTAGGGACGATAACTCATTGATGTTCGCCGTGCACAAGATGCATGATTTGATCAACTCCCGTATACATGGAGTAGCGGTTCTATCTACTTCATGCCGCTTCCCCATTTTTATACCGAGAACCTGCCATACAGATGATACGCCGGTAAGTGCGACGGCCAGATAGAAGCCCACCGGTGAAGATGACGAGGAAGTGAGGAGCACGATCAAAGACCCAACGATAAGCGAAAAACACGGGACATCTTTCGAACCGTGCCTTGATTGAGATGTTGAACGTATTCCATAGGTTATGAACACACAGCATGTGATAAAGAAGCTTATTGCATATCGTATGCCCCTGAGCGCGAGGGGTGAAAGGATAATTCCCAACAGATCAAGTACGCCGAGGTACACAAGCGATAATACGGTGCACATGCCCCCTACGATGACAGAAACTATGCGCGCTGCAGCCATGCGCACGGGGAAACCCGGTATTGAGCGAGAGCTCCATAGAAGCGTTAGCGCGACCCCAACGACATAACCGATGAGAGCAGCGACGAGAAGTTGTTGGTCGACAAGGTCATAACGCCACGATCCATATGGGCAGAACAAGAGAAGCGCCAAGGATACCAATGAAGCGCATGAAAAGAGGATCCGCATGGATTCATCTAGCACAGCCCAATGAGCATCCGTTTGCCCATGTGAAGCAATGGCAGTACCGTTCGCTTCAACTTGACCTTGAATACTCCGCGGGTCGCCGGCGTCAGGAATCCGAGCTGTCCGGCGAAAGGAGTCGAAATCCGACACCTCATACTTTTGGTATACGCGAAACATTGTGGTCCGGACGCTACTTGGCTTGATGCCAAGCCGCTCAGACACCTCATTCACGGATAAGCCATGCAAACGCAAGGACGCCACCGCGCGTTCCCGCGGAGCAAGCCTATCAAGTGCGTAGGCGATTTGATCTACGGAGGTTTCGCTGTCTTGAACACAACGGCTCATGTTGACCCCTTCGTCGAGACCTATTGCTCTCAACAACATGCAAAGTGAACAGATAGCTAACAATGCGTCGTGTCGCGCTCATACCATATTGCATGAGTGGCAATGAAAGCAGAGCCCTCTTGGCTATGTTCATCGGCGAAAGGCACCTACTTTCCGTGCGCCTCATAACGTTGCACCATCCCTTGAAGGCAACACAGCAGCTTATGCGCGGTTCGCTTGGTCATAGCATGTGCACTCATCTGGAAAGCCCATCCGTCCCTCATCCCAGGTGCGCCTTTGTCATTGCACGCGCCGATGCTCGGGCGCAACCGCGCCAAGACACCTGCCACCGACATTGCCCACCTATCGTGCAGATGCAAAGCTACCCCTGCATGGCGGCCTTACGTACCATGTCGGCGTACAAAGTGCACCCGATTCTAAGTGAGGTACGAATGCGTCTGGTACAGATGAGCGATTATACCGTCGGTGGCGATTGCTTCCAAACGATTCCCGTAGTTCTTGGCCGCTACCATGCACGCAAGGCTGCGCTCGTCGGCAGCGCGCCCTCGCTTGCTGCCGCTGCACCTCAGATCGAAGAGGTCATCGACGCCTTCCCCATCGAGAGCCTGGGAACCATCGACTACGGCACGCATTGCACGCAAGGCGCCATCGACGCGCTGCTCAAGAACTCCGCGTTTTCTGCCGCCGAAGTAGCGATCGCCATCGGCGGCGGGGCTGACATCGATACGGTGAAGGCGACAGCGCTGTACGCCGATCACAAGATGGTCTTCTCCGTCCCCACCGCATGCTCCACCTGCTCGGCGGCCACGGGCCTTTCCGTCGTGTACCACGATGACGGTTCCATCAAGGAGTGCCTGCGCGTCGATAGCCCCGTGCGCATCTTCATCAACCAGCACGTCATCGCCCAGGCGCCCTGGCAGCTGTTCTGGGCCGGTATCGGCGATGCGCTCTCGAAGCAGGTCGAGATCGAATTTGCCTGCTCCGGTGGTATCACGAAGCATACGGCAAAGCTCGGTCTTGCCATCGCCCGCTCCTGCGCCGAGCCCCTCTTCGAGTACGGCTTGCAAGCGCTCGCCGATGTGCGTGAAGGCCGCGCCACGAAAGCCGTCCAGCAGATCGCGCTCGACATCATCGTCAACACGGGGAACGTATCGAACCTTATGAATCAAAACGACTTCTACTTCAACTCGTCACTCGCACACGCCTTCTTCAACGCGAGCACGGGTATCGGGCGCGAAGGTCGCAGTATGCACGGCGAGGTCGTGAGCTTCGGCGTCCTTGTGCTTCTTGCCTATCAGGACAAAAACTCCGAGATGGAGCGCTATGCTCGCTTCAACAAGTCCATCGGTCTGCCGGTGACGCTTGCCGATATGGACCTGACCAAGGAGCACCTGTCGCGCCTGCGTGAGCTCGTCCAGACCACCGGCGAGTGGCAGAACCCGAGCCCCGCTCCGTGCGATATCGATCGCTATATGGAGGCCATCTCCGCGGCAGATGCCTTCGGACACACGCTGTGAAGTCCCCCTCTTGACCGCACGGGTGACGCTACAGCCACACGCGGTTGCCCCGTCACCCGTAACGGCCTCCCGCAGGACATCGCCTTGGACATCATCGATCCGATGCCGCTCAATGTTCCCGCGGGGAATCTTCCCTCCTGCGCCCATGGGCGCTTGGAATGAGGCCGGTTGCGCAACAGAGAACGCCCAAGCCGCACACAACAGCCAAGAACGTCGCGAACGAGCTGTTTTCGAGCGCTGCGGGGGTGCGATAGCCCAATAAATCGAGCAGGCTGTACGCATACAGCGAACCGAGTAACGCCGAGAGCGCCATTGACGGCAGCGGAGAGTTGACGATCGCATGGGCGAGTATCCTCGGCACGATCGACGAGACGCGGCGCGCGAGCAGGCCGAGCATAAGGCCGCTTACCACCGCCGTGAGCATCTGGGCCGGGCTATGGTGAAGCGCGCCGAACACGAGCGCCTGCACGGCATTCGCCGCGGCAAACGGCATGCCGCACGACACAAGCCCTGGTAGCCCGACACCGCGTAGCCATGACTCCTCGAACAGCGGCGCGATCACGCAGCCGGATACTATCCCGGCAACAGCGGCACCAAAGCCTCCTCCCGAGTCTGACGCAGCCGCCCGTAGGGGAATCGCGAGCACGGGCACGAATGCCTCGACAAACCAAGAGAGCACCATGCTCAGCGCCCAGATGCCCACGGATAGCACCACGGCACGCGCAAACGAGGACGCCCGGCGCCCGCGCGACGGAAGTGCGAAGAGCCGCCCCTCATCGCCCGAGGCGCGCACCCCCACCCGCCGCACAGCTACGAGCAGCACACCGCACACGGCAGCCGATACGACCAGATACGCCCACATGGCTGCATCGGCGGTACCGTGCGCAACATTGAAGGCAGCTACGCACCGGTCGTGCCAACGGCAAGCACGGCCGTGGCGGCGAGAAGCGTCGCGAATGGAAGGACTGCCAGCACGAGCCAACATGAGCGCCGACCGCAATCTTTCTGCTTCATTGACGACCGACCCCTTTACGATTCGCGCATACGCAGATAGATCTGGCGCTGGCCGCTTTCCGCTGTCGGCTCGTCGAACTCGTAGGCACCGAGCGACTTCAAAAACGGCCGGAGCTTCTTGAACCCGTAGTTGCGCACATCGAAATCGGGCAGGCGGCGGGGAAGCTGATCGCCGAGCTGACCGAGCGACACCCAGCCGTCATCATCGGAGAACTTGTCGCAGATCGCGTTGATGTTCTCGCGGATCTTCTTCAGATGGCGGCGGCGGTCGGCGCGGCTCATCTCGCCGAACGGAACCTCATCGGCCACGTCATCCTCTTCGGTATCCATGGTATCGAATTCCACGACCACGCCGCCGGCGTCACCCGGATGCCGGCGGGGGCCGGATGCGTCGGCATCGTCAGAGGCCGACGTGCCATCCGCAGCGTTACGGCCGCCACCTCGGGAGACTTTGCGTCGACGCGACTTTGCGCGCCCCGCGTCTTCATCGACCTCATCCTCCTCATCGACCTCTTCAGCCGATGAGGCAGCATAGAGCAGATCGAGATATTTGAACGAATTGCAGGCGGAGATGAACGGCTGCGGGGTCTTCTGCTCACCCATGCCGATCACGACCATGCCGCTTTCGCGCAGGCGGGCGGCAAGCCGCGTGAAATCCGAATCGGAGCTCACGATGGCGAAACCGTCCACATTACCGGAATACAGGATATCCATCGCATCGATGATCATCGCCGAATCGGTCGCGTTCTTGCCGTAGGTGTAGCTGTACTGCTGCATCGGGATGATGGAGTTGTCGAGCAAGCAGGTCTTCCAGCTGGCAAGGCGCGAACTCGTCCAGTCGCCGTAGATGCGCTTGTAGGTGGCGACACCGGAGTTCGCCACCTCATCGAGGATAATCTGGATGTATTTCTCTGACACGTTATCGGCATCGATCAGAATGGCGAAACGCAGGTCGGAATCGGTCGGCTCAGTCATAGGCAACCTTTCGGTATTCGTATCTCGAACCTATTGTTGCACGAAAAGCGGCCCCGCAGAAACGGAGCCGCCTGCAATCTCATATCGTGCGAGCGCGATATCGTGCGCGGCTTTACACCTGGGGCTTGCCAGCTCCCGGCATGAAGGGGTTCTCGCGCTTGAGGAGAGTCATGAACTCCTCGCCCGTGATGGTCTCCTTCTTGTACAGGTACCGTGCGAGCTCGTGCAGCTTGAACTTGTTCTCGCGCAGGATCTGCAGGGCGCGGGCATGGGCATCGGCGATGACTTGCTGGACCGCCTCGTCCACGCGCTCCGCCGTGCCGGGCGCGCAGGTGAGCGAGGTGTCCTGGTTGAGGTAGGCGTTCTGCACGGTGCCGAGCGCCATCATGCCGAACTCCTCGGACATGCCGAAGCGCGTGATCATGTTGCGCGCGAGCTTCGTTGCCTGCTCGATGTCGTTGGCGGCGCCGGTGGTCATCTCGCCGAAGATGAGCTCCTCGGCGGCGCGGCCGCCGCAGTACACCGCGAGCTTGTCGAGTACCTCCTGCTTGGTGGTCAGGAACTTCTCGTCCTGCTCGACCTGCATGGTGTAGCCGAGCGCTCCGCTCGTGCGCGGCACGATCGTGATCTTGGTGACCGGCGCGCCCTCCTTCTGGCTTGCCGCCACGATGGCGTGGCCGATCTCGTGGTAGGAGACGACCTGCTTCTCGTGATCGGAAAGCACGGTGGACTTGCGCTGCTGGCCCGCGATGACGACCTCGACGGATTCCTCGAAGTCCTCCTGCGTCGCCAGGCTGCGACCCAGGCGCACGGCGCGCAGCGCGCCCTCGTTGATGATGTTCGCGAGGTCGGCGCCCGAAGCGCCCGGCGTGGCACGAGCGATAGCCGTCAGGTCGATCGGCGGCTGCGTCTTGACATCCTTGGCGTGGATCTCAAGGATCGCCTTGCGGCCGGCAAGGTCGGGAAGTTCCATCGGAACGCGACGGTCGAAGCGGCCGGGACGCAGGAGCGCCGGGTCGAGGCTGTCGGGACGGTTCGTCGCGGCGACGACGACGATGCCCTTCTTGTTATCGAAGCCATCCATCTCGGTCAGCAGCTGATTCAGCGTCTGCTCGCGCTCGTCGTTGCCCGAGAACCCGCCGCCATCGCGCTTCTTGCCGATGGTGTCGATCTCGTCGATGAAGACGATGCAGGGCGCCTTCTCCTTGGCCTGCTTGAACAGGTCGCGCACCTTGGCGGCACCGCGGCCGACGAACATCTCGACGAACTCGGAACCTGAAATAGAGAAGAACGGCACGCCGGCCTCGCCGGCTACCGCCTTCGCGATAAGCGTTTTACCGGTGCCCGGAGGGCCCACGAGCAGCACGCCGCGCGGCAGCTTGGCTCCGATGGCCTCGTAGCGCTCGGGCTTCTCGAGGAAGTCGACGACCTCCTTGAGCGACTCCTTGGCCTCCTCCTGGCCCGCAACGTCCTTGAATGTCACGCCGACGTCTTTAGAGGCAACGATGCGCGCACCGGACTTGCCGAGGCCGCCACCGCCGCCGAAGCCGCCAAAGCCGCTCGAGAAATCCATCGAGGGGTTGTCGTCGCCCATGGCTTTCTTCATCTTCCTGTTCAGCCACCAGCCGAGCAGGAAGAAGATGATGAGCGGACCGAAGGTGATGAGCAGGTACAGCCAGGTGTTGCTGTTGTTCTGTGCGATGTCGACGTTGACGTTCGCGCCCGACTCCTCGATGAGCTGCGACAGATAGTCCTCGGCTCCGGGCAGCACGTTCGTCTGGTACGCCACGCCCTCGTCATCGCCAATGCGAGTGTAGAGCGCAACATAATCCGAGCCGACCTTATAGTCCATGTCCTCGACCTTCTTTTCAGTCAGGTCCGAGAGCATGGTCGAATAGTTGACCTGGGTGATCTGCATCTGCTTGTTCGCAAGGCTTGGGAACAGGACCTGGTTGATAACCAGGTAGAGCGCGAAGGCGATAAGCACGTAGAGGATCATATTCCGTCTACGCTTATGGTCATCCATCTCCATAGGAATCTCCGTCTCGTTCGTTTGCAATGCTACAAGGATACCCGTGCGCGCACATGCTAATCACGCTCACAGCCCGAATTCACGACAGGTAGAAAACCCCTAGGGTTAATCGAAGTGCTGTAGTATGATTTCGGCGCATTGCAGCTCAGAAGAATCGGGGAAACCATGGCCTTTGGAAGAAGGACGGCTCGGCATGCCGGCGCAGCATCGCTTGACGTCACGCAGGGCGTTATCTGGAAGCAGCTCCTGCTGCTCTGCGTGCCCATCTTCTTCAGCTCGTTCTTCCAGCAGGCACATGCCCTCATCAACACGTTCATCTTAGGCCAGTTCGGCGGCAAGCTCGCCCTCGGAGGCGTCCAATCAACCGCCTCGCTCTTCGAGCTCGCGGTCGGCTTTTCTGTTGGCCTCGGCGCAGGCTGCGCCGTGATCTCCGGGCAGTTCTTCGGCAGCCACGACGATGCGCGCCTTTCGCGCTCCATCCACACCGCCATGACCGTCGCGCTCGTGTTGGGCCTTGCCATCTCGGTTCTGGGCGTCATCTTCATCCCGCATATCCTTGAGCTCATGGGCACGCCGAAAGACCTCATGGGCGAAGCGGTCCCCTACTCGCGCTTCTACGCCGCGGCCATGGTGTGCTCGCTGGTGCTCAACATGGGCTCCGCCCTGCTGCGCTCGGTGGGCGACACGCGCACGCCCGCGCTCATCATCGCGAGCGGCTGCCTCATCAACGCCTGTCTCGACATCCTGTTCGTCGCCGTGCTCGGGCTTGAGGCCATGGGCTGCGGCATGGCGACAGCCATCACGCTCACCATCAACGCGACCTCCATGACGGTGCGCCTCATGCGTGCCAAGGGAGCTTGGAGGCTCGACCTCCGCAAGCTCGGCATCGACGGCCGCATCTGCAAGAGCATGCTCGCGACCGGCCTGCCGCTAGGCATCCAGTCGTCGCTCTATTCCATCTCGAACATCATTCTGCAGTCAACGGTCAACACCTTCGGCACCGACGCGGTCACCGGCTGGGGCCTCTCGAGCCGCCTCGATGCCTTCATTTGGATGGTGACCGAAGCGCTCGGCGTATCGATGACCACCTTTGCCGCGCAGAACTTCGGCGCGCGCAACTACGAGCGCATGCGCCGCGGATACCATACCTCGCTCGTCATCACGGTGTGCGTGGTGGGCGGCATGTCGGCGATCCTCGTAGCGTTCGTCGGCCCGCTGTCGCGCCTGTTCATCGACGACCCGGCCGTCACCGACTACACGACGCTCATGCTGCACTTCATCGCGCCGTTCTACCTGTTTTACTCCATCGTGGACAACACGTCGGGCGCCATTCGCGGGTCGGGAGAGAGTCTGCGACCCATGCTGCTCACGATTCTCGGTACCGTGGTGTTTCGCGTCATCTGGCTGCTCGTCGTGGTTCCCCAGCACCATGCCATCGAAACCATGCTCATGGTCTACCCGGTCACCTGGATCCTCACGGCGATCCTCTTTGTGGCCTACCACCACTGGGGACATTGGCTTCGCCATGCGGAGGCGCGTGCCGACAAGCTCAACCGCGGTGTGGTCTAAGGCGAAAACACCTCAGTCCATATTTCACCTGAGCTAGGCGAACATGCCGGGACGGTAATGATAGCCGTTGTCGGCGTGCGGGCAGAGTTGCCAAAAGGCCACGGCACTCGCTGCTGCGACATTGAGGGAATCCACGCCGTGCGCCATGGGGATGCGCACCGTCAAGTCGGAGCCGGCGATGGTCTTTGCCTGCAGGCCGGTTCCCTCCGTACCCATGAAGATCGCCAACCTATCGATGTCGAGCAATCTGGGGTCGTCAAGCGATACCGAATCGTCCGCGAGCGCCATGGAGGCGCAGGTAAATCCCGCGTCATGAAGGTCGCGCAGGCCATCGTGCGGCCATACCCGGGCCTCGGACCCGATGCGCGTCCACGGCACCTGAAAGACCGTGCCCATGCTCACGCGAACGGCGCGGCGGTAGAGCGGATCGCAACACGTGGGGCTCACCAGGATGCCGTCAACGTTCAGCGCGGCGGCACTGCGGAAGATGGCGCCCACGTTCGTATGGTCCACGATACCTTCGAGCACGCACACCCGTACGGGACGGTCGCCCGCCCTGTCGACAAGCCCCTGCAGAAACGAAGGTGCCGGGGCCAGTGCGGGGCGGCGAAACGCCGCGAGCGCGCCGCGGGTCACCGTGAAGCCCGTCAGGCGCTCCATGAGCTCCATAGGGGCGACGAATACGGGTACGTCACCGTCCGCATGCTCCGTCGCTACGCGCTCAAGGAGCGGCAAGAGCTGGTCGAGCCAGCGCTCCCCCATCAAAAAGCTCACCGGCTCCAAACCCGCATCGACCGCACGCTCAATGACCTTCGCGCTCTCCGCGATGAAGATGCCCTTCTGAGGTTCGAGAACGCTCCTGAGCTCGCGCTCCGTCAGGCGTGTAAAGGCATCGAGGCGCGGGTCTTCGAGCGAATCGATGCGGATGATGTTCGGCTCGTGAGCCATATCGAATACTCCTTTATGGGGCGGGCACAAAACGCCGCACGAACCCAGGCAAGCTAGCCGCGCTTCTTCCCAAAGAGGTGGCGCCCGGTGTTTTTGATCTTGTCCATCATCGTCGGGTCGGGGTGCTCGGCCTCCCACGCCTCGCGGCGACGACGCTTCTCGTACTCGTTCACGAGCGGCTCGCCGTACCCCTCAACGAGCTTTCCGTACCACGCCACCATGTCCGCGATGTCCTCGTTGTTGGGACGGCCCTTGTTCATGCCGCCCATGAGCTTGTAGGGGCCCCAGGTATCGAAGCCCGGGCACCCGTGACCAGCCAGGAAGTTGGCGTGCGTCGCGCGGCAGATGCCGTCGATGTCCTTGCCGTACCACTTGCTCGCCCCGCCGTAGGTCAACAGGCTGAACACAAAGTCGCCCGAGCGCACCGACGCCTGCATCACGCGCGCGAGGTCGCGGTCGATCTCGCCGAAATAGATACCGCTCGCGATGCCGATCAGGTGGTACGAGGTCAGATCGACCTGAGGATGCTTCTTGTCGATCGTGGCGACGTCCAGCGTGTCGACCTCCCCCGGAAACGCCGCAGCGATGGCGTCGACGACGCGCTTGGTGTTCCCGTGGTGCTTGGAACGGTACAGGATCATGGTGCGGATCGCCGGACGTTCGACCGCGCCCTCGTCCGTCGTGTCCGCTTCCGCCGCGGCAAACAGGTCCGCCATGGAACGACGGCGATACGTCACGAAGCGGTACTCGATCCCGCGGTCCTCTTCGCCCTCACCGATCTGCGCGACATCGGATTCCTCGTACACGAACCAGTCGCCCGTCTCATCCTCATCGAGATTGGGGAAGAACGTGTCGGCCATGCGCAGGCAATGGTTCTTGGTCACGACTGCCTCGGCGCAGTACGGCAGGAACTGCCGATAGACCTCGTCGCCACCGATAACCCACGCCTCGTCCTCATCGGCCACGGCAGCAAGCGCCTCGTCGACGGAGTGCACGACCTCGACGCCCTCGCGCGTAAAGCCATCGTCGCGAGTAAGCACGATGTTGCGGCGATTCTTGAGCGGACGGCCGCCGGGAAAGCTGTCGAGCGTCTTGCGGCCCATGATCACGGGATGGCCCGTCGTGCACGACACGAAATGCTTCATGTCGGCCTTGTTGGAAACGATCATGTCCCCTTCAAAGCCGATGCCCCAATCGTCAGCCACGGCAACGATGGCGGAAAGCTTGCACGTCATGAGGGCTCCTTAGATAGCGATAGGAATATTTTTGATCTGCGGACCGTGCTCGTAGCCCTCAACGATGAGGTCGTCGGTCGTGAAGTCGTAGAAGTCCTTGACCTCGGGGTTCAACGACACCTTGGGTGCCGGATACTGCGGGCGCGCGATGATCTCGCGCACGATGTCGACATGCCGGTCGTAGATATGAGCGTCCACGATCACGTGCAGAAGCTCACCGGCGACCATACCGCTCACCTGGGCGACCATCATGAGCAGAATGGCGTACTGACACACGTTCCAGTTGTTGGCAGCAAGGATATCCTGACTGCGCTGCATGAGCACCATGTTGAGGACGGGCTTGTCGCTCCCGGGCTCATGCGTCACGTTGTACGTAACGCTGTAAGCGCACGGATACAGGTGCATCTCGGACAGGTCGGCGAACGTGTACATGTTCGTCATGATGCGGCGCGAGAACGGGGTGTGCGCAAGGTCGTAGAGCACGCGGTCCATCTGGTCGAAGTCGCCTTCAGGATAATTCGACTTCTGAGCGATCTGATAGCCGTAGGCCTTGCCGATCGATCCGGTCTCATCGGCCCATTCATCCCAGATATGCGAGTTGAGGTCGTGGATGTTGTTCGATTTGCGCTGATAGATCCACAAAATCTCGTCCATGGCGGACTTGAGCGCTGTGCGCCGCAGCGTGAGCGCAGGAAACTCCTCGCGCAGATCGTAGCGGTTGGTGACACCGAAGCTCTTGATGGTGTAGGCCGGCGCGCCGTCCTCCCAATGAGGGCGTACCTTCTCGCCTTCCGTCGTGGTCCCGTGCTCCAACACGTTCGTGCACATCGTGACGAACAGCTCATCCGCTTTGCTCATGGAAGCTCCTCGATGTCGAACTCAACGAGCTTCCATTCTATGTCAGAACGATCGGGATGGGGCGGCACGAGCCACAATCTACGCGAGGACCGGATCCTCGTCCTCAGCTTCCTGGTCTTGATTACCGAGCCCGACGATGAAGTCGATGAGCGGAGAGGAGATGCAGACGGTGATGAGGGAAAAGACGATGCTCGTGACCGGGATATAGGAAAGCGAAAGCCCCAAGACGCTCAGGTCCGTCACCAGGTAGCAGCGCGAAAGTCTCCATCCGGAGAGCTTCTGAATGGACAGCGCCAACGCGTCGTCACCGCCCGCAGAGGCACCGGCGCGCACCACAAGGCCGGCGCCCACACCCACAAACACGCCGCCAGCGATCGAGGCGACCAGCGGCAGGGCCGTGAGGTCGGGCAGCAGGTGGGTCAGATGTTCCCACAGCGCATAGAAACCGGCAATGCAGGAGCTCGAGACGGCCGACCATCCCAAAAAGCCTGCTCCCAGAAGGCGCAGCGCCACCGCATAGCACACGATGTCCAAAATGGGGGAAGCGATGGAGGACGGCAGACCGAACCAATGGTTGACGAGCAGCAGCGCGCCGATCACGCCGCCTTCGGTGATGCCAACAACCTGATGGACGTTGTGGATGCCGAAGGTGAGGATCGCGGAACCGAGCGCGATGAGCGCAAGGCGGCGCGCGATATCGCGCGGATCGAGATGGAGGGAAGCCGGGAGCTTCACGGATATCAAACCTTTCGTAAGACTCGAATCGGGCCGACAAGCGCGGATATTCCTACAAGCCGGCGTGTTTCCTAGGAGTAGACTAAACCTTGGTACGGTACCAAGGTCAAATGCCTACGGAGGACCCATGGAGAACGCCCGCCCCAAACAGACCTACCGCATTGGCGAGGTCTCGAAGCTCTTCGATATCGGTGCGGATTCGCTGCGCTATTACGAGCGCCTGGGCATCGTGATCCCCCACCGCGCAAGCAACGGATACCGTGTCTATAGCCTGAAAGACCTCTACAAGCTGTCGATTATCAAAGACCTGCGCGGCCTTGGCTTCTCCATGAAGCAGATCGGTTCTTACCTGCACGACCAAAACGTGCAGAAAACGAAAGCGATGCTCGACGAGGAGCGTCGCATCATCGATCGGGAGCTGGAACGGCTCGAGAGCCGAAAACAGGCGCTGGTGCATCGCATGGATGTCATCGATGCCGCGCGGCGCATGTCCGTGGGATCCATTGCCGTGGAGGCGCGTCCCCAACGCCGCTGCGTCGAGGCCGACGCTCACCTGGAGCTCGATGAGGAGATGGACTATGTGATCCAAGCGCTCCACCGGGTTTCTGCCGACGTGATGCCGCACCTCATGACGGTGGAAATCGGAGCCGTCCTCTCCCTCCCCGAGATTGCCTCTGGGGCAACGAACGTATACGACGGCGTCTTTTTCGTCGTCAACGAAGCGCGCGAAGACGGTACGTTCGTCATTCCGGCAGGGCAGTATCTCACTACGCGCTACCGCGGGCCCTACGAGCAAAACGGACGCATCCTCACCGATTTGATTGCATATGCGGAACGAAACGGTCTTGACCTCTGCGGAAAGCCCTTGGAGTTCTACGAGATCGACAACCGAGATACCGCCGACGAGACCGAGTTCGTGACACGCATCGAGATCCAGGTCTCGAAATAGACCCGTTCAACCGAAAACGGGCGCCTTCCCGTGCAATGGGAGTGGCGCCCGAACAGCAATTATATGCTCAACGACAGGCTACTTGTTACGAAGCTGGCGCTCCATCTCGCGTAGCATGTCCATCTCGGAACCGCCCGAGCCGCCCATGCCGGCAAAGGGGTTGCCGCCACCCAGGCCGCCAAGACCGCCCATGTTGCCCATACCGGGAATGCCGGGCATACGCATCTTCTTGCCCTTCTTTCCCTTCTTGCCCTTTTTGCCGGCACCGGCCTGCTGCGCCATAGAGCGCATACGGCCCATCATCTTGTTCATCTCGCCCCATTGCTTCATGAGGTTGTTCACGTCGGTGGGCGTGGTGCCGGAGCCACGGGCGATGCGCGCGCGGCGCTGGCCGTTGATAATCGAGGGGCGCTCACGCTCTTCCTTGGTCATCGACATGATCATGGCCTCGTTGCGCGCAAAGATGCTCTCATCGAGGTTTCCGCCCAACTGGTTGAGCATCTTCTGGCCGCCCGGGAGCATGCCCAGGATGCCCTTCATGCCGCCCATCTTCTTCACGGCCTTCATCTGCTCGAGCATGTCGTTCATGGTGAAGCCGTCGCGCAGCATGCGCTCCGCAGACGCGAGCGTCTCGGCATCGGCGGCCTCCTGCGCCTTCTCGATGATGCCGATGACGTCGCCCATGCCTAGAATGCGCTTGGCCATGCGGTCGGGATGGAACGTCTCAAGCGAGTCGGGCTTCTCGCCCATCGAGACGAACTTGATGGGCTTACCGGTCACGGCGCGCACGGAAAGCGCGCCGCCGCCACGGGCGTCGCCGTCGAGCTTGGAGATGATGACGCCGTCGAAATCCGTGCGCTCGGCGAAGGTCTCGACGACGTTGACGATGTCCTGGCCGGTCATGGCGTCGACGACCATGAGGACCTGGTCGGGCTTCACGGCGCGCTTGATGTCAACGGCCTCCTGCATCATCTGCTCATCGATTTGCAGGCGGCCGGCGGTATCGACGATAACGACGTCGCGCAGGTTGTCGATCGCCTCGCGGACGGCATCCTGGGCGATCTGGACCGGGTGCGCGCCATCACCGCGGAAGACCGGCACGCCGATCTCGCCACCGAGCGTGGCGAGCTGGTCGGCAGCAGCGGGGCGGTAGACGTCGCACGCAGCCAACAGCGGCGAGCGACCCTGCTTCTTCAGCAAGTAGGCGAGCTTGACGGCAGCAGTCGTCTTACCAGAGCCCTGAAGGCCCACGAGCATGATGACGTTGGGGATACGGCTCGAGAACACGAGCTTGCTCTCCGTCTCACCCAACAGCTCGGTGAGCTCATCGAGAACAATCTTGACGACGTTTTGCGCCGGCGTGAGCGACTCCATGACCTCGGCGGTCATGCAGCGCTCTTTCGTCTTGGCGACAAAGTCCTTGACGACCTTGAAGTTGACGTCTGCCTCGAGAAGCGCCATGCGAATATCGCGCATGGCGCTTGTGATATCGGCCTCAGTGAGCTTGCCCTTGCCGCGCAGGCGGTCAAACGTGCTATTCAGGCGATCGGACAGGCTTTCGAACATACAGATCTCCTCATTAAGGAAACGAAACGAACTAAACGAGACCAAGCTCCGTGAGCTCAATCACCAGCAACCCGGACTCCCCAGCATTTTCCCACACAATGCATGCAGCCGCCCCAATACACCGCAATAACAAACGTGACGCACTTCTCCCCAGGGAAGACGCACTTTATCCCTGGGGAGAAGTGCGTCAAAGCGTCCTCTCCCACCCCCGTCCCCAGAGCCCATCCCCAGAGACGCCAACAAGGGAGACGGCCTTCTGAGATGCCCGAGATTGCCCTGAAAGAGGAGGGAGCACGCCTAGTGTGCGGCGACCGACGATTGAAGGGCAAGGTCGGGCATCTCAGAAGGCCGATGGGATCAGTCCTCCCCCACTAATGCGCGACAGAAGGCATGAGCATCGAACTTCTGCAGGTCATCGACCTGCTCGCCGACGCCGATGCGCAGGATGGGGAGCTTGAGTTTCGAGGATACCGCCATGGCGATGCCGCCCTTGGCAGTACCATCGAGCTTCGTCATGATGATGCCGTCAAGACCCAAGGCCTCATTGAACTCGAGCGCCTGAGAAAGGCCGTTCTGCCCGGTCGCGGCATCGATGACCAGCACCACGTACACCGGCATGGGACCGCGCACGCACTTGGCTGCGCGCTTACGCGTGACGTTCACGACCTTGGCGAGCTCGCGCATGAGATCGGCGGACGTGTGCAGACGACCCGCCGTGTCGATGAGAACGAGCTCGGCACCCTCGCGGTCCGCCACGTCGAGCACGTCGTAGCATACGCTGGCCGGGTCAGCACCGCGGTCGCGCTTGACCACGGGTACGCCAGCGCGCTGCCCCCACACATCGAGCTGCTCAATGGCGGCGGCACGGAAGGTGTCCGCACTGCCGATAACCGTCTTGATGCCCGACTGCGCGGCCGCGCTTGCAATCTTGCCGACCGTCGTGGTCTTGCCCGCACCGTTGATGCCGACGAACAGCACGCAGGAGGGCACCGAGGTGAAGGGGTCTTTATCAGGCGTGATAAACGTCTCCTCCAGGCGATCGGCAAGCGCCTCGCGCAGCTGGCGTGCCGTCGTCAGGTTCTTGCGCGCAGCGAGGTCGCGCAGGTCGTCGGTTACCGACATCGAGATGTCGGCACCCATGTCGCCCATGACGAGCGTATCCTCAAGATCCTCCCAAAAGCTCTCATCGACGTCGCCGCCGAAGTAGAAGATCTCGTTGATGGCCTCGCGGCTACGCTCCAAGCCGCGCTTCAGGGAATCGAACAGGCCCATTATGCATTCACAACCTTTCCGGTCTTGCGGTCCAGGCGCTGGCTCACCACGCGGCTGACGCCGTCAGCCTGCATGGACACGCCGTACAGAACATCGGCGTCCTCCATGGTGCGGCGCTGGTGCGAGATGACCAGCAGCTGCGTAGAATGGCGCAGATGATCGATGGCTCCGATAAGCTTACCAAGATTCGAGTCGTCGAGCGCGGCCTCGACCTCATCGAGCACGTAGAACGGCACGGTGCGCGTACGGTAGACCGCAAACAGCAGCGCAAGCGCCGTCAGGCTCTTCTCGCCGCCGCTCATGAGCATCATCTTGGTGATGCGCTTGCCGCGCGGCTGCGCCACGACCTCGATGCCGGTCTCGGCCGGATGGTCGGGATCGGTCATCTCCAGGTGCGCGCTGCCGCCCGGGAAGAGCATAGAGAAGATCTCGCGGAAGTTCGCATCCACCTTCTCGAACGTCGTCAGGAACTGGCGGCGCATCTTGCGATCGATCGCGGAGGCGATCTTCGTCAAGGCGCTCCGCGCGCTCTCAAGGTCAGCAAGCTGAGCCGCGATGTAGTCGGCGCGTTCGCGAAGCCGCTCGTACTCCTCGAACGCGACTTGGTTCACCGGACCCAAGTTGTTGATCTGGCGCACCAGGTCGGCAAGCTCACGCTCGCACGCGGCACGGTCGTCGGGAGCAGGCAGCGCCAGGGCTTCCTCGAGAACCGTCGTCCCGTCTGCTGTGATGGCCTGGATGGCGTTTTCAACCTGCACTTCGAGCTTGCCGCGAACGACCTTCACGTCGGACACCTCAGCCTGGGCCGCATCGACCGCAGCCTGCGCAGCGTCCACTTCTGAGCGCGCGGCCTCGATCGTCTTCTTCAAGGACGCGGAGTCCGCCTCCTCGATGGAAGCCTGATCGCGCAAGCGCGCCGCCCAATCCATAGCGCGCTCAGAAAGCGCAAGATAGCGATCGTGCAGCGGGTCGACGCGCAGGCGAAGGACCTCGAGCGAACGCGATGCCTGGCGCGTCGCGCGGATACGGCGCTCGATTCCCTCGAGCCGGTGCTCGAGTTCAGGAGCGCGGCTCTGTAGGCTCTTGAGGCGCTCTGCAGCCTGTGCCGCACGGACCTTCGCGTCGGCTAAGCGACCAGCCGCCTCGGCATCGTCGCGACGGACGCGCTCAAGCTCATCGGTCGCGTCTTCGATCTGGCGGACCAAGTCGTCGGCCTCTTCACGCGCGGCATCGCGCTGTTGCGCAAGCTCATCGAGCTTCGGCTGGATCTCGCGAACAGCGGACATAGCCTGCTCGCGACGACGCTCCAAATTCGTCTGCTCGGACAGCGATTGCGAAAGGCTGTGTTCGGGGCGTCCGATTTCTGAAAGGACCGAAGTGCGCTCACCCTCCAGACGTGCAAGCTCGCCGGCTAGGTCACCATCGGATGCACGGACCTCAGCAAGAGCCGCAGAAGCCTCGGCGACCTGCTCTCCCGCACGTTCAAACAGTGCAGAGAGATCCGGCTCAAGATTCTCAAGTTCACGGATGCGGCGCTTGCGCTCGAGCGTGCCTGCCGCTGCGTCGCCCGCCGAGCCGACGCGGACAAGACCGCCGCCATAGATGCGCGCGCCGTCGCGCGTGACATATACGACACCGGGAAACGCAGGTGCCGCAAGGGCGTCGTCGATCGTGTCGACCACGTACACTGAACCCAGCACCGCCGCGACGACGTTGCCAAAGCCCTCGCGGACGTTCAGGCGTTCTACAAGGCGGAATCCCGCGGCACCCTCGACGGGCTCAGGGGCCTCAACCGAGCGCGCGATCAGCGCCGCTTCACCCGAAGACGACGCCTGGGTGAGCGCAAACTCAGAAAGTGCGGAGAGCGCGGTGGCGTTATCCACCACAAGCGCATCGATATCGGTGGCGAGCAGCCGCTCGACCAGATCCTCCAGATCTTGCGGCGCTTCGATGAGATCGCCCATGCGCGCGCGCACGGTTCCGGCATGGGCGCGCGAGACCTTCGATACGAGCGGAGAGGCATCGGCCATGCGCTCGTCGAGTTTCTTCAAGCTGGCAAGCTCCGAAGTGACCTCGGAATGGCGCGTGCGCGCCTCCGCCTCGCGCGCTCGACGGTCCTCGAGCGCTGCACGGGCGGCATCCATAGATGCCTTGGCCTCCTCGCGCCGATCGCGCGCCTCGGCAAGCAGCGCATCGATCTCGTCGGCGCGATCGCGCCTGCTTTCAAGCGATGCGCGGACCGTATCGACCTGCGAGGAGATCTGCTCGAGGCGAGAGGCGAACATGGAATCCTCGATCTCGGCGTTCGAGACCGTCTCCTTCGCCTTCACGTATTCGAGCGCCGCGGAATCGGCGGTGCGCTGCGCGTCGCGGCGTTGGCGGTTGAGATCGCTGATGCGCCCATCGAGCTCAACGCGCCGCTCGTGCAGGACATCGGCAGCGGGCCCCAACTCGTCAACCTCAGCCTGGGCGACCTCAGCAGCCGCGCGGACCTCGTCGAGCTGGCGACGGATGTCTTCGAGGTCCTCGACGACGCGTTTGCGCTGATGTTCCGAGCCCGAAAGCGTGCCGCGCATATCGGAGAGGCGCGCAACCATGTTGCGGCCCTTTTCTTCCAGCAGGCGCATATCGGACCCGATGCGGCCGACGATGTCTTGCATATGGCGACGGCGCTCGCCCAGATCGCCGACGAACAGGCCCTTTTCCTCAAGCATCACCTGCAGCTTCTCAAGCTCACGCTGCTTCTCCCCCAGCCGGTAGCGTGCAAGCTCCAAGGCGGCGTCCGCCTGCTTGCTGCGCGTCTCGAGGTCGGCCCAGTTCGCCTGTAGCTCGCGCAGTTCATCAACGGCGAGGATCTGCGTGAGCTCGCGCGCGCGGGCAGTGAGGTCGCGATGCTTGCGCGCGCGATCGACCTGGCGCTCGAGGGGCTTCAGCTGCCGATTGACCTCACGGTTGATGTCGCGCGCTCGCTTCAGGTGCTCATCCATCGAAGCGATCTTGCGCGTCGCGCGCTCTTTGCGGCGCTTATGCTTCGAGATGCCCGCAGCCTCCTCGATGAGGCTGCGGCGCTCCTCGGGGCGGCTTTGCAAGATGCCGTCGAGCTTGCCCTGGCTGATGATGGAATGCGTGTCCTTGCCCAAGCCGGAATCGTTCAGGATGTCCTGGATATCCATCAAACGGCACGGGCTGGAGTTGATGAGGTACTCGCTCTCTCCGGAGCGATACATG
>CALULJ010000003.1 GCA_944321445.1 uncultured Collinsella sp.
CCCGCAATCAACCCGTAACATGCTAGCTCTAGGATAGGAAATCGTTTGCGTAAAGAAATAAGGTGGGGATCGGTTCATGGAGCGTTGGAAGCAGCTGGGCGCGTTCATCGGCAAGCATATGGCGTACTTCGTGCCTCTTTGCGTCGCTACAGGCGTCCTGCTCCCGGGCGTCTTCGGCCCGCTCAAGGCCATCGTGCCGTTCATTTTCGCCATCATGACGTTCCAAGGTTCGCTTTCCAACACGTTTCGCCAGCTTGTCGAGGTCTTCCGGCATCCTTTGAAGCTCCTGGTGATCTTGCTGATCGCCGAGGTGTTCATGCCCGTGCTCGCCTACCTGTTGGGCACGGTGTTTTTCGGCAGCAACCCGAACCTCGTCGCGGGTATCGTGCTCGAGTACAGCGTGCCCATCGCGGTCATCAGCTTCATGTGGGTGGGCATCTATGAGGGCGACGGACCCCTGTGCCTTGCGTCGATTCTTGTTTCAACCGTTATCTCACCGGTGACCATCCCGCTCACGCTGTCCGTACTTTTGGGCGCGTCCATCCATATCGACGCGATGGGCATGATGACCGACATGCTGTTCATGATTGCTTTGCCTGCGCTCGCTGGCATCGTGGTCAACGAACTCACGCACGGATGGGGACGCGAAACCCTCTCCCCCGCCCTTTCACCGGCGAGCCGTTTCATCACCATCATCCTCATTACGGCGAACTCGACCTCGATGAGCGAGTACGTGTTGCACATGAACCTGCAGCGCCTCGAGGTCGCGCTGTTTATCTTGGTGTTCGCGACCTCGGGCTTTTTCTGGGGACTGCTTGCCGGACGCCTCATGCACGGCTCGCAACCCCTGCTCGCAACCTCGAGCTTTTGCTGCGGCCTGCGCAACATATCGTCGGGCGCGGTTATTGCAGCGCAGTATTTCCCCGGCGAGACCGTATTCCCCGTCATGTGCGGCACGCTGTTTCAGCAGATTCTCGCCGCGACGTTTGGACATGTAATCGAGCACCTGTGCGCCGAGGACACCGAGGAACGCGAGCGCAAGGTGTCGGTCGCCAAGCGCCTGTTGCGCACGAAAGACCAGCGTCAAAACGGGTAACGCCCCTGCACGATGCCGTCCTTTCACGCAACCTAGACATTCTGGGTCGATATGCATTTTTAGCACTGCTACCGGTTGCCGCAAATCGGCCCTCTCGACCCGTCCCACCGCGTGCCCAGCGCGTTTTAGAGCGCTATCGCCGAGCGAGCGCACCGCATCGATGCGCATCTACCGCTCAGGCTCCGCCATATGGGCGCGTTAAAAATGCAAATCGACCCAAAATGTCTAGCCGGCAGATCGACTGCGCTGCCCAACACGTGTGCCCACGCTATATAAGGCCGAAATGCTCCAGCGCGCGGGCGAGACCATCGTCATCGATGTCGCCGCAAATGTAGTCCGCCGCGGCGTGCGCATCCGCGTCACCGTTTCCCATGCACACGCCTATGCGCGCGAAGCGCAGCATATCGGCATCGTTTTCGCCGTCGCCAAAGGCCATGGTCCTCTCGGGAGCGATGCCAAAATGGTCGAGCAGCGCCTTGATGCCAGCAACCTTGCCACCATGAGCGGGAACGATATCGTATGCTCCACGATGCCAGCGCGTCGCCTTGCAGCCGGGAAGGCGGCTCATAAGATCGTCCTCGCGCAGCGAATCCTCGTACACGATCGCCTTGAGCACCGGAAGGTCGGGACACGGCTCGTCGATTTCGGGAACCGGCGTGGAAACCTCCTCTTCAACCTGGCGCACGTGGTCGGTAACTAAGTTGATGTACATGCGGACCGACTCGTAAAACAGGATCGGACGACGGCGTGCATAGAATTCCTCATGAAGCACGTCAAGATCGTGCCCCACGATGGGGTCGGCGAACACAACGTTGCGGTCAGCATCGCGGGCCTCCTGGCCACCCACGAGAACGTACCCGTCGAACGTGAGGTCTTGCAGCGGCAGAAAATGAAACTCGCTCATGGAGCGACCAGTGGCAACAAACACCTTGTTGCCTCGGCGACGCAGCTCATCGAGCGCCTCAACGGTACTGGGCGGGACGCGCTTGGTCCTATGGGAGACAAGCGTGCCATCCACATCGAAGAAAAACGCCTGAGGCGCCGGATCGATTCGCTGCGGAAGCGTTTGCATGGGACCTCCTCACTCGATGGTTTCCGCCAGCATTATGCCATGGGGCAGGCCACCTTGGGACAGACCGGCCCGCCTGATGTGGCACAAAAATACGGCGTCCTTCGCAGCTGGAAGCGAAGGACGCCGCGTGCTGGCAAAAACCTATTCTACGCGCTGCTATCCGCCGAGGTAGGCCTTGCGCACGTCGTCGTTGTGCAGCAGCTCCTGGCCGGAACCGGTCAGCGTGACGGTGCCGGTCTCCATGACGTAGCCGCGCGTGGCGATGGAGAGCGCTGCCTGCGCGTTTTGCTCAACGAGCAGGATGGTGGTACCCGCCTTGTGCAGAGCCTGGATAATCTCGAAGATCTGCTCAACCAAGATGGGCGCCAAGCCCATCGAGGGCTCGTCAAGCATGAGCAGCTTGGGGTTGGCCATGAGCGCGCGACCCATGGCGAGCATCTGCTGCTCGCCGCCCGACAGCGTGCCGGCAATCTGGCGACGACGCTCCTTCAGGCGCGGGAAGTGCTCGTACACGCGCTCGAGGTTGCCGGCGATGGTATCGCGCGGCTGCGTGTAGGCGCCCATGTCGAGGTTCTCCTCGACCGTCATCTGCTGGAAGATACGACGGCCTTCGGGCACGTGCACCAAGCCGTTCTCCACGATCTTCTCGGCAGACATGTGCATGATGTCTTGGTCCATGAACTTGATGGAGCCCGAACGCGAGCGCAGCAGGCCCGAGAGGGTCTTCAACGTCGTGGACTTGCCGGCGCCGTTCGCACCGATAAGCGCCACGATCTCGCCGTCGTTGACCTCGAAGGAGACGTTCTTGATGGCGTGGATCGCCCCGTACCACACGTTGATGTTATAGACGGAAAGCACTACGCCTCCACCTCCTTCTGCTTGCCGAGGTACGCCTCGATGACGGCGTCGTTCTGCTGAATCTCCTCGGGCGTGCCCTTGGCGATGATCTTGCCGAAGTTGAGCACGCAGATGCCCTCGCAGATGTTCATGACGAGGTTCATGTCGTGCTCGATGAGCATGATGGCGATCTGGAACTGGTCGCGAATCTTGACGATGTTCTCCATGAGCTCAGCCGTCTCGGACGGGTTCATGCCGGCAGCCGGCTCGTCGAGCAGCAGCAGCTTGGGGTTCGTGGCCAAGGCGCGCACGATCTCCAAACGACGCTGGGCGCCATAGGGCAGGCTTCCCGCCTCATGGTCGGCCAGACCCGCCATGTCGAAGATGTCGAGCAGCTCGAGCGCGCGCTCGTGGTAGTACTTTTCGCTCTTCCAGTGGTGCGGCAGACGCAGGATGGAAGTCGCCATGCCGCAGTGGTGCTGGTTGTGCAGGCCCACCGCGACGTTCTCCTCCACCGTCAGCGTGTTGAACAGACGGATGTTTTGGAACGTGCGCGCCACACCCAGACGGTTCACGCGTGCCGGGTCGAGACCAGCCGTGTCGCGGCCGTCCACCATGATGGTGCCGCGCGTGGGCTGGTACACCTTGGTGAGCAGGTTGAACACCGTGGTCTTGCCAGCGCCGTTGGGACCGATGAGACCGCAGATCTCGGTGCGACCGACGGTGATGTTGAAGTCGTCGACCGCCTTCAGGCCGCCGAAGTCGATGCCCAGGTGCAGGCACTCGAGCGCCGGGGCACGGCCCAGATCGCGCTCGGGCATGATGGAGACGCTCGGCACCGGCACCATCTTGGTGCCCTCGCGGCGCTGCTTGGCGAAATCGGTAAACTTACTCATCTGCCTCACCGCCTTCCGCAGCCGCAACCGGCACCTTGGGCTCACGGCGCAGCTTGGAGCGCACAGCATCGGCCAGACGCTGGTAGATCTTGGTGTTGGGCACGACCATCACGAGGATGAGCACGACCGCGTAGATGAGCATGCGGTAGTTGTTGATGGGACGCAGAACCTCGGGCAGCACCGTGAGGAACGCGGCGGAGACGATGGAACCGGAGATGTTGCCCATGCCGCCCAGAACCACGTACACCAGGATGAGGATCGACTGGTTGAAGTCGAACTGCGACGGCGTGATGGTCGAATAGTTCATGGCGTACAGAACGCCTGCGGCGCCCGCCAGGGCGGAGGCCACGGTGAAGGCCATGAGGCGGTACTTGGTGACGTTGATACCCACGCTCTCCGCTGCGATACGGTTGTCGCGCACGGCCATGATGGCACGGCCGTCGCGGCTGTGCATGAGGTTGAGCACCACGGCCACGGTGATGAGCACGAGCAGGATGCCCAGGGCGAACGTCGAGATCTTATCGATGCCGACAGCGCCCTTGGGGCCGTTGATGAGGATGGCGCCCTGCGTCATGCCGAGCGACGAGCTGTCGGTCATCGAGAAGTGCAGGCCGGCGTCGTCCACGCCGATATAGAAGTTGTTCAGCAGGTTCTTGATGATCTCGCCAAACGCCAGGGTCACGATGGCCAGGTAGTCGCCGCGCAGGCGCATGACGGGGATGCCCACCAAAAAGCCGATGATGCCGGCCGCGACGGCACCGATCACGGCAGCCGCCACGAACAGCAGGATCTCGGACTCGACGCCCATGCGCGTGAGGCAGCCGGCGGCCACGACGCCCGTGAAGGCGCCGACGCTCATGAAGCCCGCATGGCCGAGCGACAGCTCGCCCGACACGCCGACGACGAGGTTCAGCGATACGGCAAGCGACACGTATGCACAGATGGGAACGAGCTGGCCGGACAGCGAGTTGGAAATGAAGCCCATGCCGTCGAGCACCGTGACCGCGAAGAACGCAACGATCACGATAGCATAGGTGATGATCGTCGAGCGCGTCTGCGGCTTCAAAGCCTTGATACCCATAGTCTCACCTACACCTTCTCGTTCACGGGCTTGCCGAGCAAGCCGGCCGGACGGATGAGCAGCATGACGATGAGCACCGCGAAGACCACGGCGTCAGCGAGCTGCGTGGAGATGTAGGCGCGGGCCAGGATCTCGATGATGCCCAGCAGCACGCCGCCGAGCGCCGCACCGGGAATGGAGCCGATGCCGCCGAGCACCGCCGCCGTGAAGGCCTTGATGCCGGGCATGGAGCCGGTGGTGGGCATGAGCGTGGGGTACGCGGAGCACATGAGGATACCCGCAATGGCCGCGAGGCCCGAGCCGATGGCGAACACCATCGAGATGGTGGAGTTCACGTTGATGCCCATGAGCTGAGCGGCGTCGCGGTCCTCGGAGCAGGCGCGCATGGCCTTGCCCATCTTGGTCTTCGTGGTGAAGAGCGTGAGCGCGACCATGATGATCACGCACGCGAGGATGGTGATTACCGCGGTGGCGCTGATGGTGAGACGACCGTCAAAGAGCTGCAGCGCAGGCAGGGCGATGATGGACGAGAACGACTTGGGGTCGGAGCCCATGATGATGAGCGCCGCGTTCTGCAGAAAGTAGCTCACGCCGATGGCGGTGATGAGCACGTTCAGCGACGGGGCGTTGCGCAGGGGCTTGTAGGCGAGACGCTCGACCACGATACCGAGCACCGTGCAGCCGACGACCGAGAGCAGAACACCCGCGAGAGCTGGGAGCCCCAGGTAGCTCACGGCGCAAAAGCAGATGTAGGCGCCCACCATGATGACGTCGCCGTGCGCGAAGTTGAGCATCTTGGCGATGCCGTACACCATGGTGTAGCCCAAGGCGATGATGGCGTACACACTGCCCAGGCTCGCGCCGTTGATGATGTTGGCGAGAACTTCCATGGCCCCTCCTTTCTTCCAATTCATAAACCGAAAGCGGAGGCCGCCCTGCGGCAGGCAGCCTCCGCTCAATCCGTACGTATGCGTTAAGCCTTAGGCATCGAGCGGCATGTAGACGCCGTCCTGAATGACCATGCCCATGGGCTGCTTGGAGATCTCGCCGGTATCGGACCAGGTGGCAGCCTCGCCGGCGGTGGTGAGGCCCGTGAACGAGAAGTCACCGGAAGTGAAGACCTCGACGAGCGCGTCGCAGATGTCGGAGTAGTCCGTATCGGGGGTGACACCGGCCTGCTCGAGCGCGCTCTTCAGCGCGTAGATGCAGTCGTAGGCGTCGGCGGCGAACTGGTTGGGGGTCTCGCTGGCGACCTCCTCGAACTTGGCGACGAAGTCCTGGGTGGCCTCGTCCTCGGCGGTGGCGACGAACGGGGTCAGCAGCATGCAGCCCTCGGCGAGCGAGGTGTCGAAGCCCTCGACGGTCAGCAGGCCGTCCATGCCGTCGACGCCGAACCACTTGGGCGCATAGCCCATCTGGTTGGCCTGGGTGAGGATCAGCGAGATCGGGGTGTAGTAGATCGGCAGGAACACCAGGTCGGCACCGGCGTTCTTCGCGTCGTTCAGCTGCACGGAGAAGTCGGTCGCGGAGTCATCGGTGAAGGTGGTCTCGGACACGATCTCCAGACCGTCGGCCTCGGCCTCGGCCTTGAAGCTGTTGTAGATGCCGGTGGAGTAGGTGTCGGAGTTGTTGTAGATGATGGCGATCTTGGTGCCAAGCGCCTGCTCGGAGATGTACTGCGCAGAGGCCGCACCCTGGTTGGGGTCGGTGAAGCACATCTGGAAGACGTTCTCCTTGCGCGGCGTGGAGATGTTGCCGTCCGCGTCGGGCTGGCCGCCGATGACGTCGGTCGAGGAGCCGGACGGGGTGATCTGGAACATGTTGTCGGCGTTGGTCTCGGAGGACACGGCCACGCACGGGGTGGTGGTGACGGTGCCCATGAGAATCTGCATGCCCCAGTCCTTGAGGTTGTTGTAGGCGTTGACGGAGCGCTCGGCGTCGTTCTCGTCGTCCTGGAAGTTGAGCTCGAACTGGATGTCGCCGCCCTCGGCGTTGATCTCGTCGACAGCGATCTGGGCGCCGTTCTTCACCGCGTTGCCGTAGATGGCCGCAGCGCCGGTGGTGGGTCCGATGCCGCCGATCTTGAAGGTGGCGCCGGAAGCGGAACCGGAGGTGCTGCCGGCGGACTGGCCGCCCTCGTCGTTGGAGCAGCCAGCGAGAACGCCCGCGGCCCCCAGACCTGCAATACCTGCGATGATGCTCCTGCGGCTGACGACAGGGTTGAATGACGTACCGGTGAGGCTCGACATAGCGGCTCTCCTCTCGCATTGCGGCCAGGTGATCTGGCGGAATAATAAAACGACCACCTCGTAAAACCTTGCGCGTTTCCCCCGCTGTTTTGCATCGTGGTGGTTCGCACTACCTTACTCGTTTTGGAGGAAAAACGTAAGGCGTGTTTTGGCTGGTACGGGCATTCGCGCAGATGGCTGCTCGCGCGCACTAAAGTCGACCTGCCGTTTTGCCGCGCCGGGCATCTCGACCCCCTGTGTAACATCTTTGTTACACACGCGAAGCGAAAGGTTTGGAAAAACCGCCTGCCCGCCCCTTGACGCCTCCCCGTGCGCATTGTTGCAAGTCCGATTCGCTGACCGCGGAGCCGCGCGCAGATGGCACAATGGAACCGTATATGACATTTCGGACGCATCACGGCAAAGGAGACACCATGGACAGCACCGCACGCACCGTCAACGTCGGCCTCATCGGCCTGGGAACCGTGGGCGGCGGCGTCGCCCGCCTCATCGCCCGCCATCGCGACGAGTACCTCAAGGCCTACGGCATCGACGTACAGCTGAAGAAGGCGAGCGCCCTGGAACCTGAGCGCGCTGCCGAGCTGGGTATCGCCCCCGAGAACTTCACGACCGACTGGCACGACGTAGTCTCCGATCCCGACATCGACATCGTGATCGAGCTCATCGGCGGCGATCATCCCGCAACCGAGATCTTCGAGGCAGCCCTCACGAGCGGCAAGCACATGGTCTCCGCGAACAAGGCCCTGCTGGGTCGCCACGTTGAGCGGCTGGCGAAGCTCGCGGCGGAAAACGGCGTGCAGATCCGCTGCGAGGCGTCTGCGGGCGGCGGCATCCCCATCGTGAACGCCCTTGAGCATGCCCTCGTGGGCAACGAGATCCTCACCGTCGCGGGCATTCTGAATGGCACCACCAACTACATCCTCACCCGCATGGACGCCGAGGGCCTGGACTTCGACGAGGTGCTCGCAGACGCGCAGCGCCTGGGTTACGCCGAGGCGAACCCCACCGCCGACGTCGACGGCTTCGACGCCGCGAGCAAGGTCGCCATCCTCTCCTCCATCGCGTTCCACACGCGCATCACCACCGATGACGTGTTCCAGGAGGGCATCCGCAACGTGTCCGCCGCCGACATCGCGCAGGCGAAGAGCCTCGGCTACGTGGTGAAGCTGCTGGGCATCGGCCGCAACACCCCCGAGGGCGTCGACGTGCGCGTGCACCCCACCATGATTCCCGCGAACCACATGCTCGCCAGCGTGTCGGGCGCCATGAACGCCGTGTACGTGGTGGGCGATGCCGTGGGTGAGACCATGTTCTACGGCGCGGGCGCGGGCTCCTTCCCCACCGCGAGCGCCGTGGTGGGTGACGTGCTGGCACTGGCGGACGCCATCAGCCACAACGAGCAGGTGCAGGCCGAAATCAAACCTTTCGAGCGCGTGCTGCCCATCCGTTCCATCGACGACCTCGCCACCCGCTATTACGTGCGCCTCGTGGTGAAAGACGAGGTGGGCACACTGGCCCCGGTGGTCGACGCTTTCTCGCAGCACGGCATCTCCATCTCGCAGATCAACCAGCTGCAAGACGGCGACGGCACCAAGTGCTCCGTGGTGTTCCTCACCCATACCGCGCTCGAGCGCGACATGGCCGCTGCGCGCGCCGCTTTGGAGGCGCTCGATGCGGTCGAGAGCGTCGCGAGCGTGATCCGCATCGAGAACGTCGATGCCTGGGCAGAGGGCGCCGAAGCGAACGAGTAGCGCACGGCTTGCAATAGAGCCACCTGCACGGGGAGCCCGGGCGCCTAACGCGTTCGGGCTCCCCGCTATTTTGATTTGGCCTCTCTGGGGACGGGGGCCAGGTTAGAAACGACTCGGATTTTGAACCTGCAAATGGTACGCGTACCAAAGCGTAACAACGAACCTGCGCGTAGAATGGGCGACGTCCTGCCGACATTGCATGCCGGCTCACCCGCGTAAAGGAGCATCATGGCCTGGATCCTCACCGCCGTCACCTACGTGCTGGCCGCCGGCGCCGCCGCATACGCCTACGCTTCGGGGTCGCCCTTCAACCTGGTGACGCTTGCCGCCGCCTGCCTTGCAGCCGGCCCGCGCACCGCGTTCATGATGCATGTCTACAAGATGCAGGGACAGCTGCCCGCGCGCCATCACGGGCTTGCGCTCAACGTGCCCATTGCCGGTGTTTGGATCTACATCGAGACAGCGCTTGTCTGCGTGTTGGCAACCTATGGCCTCTACCAGGTCGCCCTGCACGAGAGCGCGAGCGCGGCTGCCATCGGCGTCGCGTTTGCCGCCTTCCCCATCGGATTCATCAAGCCCTGGCTCGCACCCAGCAGCGTTGAGGGGTAAGCCAAAAACTCAATACCCCATTGCGCAGAGCATGGCCTCGTCGTTGCCGAAATAATGGCCGATTTCATGCACGACCGTTTTGCGGATCTGCTCCGCAATGGCTTCATAGCTGGAAGAGCAGCGCTCATGTGGCCCCTTGAAGATGCTGATGACATCGGGCACCTCGCCGTCGCCGTAGCCGGCACCGCGCAGCGTTAAAGGCACGCCCTCGTAGAGACCGAGCAGCTCGGTTCCACGCGACTCGGCCCCCTTGTCATGCAGCGCCCGGCGCTGATGGCGGCTGGGTTCATCCGCCACGACGATAGCCACGTTTTCCAGCGAATCGAGGAAGCGCGCCGGCATGGCCGCAAGGGTCTTCTCGACGATGGCCTCGAACTCCTCGTCGGTCAGTTCGTACACGGCGCCTCCCTCCTGTCTGCATTCCTTGCCCGAACGCGGCACCAACCGCTAGCGCGGATCCTCCTCGAGCCATTCGATAGCCAGGTCGAGCCAGCGCGCAACATGGGGATCGATGTGCTCGTCATCCCCGCCGGTCTGGTCGGTGGCGAGGGATAGCCCGTGACGTCCGCGGTGGAATACATGGCAATCGAAATCGACGTCGGCGGCATCGAGCGCCTCCGCGTAACGCAGGGTATTGCGAACGGGGACGAAACCGTCTTCTGCCGTATGCCATATAAAGGTGCGCGGCGTATCCTTGTCCACCAGGTCCTGAACCGCCCAGAGCTCCTTGTCATCGCTGATCGCGCCGGCGATGACATCGTCGCCGGGCCAGCCGCACGAGAAATCGATGACGGGATAGCACAGGATCTGCGCGGACACGCTGATGTCACGCAGCGGACAATCCGCGTCGAAGGGGAAGGTCAGACGACGCGACAGCGCGGAATAGGCGGCGCACAGATGGGCGCCCGCCGAAAAGCCCGCGATAGCGATGCGGTCCTCGTCGACCGACCACGCGTCTGCGCGCTCGCGCACCAGGGCGATCGCATGAGCGAGGTCGTAGAGCGGATACGGCAACAGCGCCTTGCCGCGCGCCGCCTGCGCATGGTCGAGCACGGTGTAGTCGAGCACGAACGCCTGGTAGCCGCGCGCAGCGAACGCGAGCGCAACGGGCTCGCCCTCGCGCTCCGAGCAGCGCTGATAGCCTCCTCCGGGACAGATCACCACGGCGGGGCGCTTACGGCCCGCCTGCACGGGGATGTTGTCCTGCGCGTACACGGTCAGCGTCGGCGTCTTGGTGCCGTAGGGCTGGCGCTCCAGCTCGATGGTCTCGATATGCATCGTTTTTCTCCCTCTATGCTCGGATGAGATAAGGATACCCAGCTGTGGTCACAAACGGCAGGTTTGCAACAGGTTTTTCGGGCGAGCAGCGACGGGACCGCTCCGCGAATATTCGAGCCTGCTGAAATAGATGGGAACATATGTTCGTCTGTATGCTATGCTTAACAGACCGAGCGGGCGGTGCCCTCCGAGTCCAACAGGGAGTGAGGAGGGGTCCCCTTGGCAAAACTCACCGCGCTGCTCCTTGCAGCGGCGACGCTCCTTCTTGCGTTCGCGATTATTCTGGCCCTCGTAGCCAATTAATCTTCCGTGGGTGATGCCTCAATAAGGGAACAGCCGCCTTATTGCGGAGGCGGCTGTTCTGTGTGGGCGTTACCCACCAAACCCTAATCCGCAGGATGGCTTAAAACCTTCTGTTCGTACTGAGTATACCCCGTCGGCATCCCTGTTTGCCAAGGGTATTTCAGGGTGACGGGCGGCGCGCGGAAGGGAGCCCCTCCCCGTGCGTCGCCCCGATCTGGGAGCGCACTGACCCAGATGCTCATCTGGATTCTGGCAAGCGTGTGCCCCTCTTCTCCTTCCATGCCCGACGCGCATCGCCTGTCGTATCATGGAAGGGTTAACAGCCCGCGCGCTGAAGGTACCGGCAGGACGCCCCACGCCCTGTGGCAGCCGCCGCCCGCGGAAAGACAACGACCGGATTCGCACAGGAAGGCAGGAATCTATGGTCTCTCGCATCTATGTGGAGAAGAAGCCCGGCTTCGACGTCGAGGCATCCCAGCTCAAAGCCGAGCTGACGGGCATCCTCGGCATCACCGGCCTTGAGGGCTTGCGCCTTTTCAACCGCTATGACGTCGAAGGCGCGGACGAGGAGTTGTTCGCCCGCTGCACGCCTGTGGTGTTCTCGGAGCCCCAGGTGGACGTCACGTACGACGAGCTGCCCGACGTACCCGGTGCGGTCGTGTTCGCTGTCGAGTTCCTGCCAGGACAGTTCGACCAGCGCGCCGACTCCGCAAGCGAGTGCATCCAGCTCATCTCCCAGGGCGAGCGCCCCACCGTGCGCTCCGCCAAGGTGTATATCCTCACCGGCGACCTCTCGGATGCCGATGTGGACGCCATCAAGCATTACGTGGTGAACCCGGTCGAGGCGCGCATCGCCAGCCTCGATAAGCCCGAGACGCTCACCACCGAGATCCCCGACCCCGAGCCGGTCGAGGTGCTCAACGGCTTCCGCGAGCTCACCTCCGAGGAACTCGCCGCCTTCATCGCCGAGCGCGGCTTGGCCATGGACGAGGCGGACATCGCGTTTTGCCAGCAGTACTTCCGCGATGAGGGGCGCGACCCCACCATCACCGAGATCCGTGTGATCGACACCTACTGGTCCGACCACTGCCGCCACACCACCTTCGGCACGGTGCTCACCGACATCACGATCGACGACGCCGTGGTGCAGGCCGCCTTCGACCGCTACATGGAGATCCGCCACGAGCTCGGTCGCGACGAGAAGCCCGTCTGCCTCATGGACATGGGCACTATCGGCGCCAAGTACCTCAAGAAGACCGGTCAACTCAAGAACCTCGATGAGTCCGAAGAGATCAACGCCTGCACGGTCAAGGTCACCGTCGACGTGGACGGCGAGGACCAGGACTGGCTGTTCCTGTTCAAGAACGAAACCCACAACCACCCCACCGAGATCGAGCCGTTCGGCGGCGCCGCCACCTGCATCGGCGGCGCCATCCGCGACCCGCTGTCTGGCCGCAGCTACGTGTACCAGGCCATGCGCGTGACCGGCGCTGCCGACCCGACCGTCCCCGTGTCCGAGACGCTTGCCGGCAAGCTGCCGCAGCGCAAGCTCGTGACCACCGCGGCCGCCGGCTATTCGAGCTACGGCAACCAGATCGGTCTCGCGACCGGTCAGGTCTCCGAGCTGTACCACCCGGGCTACGTTGCCAAGCGCATGGAGATCGGTGCCGTCGTGGGCGCCACGCCCGCCGACCACGTGCGCCGCGAGTGCCCCGCACCCGGCGACAAGATCATCCTGCTCGGCGGCCGCACCGGCCGCGACGGCATCGGCGGTGCCACCGGTTCGTCCAAGGCTCACAACGTCGAGTCCATCGAGAAGGACGGCGCCGAGGTCCAGAAGGGCAACGCCCCCATCGAGCGCAAGCTGCAGCGCCTGTTCCGCCGCGGCGACGCCTGCCGCCTCATCAAGCGCTGCAACGACTTCGGCGCGGGCGGCGTGTCCGTGGCCGTGGGCGAGCTCGCTGACGGCCTGTACATCGACCTCGACCAGGTAACCAAGAAGTACGAGGGCCTCGACGGCACCGAGCTCGCCATCTCCGAGTCGCAGGAGCGCATGGCCGTGGCCGTGGCCGAAGATGACGTCGACGAGTTCATGGGCTATGCCGCCGAGGAGAACCTCGAGGCTACCGTCATCGCCGAGGTCACCCATGAGCCGCGCGTCCGCATGGCATGGCAGGGTGTGGCCATCGTCGACCTCACCCGTGAGTTCTTGGCATCCAACGGCGCGCCCAAGCATCAGGCCGCGCACGTGGAGGCGCGCTCCGTGTGGCAGCCCGCATGGAAGGGCACGACGCTCGCCGAGCGCATGGCGAACCTCGTGACCGACCTCAACGTGTGCTCCAACAAGGGTCTCTCCGAGCGCTTCGACTCCACCATCGGCGCGGCGACCGTGCTCATGCCGTTCGGAGGCAAGACGCAGCTCACGCCCGCCGAGGCCATGGTCGCCAAGTTCCCCGTGGACGGCGAGACCACCACGGCCTCCGCGATGGCTTGGGGCTTCAACCCCTTCCTCATGGAGAAAGACCAGTTCGCAGGCGCGTACCTGTCGGTCGTCGAGTCCGTGGCCAAGCTCGTTGCCGCCGGCTTTGCGCACGAGGGCGCCTACCTCACCTTCCAAGAGTATTTCGAGCGCCTGCGCACCGAGCCCGAACGCTGGGGCAAGCCCGTCGCCGCGGTGCTGGGCGCACTGATGGCCCAGGTCGACCTGGGTATTGGCGCCATCGGCGGCAAGGACTCCATGTCCGGTTCGTTCGAGGATCTCGACGTGCCGCCCACGCTCGTCTCGTTCGCCGTAGCCGTGGGCAAGGCGTCCGGCGCCGTGTCGCCCGAGTTCAAGGGCATCACGCATCGCGTCGTGCGCATCGCTCCTGCCACCTACGGCGAGGACTGGCGCCCCGATGTGGCACAGCTGCTCGACGTCTTCACGCTCGTCGAGAAGCTCACCGCATCCGGCGCAGCGCTCGCCATCTCCACGCCCGGCTACGGCGGCACCGCCGAGGCCCTGTTCAAGATGAGCCTGGGCAACCAGATCGGCCTGGAGCTCGCCGAGGATGTCGATGTCGATAGCCTCTTCGAGCCCATGTACGGCAGCTTCGTGGTCGAACTTTCCGACGATGCCGACGCGGTGCTCGAGGGCGCGCCCGAGGGCCTTGTCATCGAGCCGCTCGGCACCACTGTCGAGGCCTATGTGCTCGACACCGCCGACGAGACCATCGATCTCACCGAGCTGCAGGAGGCCTGGGAGAATGCTCTTGAGAGCGTGTTCCCCTACCGCACGCCCGCTGGCACCGAGCTGCCCGCTGTGGAGCCGGTCACCTTCACCGCTGAGGCGCCGCACGTCTACACCGGCGAGAAGTTCGCGCGCCCGCGCGTGATCATCCCCGTGTTCCCGGGCAACAACTGCGAGTACGACTCCGCCCGCGCATTCCGTGCCGCAGGCGCCGTGGCCGGCACCTTCGTGATCAACAACCTCACGCCCGAGGCAGTCGCCGAGAGCACCCATGAGCTGGCGCGCCGCATCCGCGAGAGCCAGATCGTCATGATCCCCGGCGGCTTCTCCGGCGGCGACGAGCCCGACGGCTCCGCGAAGTTCATCACGGCGTTTTTCCGCGCCCCCGAGGTCACCGAGGCCGTTCGCGACCTGCTGCAGAACCGCGATGGCCTTATGCTCGGCATCTGCAACGGCTTCCAGGCGCTCGTGAAGCTCGGCCTCGTGCCCTACGGCGACATCGTCGACGCCACGCCGGATGCCCCCACGCTGACCTTCAACACCATCGGCCGTCACCAGAGCCGCCTGGTGCGCACGCGCGTGGCGAGCAGCCTGTCCCCGTGGCTTTCCGCCTGCACCCCGGGCGACATCTACACCGTGGCCATCAGCCACGGCGAGGGCCGTTTCGTGGCCAACGACGACGTGCTCGCGAAACTCATTACGGGCGGCCAGATCGCTACGCAGTATGTGGATGCGAACGGCACGCCGTCCATGGACCTCGATGTGAACCCCAACGGCTCCGTTGCCGCCATCGAGGGCATCACCTCCCCCGACGGCCGCGTCTTCGGCAAGATGGGCCATGTCGAGCGCCGCGGCGAGGGCTTGTACGCCAACGTCCCGGGCAACAAGTTCATGCCGATCTTCGAGAGCGGCGTGGCGTACTTCGCGTAACGAGGCGCTTCCTGCAGACAGGGGTGTCGCGGGGGCGTTAGGGCGGTCCGGATGAATCCGGGCCGCCCTCTTTTTTGGCGCGTCGGGCTCGCGACGTCGATCCTACGCAAGACGGACGTGCAAATAGGGGACGTGCACATCGGGGACGTACCTTTTGCATGCACTTTTGCAAATTGGGGACACCCCTTTGGGAGGATGGGTTGGTTGGGGACGGGTTCGTTCCAACCCATGCTGGACATCGTGACGGTTTCTGCGGGAAGCCCGGACGAAATATGCATGCCGACTTTGGTAGGATGCAGAACCACGAGGTGAGCGGTCATGTCGTGTTGGCCGTTATGCAAAACGCCACCGCCGTTCCCGCAAAATCCGTCGCGACGGTTTCTGCGGGAAGGCGCCACGGCGGCCCGGGCGCCCGGAATGCAAATCGGGGACGTACCTTCCGCATGCACTTTTGCACGCCGGGGACACCCCTTCGGTGCGCACGTCTACACGAGCCCCCGTATCCACGGCTGCCTCACAGAGACTTTCCCGCACGGACGCTGCAACACTGCGCCGAAACGCCCCCATCTTCTCAAAGCGGGAATCGAATCGAAAACACGTGCCTGCTACCATCTGGGCAGGGGCAATCTTTGAGCCCTCCCCCGTCGCGAAAAAGGACGACCCATGAGCCTGTGGACCGAACTCGACAAACTGAAGAGCGCCACCTGGGTGGAGCTCTCCCATCCGCTTACCGACGACAGCCCGTATTGGGCGGGCATCCCGGAGGGCTCGGTGGAACTCTGCCGCACGGTATTCGACTACGACGAGGAAATGCTCTCCTGCCGTATCCACACCTACAAGTTCCCCGGGCAGTTCGGCACGCATGTCGATTTCCCCAACCACTTCACGCCCGGCGCGGTGGGCTCGGAAGCTTACGGCGCCACCGATATGGTCATGCCACTCGTCGTGATCGACCTCACGCCCAAAATCGCCCAGCAGGGTCCGGATGTTGCCATCACGGTCGAGGACATCGAGGCGTGGGAGTCCGAGCACGGCCGCATTCCCGAAGGAGCATTCGTGGCGCTGCGCACCGACTGGGCGAAACGCTGGCCGGATAACGATGCGCTCAACAACTTCGACGACAAGGGAGGCGAGCATTGCCCGGGTTGGTCGATGGAGGCGCTGCAGTTCCTGTACAACGAGCGCGGCATCGCCATGAACGGGCACGAGACCTTCGACACCGATGCGTCCTATTTGGCCGTCGAGGCCGATGACCTCGCCTGTGAGCGTTGGGTTCTGGACAACGGGCATCTGCAGGTAGAGGTGATGGACAACCTCGATAAGGTTCCCGCCACGGGCGCCATCGTGTTCGTGAGCTGGCCGCGCATCGAGGGCGCCACCGGATTGCCTGCGCGGGTTGTCGCGGCTTACTAGCTGTGGCTTTGGGAAACGCGGAGTAACGACTTTCGCAGCGTCGTCGTGGCGAGGCGGATACAACCATAAGGCGTGGAAGGCGTAGCGTGCCTGCGCCGACGCCGGCCGCGGGGAGACCAGGCGCGGAATGCTTCGGTCGGCGTTTCCCTCGGTAAGATGAGATGCCGTCCCCGCTCCAGGAGCGTTTGACGCTGCCGGAGCGGGGACTTGCATGATTTGAGGTTCCCGGGACGCACGGGGAGATCGCTGTATCCGCCCGTGCGCAAAACCGCACCTTGGTAAAAGGTTTTATTAAGGTGCGCGGGCATCTCGTTTTGTATTTGGTATCAAAAATCGGGCAGAAAGGGCCGCGCAGAGGCGGATCGGGGGCCTTTCCCGGGGCCTCCGGAACCAGTCGGGCAAAGAACCCACAGGTCACAGCCTTGTCAGATATGGCGTTTTCCATTTGTACTTCTTGGATTGATACCAAATTCATTTCCAGGAATTTTTGACCCCTTCAATCCTGCGGTTTTGCGGTGCGTCTGGCACCGACGACGCGCATCCAAGCCATTCCCCACAGATCAAGCGCTGCAAACCTCGTTGATGAACGAAGCGAGATCACGAGTCAGCTGCACGCGTGCGGCCACGAGGGAGTGATCGGCGTTGTAGTCGTGGCGCTCGCAGGGATTCGCCGCATCCCAAAGTGCGTCCTCGAGCGGATCGACCATCTGCTCGGGCGGGCATATTAGCGAGTGCCTCGGTGCGACCGCTGCTTGCAAGTCCCCGGGGCCAAGTGCTATCTACAGGAGGCGGCCCATATGCTGGAAGCCACCGAAATCACGCTCGATAAACTCGCAGCACAATGATGCAGATGTATGATGGCGCCCCTCATCGCACGTAAAGGACCCCATCTATCTGGGTCATTTGGGGACGGGTTCGTTCCAACCCATCGGCGGCCCGCACAGCCGCCGATGGGTTGGAACGAACCCGGCCCCAAATGACCCACCCGCACAGCACCGGTCCCTCCGCCCCGCAAAAGGCCATGAATACGTATAACTGAGTACTGCGCCTAATTAGTACCGTCGTTCCGATCACCGAGTACCGGCATTCCGCGCACACGGTACCGTAGCGTCCCCAGATACCCTTCTGAGCAGCGAGGGCGCCGCGCGGGCGCCCGTCCGTCGTAGAAGCACAGGCCCGTCACCGCTCATGAGCTCTAGGGCCGCTCCGACTACTCCTCTCACAGCAGCTGGTACTCTCGGTTCCTGCTCGTTGCGGGGGCGGTCGCTTTGACCACTCCGCGAGCAATAAGGTCGTTCACGCGGCGGCGCGCCTGGCTAACAGACATGCCGCTTTTCTCCGCAAGCTCGCGAATGGGCATTTGACCATACTTTCGAAGCGCCGCCTCAACGGCAATCTCGCCCCTGGTCGTCGCCGAGGTGCGGCCATCATCCTCGTGCGGGCGGCGCAAGATCACCTTGAAGTGGTCGATCGCGGGATAGAACTCCGGCGGCTCCAGGCCGTTTTCCATCATCTCCGCCATCATGAGCGGGATCCCGGAGCCATTGCCCTCAGCAGGTGATCCCGCCCCGCTTGGCAGCGGGATAAGTGACATCAGCCTCATGACCGTAGCGTTGCGGCAGCACGACCGACCGTCTGCCAAATCTGCTCGAGACTTCCCCCAAAGCCCGCCCGGATTGGTGATCTCAACACGATCGTTAAAGACATCTACGGCGACCGCTTCGCCATCGAAATACTCGCTATAGCTGCGATGAAGGAGGGCGTTGGTCACGGCCTCTCGCAAAACAACCTCGGGTATTTCCAACTCGTCAACCCTGCCGAGCCCACGCACCACCGACCGGCGCCTCAAGCTCTTTGCAACAGCCGTGACGGTATCCTCGATCATTTCGCCCAGCATGCCCTCGCAGATGGACCGATCACGGAATCGCAATTCCCCTGCAACGCCCTTTGCGGTCCCCGGATGAACCGCCACGTCTACGTGCAGCTTTGGGAAAAACTGCTGAGGATACGCTCCCGCAACCAACAGGCCCGCACGGATCACCCGCCCTTGGGGATCCGTGAAATTGAGCCGCTTGAGCCGCTCTGAGTCATCCTTTGTGCCGCGCAGAGACCGCGGCGTCGTCAGCAATGCCCGCGCAAATGCCGCCTTGCACACCGCCTCATCCAGGTCCGCAATAGAGGCGCCAGCGACCGGCTCGCGATCAGACCGATCGACAACCGTTGCGGATTGTATCGCGTAAAGCTCATGCGCCGATAGCCGCACATCTTTGTCGTCCACACGCTTGTAGCTCCCTCCCTGCACGCCGCGAGCTGTGATATAGCAGGGCTTTTGGCCAGCAGCAAGCTCGTGGATGCGGACCAGGAGCACCGCGCGCCCATCATATGGCACTCGTTCAATATGGTATTCAGGGGGACTCGTTAAAACACCTGCGGCCCCACCGTCTCCCATGCCGGATATGAATTGATCACAAATCCGGTCGATCTGGAAATCTGCAACGCGTGCGAAGCCCTCTTTCTCACTCACACCAAGCAGCAGCGTTCCGCCGTCTGTATTGGCAAAAGCGCTCACCGTCTCCCACACATCTTTGGACAGATCGTGCGCGCACGCTTTGGCCTCGTAGAACGCGTCGTCGCGACCCTGTAAACGAAGCAGGCCGATTATCTTGTCGATAGAAATGGTATCCATACGTCACTCACAATCTCATGTCTCTGTTAGTGACAATTGTAAGTGATAACTCTGTTTCTGTTAGTGAGAATAGACAGGATGCAGGTTATTTCAACGTCAACGATAACGGGTACCGCGAGGCCAACAGGGAGCATTGGAGGGGTCTCATGGCCAGGCTTACCGCGCTGCCGCTCGCAGCAGCGACGCTTCTCGCGTTCGTCGTTATCCTGATTCTCGTAATCGGTTAATGATAGGCGGGTGATGCCTGCGTAAGAGAGCAGCCGCCTTAGCGAGACGGCTGTTCAGCGTGGGTATCACCCACCAACACCTTATCCACAGGAGGGCTCTAAACCTTCTGCTCGTACTGAATATACCCCAACGGCGTCCCTGTTTGCCACGGGGTTTTTCGGGGCACGGGGTGCCCGGCGGCCGGCAAAACCGGCCAGAAGGCGCCCTAAGTCGTGGATGAGTTAATCGTAACCCCTACGTTGATTTACAGGTCGAGCGAGACGCTTCCAAGCTTGGACAAAGCTCGCCGTGCATTTATTCGTCAGAGAGCTCAGAAGACGGATCATAGGAACCATACGCTCCAAAAGCTTAGCTGTACTTGAGGAGCATAGGACCCATGGCCAGGCAGCGCATCTACCATGACGGGCATAATCTGCATTAAGGAGGTGGCGTCGTGCACCAAATTTCGACCATTCGCGACGCGGCAGGCCGTACCGCGCAAAAACACGGCCTCGCGAAGGTGACGTTGTTCGGAAGCTATGCGCGAGGAGACGCCGACGATACGTCCGATGTCCACCTCGTAATCGAAACGTCGGCGCCGTTGGGATTTGCACGAGGCGCGATCTATAACGAGCTTGAGCAGGAGCTCGGATGCCCAGTCGACCTCATTTTCGGTGCTTCCAATCTCTACCCCTTCATTCGCGAGGCATACGACAGAGAGGGTGTGATTCTCTATGAGGCGTGAGCGTCAGGTTCCTGAAAACGCAAGGACATTCATCATTGAGGTGGTTATCCGCAACGCCGAGTTGATTAATCGCAGGATTGAAGAAAACTGCATCACGAAGGATGCCTACGCGCGTTCCACCGATTATCAAGATTTACTGACCATGCCAATGCTCAGAATCTGCGAGCTCGTGAGCGAGTATACGAGCGTATTTGAAGATATCGATCCCGAATATCCTTGGCGCGATGTCGCAAAGATGCGAAGCAAGATTGCGCGCCCCCGTGGCGGATTCGACTTTGACTTCGCATGGGAGGCAATTCAAGTTGATTTGCCGGATCTAGTCGCCGTCTGCAAGCGGGCAATATGCTGAGCCTGAAAACGAAGTGCCGTAACGCACATGGGAGGGCCCCAAGGGCGCACGGGCAAATAATGCAAGGTCCGCACCGCGCCGCCACCATTATGGAGACATGACGGACACAACCGCACCGGTCCCGCCGTCACGCAGAAGGTCATGAATATGCATAGTTCAACCCAGCCCTAGATTCAGGCACATTGACAGACATGAGATGGGGCCAGGATGATCAACGCTGAATCAGCATGAAACGACCCTGTATAACAGAGAGAAGATACTGTTTTTCATTCGGGAGCCAGAGGGTACACTTCTTATAAGACTTAGTACCACTGGCATGACCTGTGGGTTTCTCACGTTAGGCTAAGGAGGCGTTCATGCCTACGCACAATACGATACGCAAAGCCCTAGAGCAGGTTCTGCGACCGTACGATGTGCTTGAAGCGTATGTCTACGGCTCGTATGCTCGCGGTGAGCAAACCCAAAGAAGCGATATTGACCTGCGCTTTCTATGCGGTGATAGCATTACCTATGGAGATTCACACTCTTTTTTGTACAGAACCGACGATTGAGCCAGGACAGACTGCTTGGAACCTGTCGGATAGCTTGCGCAAGTTTGCGATTCAGAAACTAAGGAAACGCGTGTCTCTCAAAGCATAAGATATGCACCGTGGCCGACATCAACATCCACGAGGGGCCCGCCCTAGGCATCGACAAGGGCAGCAGGAGAACACACACGACAAACGCAGGCGAAACGACCAGCGGAAGACCCCTGTCGCAAGCCCCCTCGTTCGTAAACAGCAAATCACTTTATTCTGAAATTCGAAGCCACGCCCTTCACGAGCGACAAGAAATGCTCGTTGGCAGTGACCAGGCACCAGCCCGCTGCCAAAACGACATAGACGACAATGCCAACGCACACCTCAAGAGCCAGAGCTATCACCCCGACGCCCCAAATTGCAGTGAACGGTATCGATGCAATTCGAATCACGACAGCCATCAGAAACCCACAAATGGCAAACGGGATCGCGTTCTTAAAGTAAAGGTGCAACGGCAGCTCCTTACTCGTCATAACCACCTGCGCAACAAGAACCGAGGCTTCTGCGAAAACTGTCGAAATCGCCGCACCCATCGCACCAGCGGCTGGAATCAGCGCCAAATTGAGACAGATGTTCACCACAGCCCCCACGCAAACAGACAGCGTGAAAAGTGTGTCACGCCCAGTTGGGAGAAGGTATTGACGCCCGAGCACGTTCGTCGTCGAAACTACGGGGATGATGAGCGCCAGTACGCACATGATAACATCGCACGACGAGAATTCGCTGCCGAGAAACACGGGGGCGAACTCATGGGCGATACCCATGATCCCGAACATCATGGCGAAAGCCATCATGAGCATCGCCCAAATAGAGCCCTCAAGCAGGCTCAACGCTTTTCCCCTGTTGCCGCCTTTCAGTTCGACCGTCATCCTGGGGAGCATGACGGTGCCCACGGCAGTAACGAGCGCCATGGGCATGCGAGACAACTTCTCCGAGTACTCGAAAAATCCCGCCTGAATCATGCCGGCCATAGCGCCCAGCATCACCTTGTCCAGCGTCACATAAAAGCTAATAGCAATGACGGGTATGAAAAGCCTCAGGTTGGGGACGAGATGACGCAGCGCTTCTTTCGGTTTTGGAACAACAAGATCGACGTACCTGCGGACAAACGGCCAGAGAAGCACCTGGTTTGCGAGGAAACTGCCCGCAATTGCCGCACAGTAGACCCATAGGTCTTCGGATCCCCTAACGAAGCCGAAAATCACGACGACGCTCAAAAGCCGTGTGACAATTGAGCGAATCGTAGGCATCTTGAACTCCTCAACGCCAAAGAACATCCAAGATACATCGAGCAGAGCGGAAACAACCCACATCCCCCATACAGCGGCAACAACAAAGCCACCTTTGGGGTTTGCGAAGGAATAGATAACGTAAGCCACGATACAAACAGCGCTCACGAGAGCCTGAACGGCATACATCTCCCAGAAAACCTTTGATCGCAATTCACGATCGTTACCGCATGCCGCAATCTCTCGAACTCCGTATGTCGACATGCCAAGTGTCGCGAACATGACAAAGTAGTTGGCAATAGAGTATGTGTACGAATAGACACCGACCTGCGAAGCGCCCAGCACACGCGAGAGGTACGGCGTAGTAGTAAGTGGCACAATGATGAGGAGGAGTTGATAAGTTGCCTGGTAGAGGTAATTATTTTTAATACTCATTTGCGCTAAACCCTCCGAACTAAATGAGTTCGTTCCGCAACTGCCAGCTCACCCTTCGAAAGTAGAAGGATTGGAACATACAAGATTACTAAATATATTAGTTTATATACAAATGTAATTACAAATACGTTTTCGTAGAATTTATTTGAGAAGAAACTAAGCAGCAGCGCATAGGCAATTATCGAATAGATGATGACCCAGACACTTGAAGCCAAGCCGGAGTTGAATTTACAGCTTTTCGAATAGACCGCTTGCGAAACGATTGCCATTAACGCAGTAAGTAGAACGAAGCCCACATAGCCGAAATCATAGATAAATGCATAGAAAGTTGTATAGACATTACCAGTTGACACCCCGTTAATTACGTTAAAGGGAAGATCGTATTGGTAAATAAAGTCCACAATTCCGAATTGCTGACCAATCCATCGGATTGTGTTTCTGAAAGTCATGTAACCCCATATAACTGGATTAGTGTCCGCTCCGCCAGCTTGCAGAAAACAATCTAGATTCGGTATTTCTGCGCCAATATAGGCAGAAATATAGACAAGCGGGTCAGACGACGTGCTACGTCCCTGAACTGTTTGAGCAACAAACTGAAACGAGACCAGAAACAACGACACGGCAGCAACTATCATAAGGATCGTCTTAACTCTAACCTTAGGCAGACGGCCATCCCTGTGTCTTCTCAGCATTACATACGAAACAACAAAGCAGAAAATATAACCAACTGCCATGGTCCTGCTCGCAGATATCACCTGGAACACACAAGCAACTACAGTTCCAGCCAATGAAATCCCAAACGCAGCCCTGTCTTTTTCGACAACCGATTGTGCGAAATAGAATGCAAAGAGATATCCTGCCATCGAGGCAAGATTTCTAAGCTTATCCCATGGAGAAGGGAAGGCATCAGTGCCATCGTCCGTAAATTTTACTACGGAATTGTAGCGAGCAATGGACCCACTTAGCGAGTCCGACGGATATGCCTGAACGATAAGCCTTAATGAAAAAAACATAACCACGAGAACGAAAACAGTGAGAGCTAGCGCATACGTTTTACTGAACGGTAACCGACTATCTCTATCATCACCACAATCGACGTGTTTCGGAGCTGCCCTCTCGAATAGCTCCGCAGATGTAGTAAACAGCAAACACCCCATCAAAATAACCGTAAAAGCAGCTGCAGTCATTTCGTAGTCCCACATTTGAGATAAAAGAGAGGTCGAAATCAGACAGGCCGCAAAACCGCCGCAAAACAAAAGGGCAGGAGAAATCGGATCAAACTTTTGAAGAATAAAAATTAGAAAACAGACAACCAATAGAATGATTGTCAGAGCTATTGCAATCATTTATCTAGACCATCCAAGCACGCGCTTCTTAGCAAGCCAATAGAGTCGATAAGCCTTAAGCTTTAATGCCAACAGCAACAGAAAACTTTTCTTGCAACCAAGGGAAGAGGGATCAACTTGTAAAAACGCCTTCGCGTAAACCGGAGACTTCACGAGCTCGACGAACTCGCGGTAGCGCTCGTCCTCGCTGGCGGGATTCTGTGGATTGAAGAAATATGTCTCCATCGACTTGTTCAGGTATATGAACTTCCTCAAGCACAGCGCCCGGCTGAACTCCTCGCCCTTGCCGAATTCGTCGATGAACGATTCTATGGCGCCATAGACCTCCTCGTATTTCCCGAAGGGGGCCCCGCCAAACCTTCTGGTGATGGAGCCGGCCACATGCCGGTAGTAATACGTCGGAATCTGGGCATAGGCGATCGACTTGGCGGCTTCCAGCACGTGAAGGGTGAAGCACCCGTCGTCGAAGAGACCTTTGAGCGACGGATCGAATGAGATGCTGTTGTCCGTTATCACGCTCCTCTTGATCAGGTAATGCCAGGCCGCGCCGACGCCACGCAGTATGTGGATTTCCCCGCATACAATGTCCGCAGGACCCATGTTGAAAACGGCCAGCTGAACAGAATCGAGCATTCTGCGATCGGTCGATTCGAACGGTTTGTTAACGACCTTGTAGACGGTCTGGGACGTATGGGAAAACGCTACGTAATCCCCGAGCACAACATCGACCCGCCCGTTTCCCGTCTTGTCATAGAGCTTCTCGAGCGCGTCCACTGCCAGATAGTCGTCTGAATCCAGAAGGAACACGTATTCGCCGGTAGCAGCGGCAAGTCCGTCATTCCTCGCAGCGCTCACTCCACCGTTCCGCTTGTGGATAACCTTGAAGCGACCGTCTTTGGCAGCATATTCGTCCGCAATAGCCCCGCTTTCGTCGGGGCTGCCGTCATCGACAAGAATTGCCTCAAAGTCAACGAGCGTCTGTTCGCACACGCTATCCAAACATTCGCGCAGATACGGTGCGACATTGTACATTGGGGCGACGATGCTGATTTTAGGGATATCACTCATGTCCATCACAGTCTTCCGAACGTAGATTCGATAATTGGCCTGATGCCCTGACGCCTGGAGATTTGGGGGCCGACGAACTGGCCGCCGCTGTTCCCCTCGACCAGCACCCATCCCTTGGTCCCCGACCACGCCAGATCCCATCCCACATACTTCTGCTCGGGCAGAACTTTGACAAGCTCCGCTACCATCGACCTGAGATCATTCCAGGCAGGAATCTGATATCCGACAATCTTGACCCCGGTATCGGGATGCACGTCGATGACCTCGCCGAGTTCGGTGCGGCCAGGAGTAATGATTTTCCCGGTATCCTCGTCAACAGCGGCAAGGAAACCGCCCGCACCGCCATTGTCCACCACACTCGATCCTCTGCCGATCTTAACAAAACAGCAGATAACGTGAATCGATTGTCCATCATAGAAGGTGGCATAGCGTATAGTGTTAACGCTCTGGGGGTGCAGCACCGCCATCTCGTCACCTTGGTCGATAAGCTCCTCGACAACGCATGGCACGGAGCCGAGCATTCGCCGGAAGGCAAGGCGGCGCTCCTTCGCTTCGGAGCCAACCGTCTCTTTTCTGATGCCGTTCCCGCGTGACGAGCACGATGGCTTCACCATGTACGTGGCATGTCTGTCAACGAAAGCACAGTAAGCTTCGAAGTCGCCCTCTTTCGCAATCTCGATGACTTCCCTCTTGAAGAACAGCGAGAAATGCCGGTAAGTCGCCATTTTGTCCATGTATACTAAACCGGCAGAGTTGGAGTTGTACATCCTCGAGCACAACACCGTACGCTCCATGTCGCCCACAAAGGCGTCTTTCTCTGCTTCGGTCTTGCCGGCGAATCCGTAAAGGAAATACTCGTCCGGAGTGATGAGGTGACGCAGCATGTCTACTATAATCGCCCGCCCGAGCCGCGACAGGGCATCTTTGTCGCAAACCGTCGAGGGGGAGAACGTTTTGATGGCGTCCTTGACCTCGTCGGAATGGGAAGCAAGTCTCCTCGCAACAACGAAACACCTCAGAAGCGGCGTCGGCAGATTAAGAACGGCGAGTTTAACTTTTTTCTTGATTGCAGATGTCAGGGGCATTCTATGTCCAAATCTTTGGCCCTGCTAGCAGGGAAGGCGGTTACGAGGCGAAAACGTCGAACTCAGGCGCGTTGAGCTCGAGCCCCAGATCCAAGCGGTCGCATTCCCCAACAAGGAAGGCGCTCGCATAAACGTCCACAAGCGCCATGCCGATCGAGTTGAAATAAATGAACTCTGAGTCAGTTTCCCGTCCTTTTTTGCGACCTGCAATCAAATCGACGAGCTCGGCGTAAATCATGTCGTCAGTCAACACCCCATCGCGATACATATGGGCGATGGTCGGCGACCCCCGGTGCTTGAGAGCATCCCAAGAATCACAGACGACTTTGTCGGCCTTGAGCGCCACGCCGTACTCGTCCTCGATGCCGCCCACATGACAGTAAAAGGCCCCCGGATCACACCAATCGGCCTTGAGAAGGGGCACCTGACCGCTGATGGCGGTAACGATGATGTCCGAGCCCCTGGCAGCGAAGGAGTAGTCCCCGCCGCAGGCCGTCACGCCCAGCTGGGGGAACTTCCGCTTGACCGCCAGGACGAGCCTCTCCTCACTTGATCGCTTGCGGGAAGAGACAGCGACCTGCTTGATCGAGGGAAACAGCCGTGACATCACGAAGAGGTGCATGAGCGCCTCGACGCCGGACCCCAGAAGCCCTATGCGCTCCGGCGCGGCCTTGGCAAGGTACTTCGCGGCGATACCTCCCACGAGCGCAGTCCTCAATGCGGTCAGGTAGCCGGCATCGAGCAGGGCGACCGGCGACCCGTCGTCGCTGCTGAGCAGCAGCACCATCCCCGAGACGTTCGGCTTTCCTGCCTCGGCGTTGGTCGGAAAGACAGAAACGAGCTTGACTCCCGAATAGCCGATTCCGGGCGCCGTGCAGGGCATGCAGTTCACCCGCGACTGCGTCACAGGATCGATGATCTGCGAGCTTTTCTCAGGGAGAATCACCTCTCCCCTGTCGTTGGCGAGAAAGCCCTGCTCCAAAAAAGCAATCATCGTGTCGAGCGAGGCGGCCTCGGCGGCCTGGGCGACCTCAGAGTTACGGTAGTACTTCATCGTGAACAGGTCCTCTCCACTAATGCAGCTTGGCGCGCACAAAAGATGGCGCCTCCTGCATGAGCTTTTGATCAGATGGGTCGAAAAGCGCGAACAGGAGATTCGTCCCGTCTTCCCCGATGACTCTCACGTGTTTCAAGACCTCGCGCGCAAAGCCGAGGACGCCTGCGATGTCTTTCCCGCACAGATGCAGGTAAGCGAAGACCTGCTGAGCAGACCCCCAGGGCTCGATGACGTCACCAGCCCAATGAACTTGGGCCATGGCATAGAAGCACTCCTGTCGATGAAGCCAGTCGAGACCCTCTATCCTCACGATTTTCCCGGGCCTCAAATGAACGGGCCAGATTGCATATAATCCCTCGAACGTGCACCGAGGAGCTTCGGCCAACACGCCATCGCCGCGTACGCCCAGAGCGTGGTCTATGAGCAGCCCGAGCTGATCGATCCCATAGAGCTTCTTGACCAGATGGTAGGTAAGCGAGCCGCCGAAGCGATAGCCTATCTCATTGAAGACGAATCTGTCGCCGCAGTTGAAGAATTCAAGCCATATGGGTCCCTCGGCGAAGCCGAGCTCCTCAAGCAGAGAGACGACCTTTTCGTTCACTTCCAAAAGGAACTTACTAGTACAGGCCGCCGGCGCTAACTGGAACGCCATCACGGGTGCCCCGCCCTCGCCCATGCTACGGGAGTACTTGTCCGTCAGCCCGCAGAAATGAACCTTGCCGTCATGGGCGGTGTATTGTGCAATCAAGGCTTCGGCGTCGACGAACTCCTCGATGAGCGGTTCCCCGCAGAAGGAGAACTCGACGGCATGCTCGACTGCGGCGTCGAGCTCGGAAGCACATCGTACCTTGCTGAACCCTCGACTGCCGCTTCCGTCCCTCGGCTTTACGGCAAGCGGGTAGGCTTCACTCGAGAGCTTTGACGCCTCGTCGTAGCTGTACTCTCTGGCAACGTCGATGCCATGTGCGCGGCAATGCGCCTTGAAAGCGCTCTTGTCATCGCAGAGCGACTGCAAATAAGGCGTTGTATAACAAGGAAGTCCCAGAGCCGCCGCCAGCTCGGCCATCTTCTCGATATTGAAATCGTGGACGCCGGCAAGGACGCCGTCGACGCCGCTCTCGAAGCACTTGGCTTTCAAAGCGCCGATGTCAGCCGTACTTACGTCCCACGACTCGTTGGCGATTCGCTTGGCGGGCGATTTCTCGTCCGAAAGATAATCGGCGACGATTACGTAATGTCCCGAATTCTTTGCGGCCTGCACGAGCTCGCAAGAACCGATTGGCTTCCCGCCAAGAATCAATAGCCTTTTCTGTTTGCTCATAGTATCTCCTCGCCGGAAAGCCCTTTGACCCACTCGATGTATTCGGCGGGAATGTCGGCGTCGTTTATCGCCTTGCCGTCCAGGTCATAGCCCATGAAACTACCTCTCTTGGCGACGGCGCGGGCGGTGGCACTCTTACAATCAAAGGCGAAACGGACTAGGTTGACGGCCATGATCAGGTCGGTTTTGAACGAGAGGTGCTCCACGTACCAAATGTCGTTTTCGAGCTGTTCGTTCCACGTCCACACGGAGCTGCCCAGATGGCGCGGCGGGCATTCGAGTCCAGGGCGAACGTCAAGGCGGTGCATGTGCCGCCTGCTGAAGCGCTGCAGGTACACCTCGGGCAAAGGGCGCGGTCCGATAATGCTCATATCGCCTTTGAAGATGCTCCAAAAGTTGAGCAATTCGTCCAGCGAGGTCTTGCGGACGAATTTCCCCCACTTCGTGACGCGCTGCTCGGGCGGGAGCAAATCGCCCTTCTCGTTGCGTTCCTCGGTCATGTTCCTGAACTTGACGATGGTGAACCGCTCTGCATTCCTGCCAACTCGAACCTGCCTGAAGAAGAGGGGCCTGCCGAGATCCGCAAGGGTGACAACAGCGATAACAAGGTTGATGGGGAGCGTGACGACAAGGGCGACAGCTGATAGCGCAATGTCTAGGCAACGCTTTCCGTAACGAGCGTAAAGCCCAGTCGCAGGGTGCACTTCATCCTGGATTGAATCGACGGCCTCGCGGCGGTCAGCCGCGAGTTTTCTCCCAATTAGCTCAATCTGACGCGCGGTCAAATCTGGCTGATAAGTGCTCATTTATACAACCCCTACATTTGGACTAATATCCCGAAAATACGGCCGTCTGCCTCGGTCGGACAGCGAGGCGGGCGCGATAGCTGAGGCTCATGTCGCCAGAGAAGGCTCCAGAAGTTGAAGAGCTCGTCCAGGGATGCGCGCCGCATGAACCCGCCGAGCTGGGTGACCCTTCGGGCGGGAGAGAGCAGGTCTCCGTTGGCGTCGGCCTCATTCGTCATGTTACGGAGCTTGATGAGCGTGAGGGGCCTCCCCCCGTCCCGTGCGCTCCTGCCTGAACAGAATCGGGCTACCCGCGTCGCGATACTCGAGGGGCGCCGCAACCAGGTTGAAGGGCGTCGCGTCCGCAGTTAAGCGCGCCGTCACCCTACTCGACCTCCACGCGCATGAACCGGCCCCCTTCGGCGAGGAACTCGTCGAGCTCTTCATGCGACTCAAAGCGCAGGAACACCGAGCCGAACGCATGGTTCGCCGCGGTGAACGCCTCGACCCGCTCTCCGGGCGCGATCCAGAGCTGCTCTTCGGCGACGTGGGCCGCGCAGAAGCCCGGTGCGTACGAGATGCCGCGGAACGTGCCTGTGCGGCCGGCGTGCAGCATCTCCTGGTACCAGAAGCCGTCAAACTCTGGCTCCCCGACTCCGTCCACGGGCATGCCGAGCGCAGCCTGCACGGCGGCCCTCACCAGGTCGATACGGCCACCCGTCGCGAAGCGCAGCATCTCGCAGAGGCGGTTCCCACCGCCGCGCGGGGCGACCTCCATGATGTATGCCTTGCCGTCGGTCGCCACGCGCGTCTCGACGTTGAAGACTCCGTCTCTCAGCCCGAGCAGGCCAGCGAGCCGCTGGAGCTCGGAAGAGAGCTCGGTCTGAGCCCAAGCGGGCATCGACGCAGGCATGGCGTAGGCCGCTGGCGTGTACGGGTTCGGACAGGATGTGTCGAACAGCTGCGAGGTGAACGAGACGCATTCGAAGTCGCCGTTCAGACAGAACGCATCCGCGTCGGAGGAGTCACCTTGCTTCTCGAGGAACCGCTCGACGATGCACCCGCCCGAGATCGAGAACGAGAGCGCCTCTTCGACTGCAGCGGCGAGCCCCTCCGGGGAGTCGACGCGCGAGCACCCCTTCGAGCCCGCAGAGTCCACCGGCTTTGCGATGACCGGGTACGCGATGGACCCCGCCGCCGCTGCCGCCTCCGCGACCGACCCGAAGGCGCGCTGGTCGGGGCAGTTGAACCCGTTGTCCCGAAGGAAGGCACGGAATCTGTCCTTGCTCTGCAGGATGCAGACCGACTCATAGGGGCCCTGGAAGGGCAACCCAAGCTCCTCGGCGGCATAGGCAGCGGAGATGACGCCGGGGTCGGCGGCGAAGGACATGATGCCGTCCGCCCGGACCGATCGGGCCGCGCTGAGCACGGCCTCCCTGTCCACGATGCTCGCGTTCACGTAGCCGTCCGAGAAGCGGTGAGCGTAGTTTCCCGGCAGGTAGTCGCAGGTCACGACGCGCGCGCCGAGGTTGTGCGCAGCGTCGATCACCGGTAGCGCGTAGCGCGCGCCGCCCAGTAGCAGAAGGGTCTTGGTCATATCAGCCCCTCCCTCCACACGACAGGACGATGCCGCAGATGCGGTCGACGTCCTCGGGCGCCAGATCGGCGTACATGGGCAGGCAGAGCACGCGGGCCGCGGCGCCCCGGGCGACGGGGGTCCTGGAGGAGTCGAGCCTCCCCCGATAGCACGCGAAGTCGCTCACCAGCGGGTAGAAGTACTTGCGGGCGCCGACGCCCTCCTCGGCCAACGCCTCGAAGACCCCGTCCCTCGTCGCGCCGAACGAATCTAGGAAGAACACAGGCATGTAGGCGTGGTTGTGTTCCACCCCGGGCTGCGGCGCGATGAGCTTGAGGCCGGGAACGCCCTCGAGCCTCTCGCGGTAGCGCTCCTCCACCCTCGCCCTCTTGGCGATCTCCTCGTCCACGTGCCTCAGGTTGCACACGCCCATGGCAGCGCGGAACTCGTCCATCTTGGCGTTGCCCCCAGAGCACGCGACGTCCTCCGGGCCCTCGATGCCGAAGTTCCTCCAGCGGGCGAGCTCGGACCCGAGCGCGGGGTCGCGGAAGCACACCGCGCCGCCCTCGACCGTGTTGAAGACCTTGGTGGCGTGGAAGGAGAGCATCGAGGCGTCCCCGAAGGAGGCGGCCGAGGCGCCGTTCTTCCTCACCCCGAATGCGTGCGCCGCATCGTAGAGGACCTTGAGGCCGTGCCTGTCGGCGATGTCCTGGATGGCGTCCACGTCGCAGAGGTTGCCGTAGACGTGCACGGGGACGATCGCACAGGTCCTTTCGGTTACAAGCGACTCGACGCTCACGGGGTCGATGGTGTAGTCCGATGGCCTCACGTCGGCCATAACCGGCCTCAGCCCTTTCCTCACGATCGCGTGCACGGTGCTCGCGAAGGTGAACGGGGTGGTGATCACCTCGTCGCGCCCGTCCTTGCCAAGGCCAAGAGCCTCGAACGCGCATTCAAGGGCGGAATGGCCATTGGTGAACAGTGCCGCGTTCGACACGCCGAGGTACTCCCTCAGCCCCTCTTCAAGCTTCCTGTGCTCCACGCCCATGTTAGTGAGCCAATGGCTCTCCCACAGCGGCCGCACCTCTTCGATGTACTCCTCCATGGGGGGCATAGAAGATCTGGTGACTAAGATTGTTTTCATCACCCGGCCCCTTTTCTATTGCAGTGAATTTGTGTATCGGCTGATGACGCGGCCCGCGAGCACGTTCTCCAGGTGCTTGCCGTAGGCGGTCTTGCCGTACTTCAGCGCCGCGCGCGCCACCGCCTCCCTGTCGATCCACCCGGCGTTGTAGGCGATCTCCTCGAGGGAGGCGATCTGCAGGCCCTGGTTCACCTCGAGGGCGCGCACGTACTCCGAGGCCTGGAACAGGCTCTCGGTCGTGCCGGTGTCGAGCCACGCGCTGCCGCGGTGCAGCAGGGTGACCGACAGGCTGCCGTCCTCCAGGTACATGCGGTTGAGGTCGGTGATCTCGAGCTCGCCGCGAGCGGAGGGCTCGAGACGCTTGGCGAACTCCACCGCGCGTCCGTCGTAGAAGTAGAGGCCGGTCACCGCGTAGTGGCTCCTGGGCTCCTCGGGCTTCTCCACGAGGGAGAGCACGCGCCCCGAGGCGTCGAACTCCACGACGCCGAAGCGCTCCGGGTCCGGCACGTAGTAGCCGAACACGGTGGCGCCGCGCTCCATGGACGCCGCCCTCTTCAGGGCGGAGGTGAACCCTCCCCCGTAGAAGATGTTGTCGCCGAGGATGAGGGCCACGGGCTCGCCCGCTATGAAATCCTCTCCAATGAGCAGCGCCTGCGCGAGGCCGTCGGGGCTCGGCTGCTCGGCGTAGGAGAGGTCGATTCCGAACTGCGAGCCGTCGCCCAGCAGCCGCTCGAAGTTCGGCAGGTCCCTCGGCGTCGAGATGAGCAGGATGTCACGTATGCCCGCCAGCATGAGGACGCTCAGCGGGTAGTAGATCATCGGCTTGTCGTAGACGGGCAGCAGCTGCTTGCTCGTCACCGTGGTGAGCGGGTAGAGCCTCGTGCCCGACCCGCCGGCGAGGATTATGCCCTTCATCTTTACCCCAACCCAGGCCCCACCGCCGCCAAGCGCTACCGCTTCGCGACGATCTCCAGCCCGACCCTGATTCTCTTCACTCGACCCAACATGGGAACTTCCAGCTCGGCTTCGCGCTTGTGGCGGTCGATCCGCCTGATCTCGAACTCGCGGCCCTTGAGCGGCCCGCGCATCACCATGACGCGGTCGCCCTCGATGATGCCCTCGCTCATCTCCACCACGTGGGTGTCGATATCGGTGTAGGCGTTCAGCCACGCCTCCTCGTCCGCGGAAAGCGGCATGAAATACTCCCCGTTGCTTCCCAGAAGCCTGATGAACGCCGGCACCTCGGCGAGCCTCGCCGCCACAGCACCGGGATCACGCGTCTGAATAAACACGTAGCCCGGCAAAAGCTGCATGCGCACGGTGCGCCATTGCCCCTTCGCCGCGCGCTTGGTCTCGTACGACGGCGTGAAGCAGTCGTCGACAAAATCCTCCAGCGTGCGGACGAGCAGCCTGCGCGTGCGCTCCTCGGCCCCACTTCGGACCTGGACCGCGTAGAGCTTCGCCACGGACACATCGATCACCCCGACCATATCGCACGGCTTCGCCGACACGCCTCCGCGCGGACAACAGGAAATATTCATGCCTTCGCGGGCGCGGCAACGCGATACTCGACGATTGCCGAACCGGAAGGATTGTGTGCAGGGCAGTTCCCTGCGCCGGACCCGCGCGGATGCGCTCCCCGTGGGCCCGGCGCAACGCACTGCGCCGGGAGCCTCTAGCTCTTGTGCGGGACGTCGATGGGCATCGACTCCGTGAAGCCGCCGTCCGCGTCGCCCACGCTCACCAGGCAGCGCCTGCGGTGGCGGTCGACCCGCGAGATGCGCGCCTCCTGCCCCGCGAGCGGACCGTCCAGCACGCGCAGGACCCCGTCGCGGATCTCCGCCGTGGAGCTGCGAATCACATGCCGCGCGTCCATGGACTGCGCGAACCACGCGGCAGCCTCGTCCGCCAGGGGCAGCCAGGCGCGCTGCTCGGTGCCCACGAGCTCCGCCGGCACCGACAGGCCCGCAAGCGCCTTGGCGAGGCCCGCCGCGTCACGGGACAGCGCGAACGCGTAGCCGCGATACATCGGTGTGGCACTCAAAGACCACATGCCGTCGCGCTTGATCCAGCGCTCCTTCTGCGGCACGAAGGAGTCGTCGAGGAGGTCTTTGGGGATGAGCCGAAGCAGCCGGTCGCAGGAGTCCTGCTCGCGCCCCTCGGGAACGCGCAGCAGGTACCAGCGGACACGGCCCGCAGGGGTGCGCCTTCCGCAGGGAAGGCCCATGGCCATGCGGGCGCCGCGGCGCGTGCGCTCTGCAGCCGCCGAGGCGACAGCCATATGCCTTCCCCCTTCCAGGACCCGAAGGCGCCCGGCAACCGGGCGACCGCAGGCGCTATTTCTCGCAGGTGCGCGAAAAGGTACACATTTTGAAGGGGTGCTCGTTTAACAAAAGGCAAGAGTGGGCCACGCGTGAAGAGCTGCGGTTTCTTTACACGCCGCGTCGCGTCCGTGTGTATAATGGGGTCCGTGATATGAACCTAAAAAGGTGTACTTTTTGATGTCCTCGCCAGGCTCTCTACCTGCGCGAACACCTCGCATCGCATGCCCGCGACCCAAAACAAGCGACCGCGCATCCACCGGCGCGCCACGAACTCCCACACATACCGGCACACAAAAAAGACCCGATCCGGCACATGACCGAATCGGGTCTTCCCCAACATATATCTAACGTGAGCCGAACTATGCGGCCCCGTTCGCGAAGGGCCAGCAAGTGCTACCGCTCCAAACCGGACACCTCTGCAGGCAGCGGCTTCTTCAGGAAGGACAGGATCAGGCAGGCGACCACCGCGCCGACAACGAGCGCGAGAAGGTACATGACCGGGTTGCCGATGACCGCGATCACCCAGGCGCCGCCGTGGGGCGCGGGGCTCGTGCAGCCGAAGCCTGCGGACATCGCGCCCGCGATCGCAGCGCCAGCGATGCAGGAGGGCAGCACGCGTCCGGGATCGGCCGCGGCGTACGGAATCGCGCCCTCGGTGATGAACGACAGGCCCATGATGTAGTTCACCGCGCCCGCCTTGCGGTCGGCGGAGCTCCAGCGGTTCTTGAAGATCGTCGTGGAAAGCGCGATGGCGATTGGCGGGACCATACCGCCCACCATGACGGAAGCCATGATGATCTGACCAGTGGAGGTGCCGTCGGCAAGCATTGCGGTTCCGAAGACGTACGCAGCCTTGTTGAACGGGCCGCCCATATCGACGGACATCATACCGCCGACCACAGCGCCCAGAAGCACCATGTTACCGGTGCCCATGCCGGCAAGCGCGTTGGAGAGCCACGCGTTGATGGCGCCGAAAATCGGGTTCAAGGCAAGCATTACGAGGCCGATCAGGAAGATCGAGATCAGCGGATAGAGCAGCACGGGCTTGATGCCCTCGAGCGAATCGGGCAGCTTATCGCAGGCCTTCTCGATACCGTAGGTGATGTAGCCGGCAGCAAAGCCCGCGAAAAGCGCGGCGATGAAGCCGCCGGAGATGAGCGCGCCCTGCGCCTCGGCGTCCATGGCCGTAGCCAGGTAGCCGAGCGTGTAGCCCTGCTTGGCAATCCAGCCGCCCACGAAGCCCGGCGCGAGACCCGGACGGTCGGCGATGGACATGGAGATGTAGCCGGCCAAAATCGGCAGCATGAAGTTGAAGGCCTGGTTGCCCACCAGGTTGAAGAACGCTGCGAGCGGCGTCGAGGAGCCGTAGCTTGCGGTGCCCATGCCCGCCTGGTCGAGCAGGAACGAGATGGCCATGAGGATGCCGCCGCCCACGACGAACGGCAGCATGTGCGAAACGCCGTTCATGAGGTGTTTGTAGACGGTGGAGCCCAGGCTCTCGGTCGCACCGGAGGCAGCCGGCGCGGAGGCACCGCCCTCGGCGTGGCAGATGGGCGCCTCGCCGTTCATGATGATGTTGATAAGCTTCTCGGCGTCGTTGATGCCCGCCGACACGTTCGTGGAATAGAGCGGCTTGCCGTTGAAGCGCCCGAGCTCGATGCCCTTGTCGGCCGCAATGATGATGCCCTTGCACGCAGCGATCTCCTCAGCGGTAAGGGCGTTTTTGGTGCCCACTGAGCCCTGGGTCTCGACCTTGATGGTCACGCCCATCTGCTCGGCAACCTTCTCGAGGTTCTCGGCCGCCATATAGGTATGGGCGATACCCGTGGGGCACGCGGTGATGGCGAGCACCTGGGGCAGACCCGTGTCGGCAGCAGGCGCTGCGGCGCCGGCGGCAGCGGCCTCGCGCGCGGCCTTGGCAGCAGCAGCCTTGGCCTCCTTGGCGGCCTGCTCGGCGTCGTGCTCGGCCTCCGCCTTGTCGATGGCAGCCAAGAACTCCTCGGGGGTCTTGGCTGCGCGCAGCGCAGCCGCGAAGTCGGCGTGCATGAGCAGCGCGGAGAGCTTGGCCAGCACCTCGAGGTGCACGTTGGCCTGCGTATCGGGTGCAGCGATGAGGAAGATGAGGTCGGAGGGCTTGCCGTCGGGCGCCTTCCAGTCCACACCCGCGGGCACCGTGATGGCCACAAGCCCCGCCTTGGACACGGCCGCGGTCTTGGCGTGCGGAATGGCGATACCCTCGCCCACCGCGGTGGAGAACTGAGCCTCACGGTCGAGTACCGCCTGGCGGTACTTCGCGCGATCGTTCACCGCGCCGCATGCAACCTGCAGATCGACGAGCTCGTCGATGGCCTCTGCCTGCGTAGCAGCGCTGACTCCCAGCTTCACCCCGTCTTTCTTCAACAACTCGGTGATTTTCATGGTTTACCCCTTTCCCCGGCACAAGCCGGCCCAACCGCCCAGCAGGACGGATTGCATACAGTCATGGATATCGAGTTCATCGCGCCGACCCTGCGAATCTGGCGGCGCGCTGAAACGCTAGCGGGCGAGGAGCTCCTCCACCTGATCGCGCGTGGCGAGCCCCAGAGAAAACGCACTGGCAGACCCGGTGCACACACCCATGCGGAACGCCTGCTCGTAGGAGCCGTCGCTCTCCAGGTAGCCGGCGACGAAGCCTGCGACCATCGAATCGCCCGCGCCCACGGAGTTCACCACGGTGCCCTTGGGCGAAGGGCTCTCGATCACGTCACCGTCCTCGGTGACGAGCACGGCGCCCTCCCCTGCCATGGAGACGAGCACGTTGCGCGCACCCCGCTCCTGCAGCTTTTTGGCATAGGGCACCACGTCTTCGCGCGTGGTGAGCACGACATCGAAGATCTCACCCAGCTCATGGTTGTTAGGCTTGATGAGGAACGGATGGTACGGCAAAACGTTCACGAGCAGGTCGCGCGTGGCGTCGACAACGATGCGCACGCCGCGACCGTCCAGGCGCGCCAGGATGCGCTCGTAGATGTCACCGGGCATCGTGGCAGGCACGCTGCCCGACACGATGAGGATGTCGTCGGCGGTGAGCTGGTCGATTTTGGCGTAGAGCGCCTCGACGTCCGCCTCGGTGATGGCCGGGCCGATGCCGTTGATCTCGGTCTCCTCGGCCGCCTTGACCTTAACGTTGATGCGGCTCATGCCTTCGCGCACGGAGATGAAATCGGTGTCGATGCCCATATCGCGCAGGCGGCGTGCGATCTCGTCGCCCGTGAAGCCGGCCAAAAAGCCCCATGCGCAGCTCGCGTGCCCCAGGTTCTTGAGGACGATCGAGACGTTCACGCCCTTGCCGCCGGCCATGACGGTCTCACGCGAGGCGCGGTTGACCGCTCCGAGCGTCAACGTGTCGACGTTCACGACGTAGTCGAGACACGGATTGAAAGTCACGGTGTAGATCATGGGACAGCTCCTTTGCTTAAGAACAGGTACCGTGAGCGAACTATTCCGCGACCGACGCGACGATGATGTTCGTGTACTCCTCGAGATCGGCAGGCAGAACATCGGTTACGACCGTCGCGTCATCGAAGTCGGCGAACGTGACCGGCGAGACCATCGAGAACTTGCTGGAATCGCACAGTACGTACGGGCGGAGCGTCTGGGTGAGGGCCGTCGCCTTGACGAGCGCCTCGCCTGTCTCGGGCGTGGTGAAACCCTCGTCGGGCGTTGCGCCGTTAGTGCCGAAGAACCCGATGGTGAAGTGATAGCGGCGCAGCGTATCCACCGTCTGCTCGCCCACCAGTGCCTCGGTGACGGGCTTGAGCTCGCCTGCGGGCACGAGCACCCGGCAGCCACGGGACAGCAGGGCGTGCGCGACCGAGATGGAGTTGGTGAAGTACGTGGCGCGCGTCTCGGTGATGAAATCGACGAGCCGCTCGGTCGTGGAACCGGCATCGATGTAGACGAAGTCATCGGGGCCGATGAGCGTCGCGGCAAAACGCGCGATGGCTGTCTTCTCCTCCAGATGCACGCTGTACTTCTCGTAGACGGTCTGGTCGGAAGAGACGACCGTGCGCGTGACCGCGGTGGCGCCGCCATGGACCTTCACGATGCGACCCATCTGCGCCAGGCGCGTAAGGTCGCGGCGAATGGTGGACTCGGAGGCGTCCAGCAGCTGCATGAGGTCGGTTGCGGTGATCGAGCCGTGTTCGTTGACCAAGGCGACGATCTTCTCAAGGCGGTCTTCTGCAAGCATCTGGTCTCCTCTCGTCGTGTCCCGTGAATGGAATCTGTCAAAACCATCCAAAACCATTCTAATTCGTTCACAACGAGAGAATAGCACCAGATTCGGTCACGTTCGGTCAAAATCATCCATCAGGGGTAAACGGTCGATTGGGAGCGGTGAACGGTTTTGATTGGTCGTGGCTGTTTTTGGCTACCATCTCTGACGCTCCCCCAATTGACGGGGCGGACGATTGTCACGCGATGGCAATGTTTGCCTGGTAGTATCGAGTGACAGGATGTATCCCTGAGCCCCTCTCGAGAAAGGATGTCCCATGAGCCTGTGGACTGAACTTGCGAAGCTGAAAAGTGCCACGTGGGTGGAGCTTTCCCACCCCCTCACCAACGACAGCCCGTATTGGGCAGGCATCCCGGAGGGCTCGGTGGAACTCTGCCGCACGGTATTCGACTACGACGAGGAAATGCTCTCCTGCCGTATCCACACCTACAAGTTCCCCGGGCAGTTCGGCACGCATGTCGATTTCCCCAACCACTTCACGCCCGGCGCGGTGGGCTCGGAAGCTTACGGCGCCACCGATATGGTCATGCCACTCGTCGTGATCGACCTCACGCCCAAAATCGCCCAGCAGGGTCCGGATGTTGCCATCACGGTCGAGGACATCGAGGCGTGGGAGTCCGAGCACGGCCGCATTCCCGAAGGAGCATTCGTGGCGCTGCGCACCGACTGGGCGAAACGCTGGCCGGATAACGATGCGCTCAACAACTTCGACGACAAGGGAGGCGAGCATTGCCCGGGTTGGTCGATGGAGGCGCTGCAGTTCCTGTACAACGAGCGCGGCATCGCCATGAACGGGCACGAGACCTTCGACACCGATGCGTCCTATTTGGCCGTCGAGGCCGATGACCTCGCCTGTGAGCGTTGGGTTCTGGACAACGGGCATCTGCAGGTAGAGGTGATGGACAACCTCGATAAGGTTCCCGCCACGGGCGCCATCGTGTTCGTGAGCTGGCCGCGCATCGAGGGCGCCACCGGCCTTCCCGCCCGCGTTATCGCCGCGTTCTAGTAGCACTCCCTCTACGGGGACGGAGTCACAGAGGACATAATATCCCCTTCTGAAACAGGTTTCTGCCTGGCGGCGCGCCTGCCAGGCATTTTCTGTTTGAGGACAACACGGCCAAGAGGAAAACCTGTCCCCAGGGACGCCAAAGTGGCGCCTCCCACCCCCGTCCCCAGAGAGGACAAAATGTCCCCTGGGACCCCCGTCCCCAGAGAGGACAGGGGATGGGATGCGGTATGCTTAGGACTTATTGCGAGGGGCTTTGGCTGTGGAAAGGAGCGGCGCATGGCGCAGACGGGCACCAAGATGGCTGCGTTCAAACAGGCATTGCCGCTCTCGTTCTCCATCATGGCGGGCTTCGTGTTCCTCGGCATCACCTGTGGCATGTACTCCAGCTCGCTGGGCCTGCCTTGGTGGATGCCCACCTTTATGTCCATCGCCATCTTCGGCGGCTCGGCGGAGTTCGTCGTCGCGTCCATGCTGCCGGGGGCCTTTGACCCGCTCACCACCTTCGCGGTGATCCTCGTCGTGCAGGCGCGCCACCTGTTCTATGGCCTCTCGATGCTCTGGCCCTTCCGCGGCATGGGGCGCAAGAAGCCCTATCTCATCTACGCGCTGTGCGACGAGTCGTTTTCCATCAACTACGGCGCGCGCATCCCCGCAGACATCGACCGCGGCTGGTTCATGCTGTTCGTGAGCCTACTCAACCAGTCGTCCTGGGTGCTCGGCTGCACGCTGGGCGGCGTGTTCGGCAGCATGATCCCCCTCGACATCAAGGGCATCTCGTTTGCCATGACGGCGCTATTTGTCGTGATCTTCCTCGACCAGTGGCTCCAGGAGAAAAGCCACGTGAGTTCGCTTACCGGTCTCGCGGCATCGGCGGCAGCACTCGCCATCTTCGGAGCGGACAGCTTCCTCATCCCCGCGATGATTGGCATCTTGGTCGTGGTGACCGCCTTGCGCCCCAAGCTCGAGGGCATCTACGCCAACGGCGACCGCGCCGCGCAAGCCCCTGCCCACAACGAGAACGGAGGCGACGAGGCATGACGACCTTCCAGCAGGTGCTGACTGTGCTCATCGCCGGAGCTGCCACGGTGCTCACGCGCTTCCTCCCCTTCTTCGCGTTCCGCAACGGCGCACCGCGCTATATCCGCTACCTGGGCAACGTGCTGCCCGGTGCCATCTTCGGCATGCTCGTGGTGTACTGCCTGAAAGACGTCGATGTTCTTGCCGGCGCCCACGGCGCACCCGAGGCGCTGGGCATCCTGGTCACGGGCGGCGTCTACCTGTGGCGCCGCGATATGCTGTGGGCGATTCTCGCCGGCACGCTCTCCTACATGCTCCTCGTGAACCTCGTCTGGTAACGCTAGCACCGACCATCCTTTTTGGGAGATGACCGCATGGAAATCGACCGCGCATACGCCCTCGAGGCGTTTCGCCGCTACATCGAGCCCTACGATACGCACAACCCGCGCATCGCGCTCAAGGTCGCGCACACCTATCGCGTGGCGGACCTGTGCACGCGCATCGCTGCGGGCGAGACGTTCCCCACGCGCGATATCGACCTCGCCTGGCTGTGCGGTCTGCTGCATGATCTGGGTCGATTTGAGCAGCTGCGCCGCTGGGACACCTTCAGCGATGCGAAAAGCACCAGCCATGCACAACTGGGTGTGAGCGAGCTTTTCGAGACCCCGGAAGACGCACCGGGAAACATCCGCCGCTTTGTCGAGGACGCAGCAGAAGACGAGCTGATTCGCCAGGCGGTGGGTCTGCACAGCGACCTTCGTCTGCCAGATGGTCTAGACGCGCGCACAAGGAGCATCTGCACGGTCGTGCGCGATGCGGACAAGATCGATATCCTGCATGTCATGAGCGAAAGCAGCGTCGAGACGGTTCTCGGGGTGAGCGAGCAGGCATTTTTGGCAAGCGGCTTTTCCTCGCAAGCGCTGCAGGCCTTTGGCGAACACCGCTGTCTGGCACGTTCGGAGCGCCATGAACCGGCCGACTACCTGGTGGGGCTCATCTGCTTCGCTTTCGAGCTCGAATACGAGACGAGCCGGCGCGAGTTCGTCGAGCGCGGCGACATCTTCCGCGTGCTGGATGACCCCTTTGGGCTTGGCCGTCCCTTCGCCCGTTCGGATGCGCAAGAAACCTGGCGACGCTTGAGAAACGAGCTTCGGGCGTACCTTGCCGCTTAAGACCCCGGACGCACTCACGGGAACAGGGCAAAGCGTGTCATTGACGACGGCGAGCGGCCCAGTTGGGCGTCCAACCATCGGCAACAACACGCTTTGTAACGGAACGAAGGTCTCGCAATAGCAAAGGTTCAGCGCCCGTTCTATTTTGCTTCCAGCCTCTCGACAAGCGCCTGCACGACCTCGATGCAGTCACCCACCACCTTGTACTGGGCGGCGCCGAAGATGGGCGCCTCAGGGTCGTCGTTGATGGCGATGACGGTCTTGGCACCGCCGATACCCGCCAGATGCTGGATCGCGCCGGACACGCCCACGCTGATGAGGAGCTCGGGTGCCACGGAAGCGCCGGTCTGCCCCACCTGATGGCGGTATTCGAGCCAGCCCGCCTCCACGAGCGGCCTCGTGCATCCGAGCTCGGCGCCCAGCAGGTCCGCCAGCTTGCGCATGAGCGGCAGGCTCTTCTTGGACCCGATGCCGCGGCCAACCACGACCAGGCGCTCCGCATCGGCGACGGAGGCGGCGTCGTGAGCCGGCTCGACCTCGAGCACGCGCACGCGGGAGGTCAGTGCTGCATCGAGCGCGACCTCGCTGACTGCACCGATTCGTTCAGAATCGGGCGCGGGCGCAGCGAACACGCCGGGACGCACGGTGGCCATTTGGGGACGATGTGCGGGGCACACGATGGTCGCCATGAGGTTGCCGCCGAACGCGGGGCGCGTCTGCTGCAAAAGGCCAGTTGCGGGGTCGAGCTCCAGCACGGTGCAATCGGCAGTGAGACCGGTTTGCAAACGAACCGCCACGCCGGGCGCCAGCTCACGGCCGAATGCCGTGGCGCCATAGAGAATGACCTCGGGCTTCCGCTCGCGCGCGAGCGAGCAGATCCATTGGGCAAATACCTCGGCATCCAGGCTGCTTAGGCGCTCGTCGCGACATACGATGACCTCGTCGGCTCCCGCGCGGATGAGCGCGTCCACGTTGTCCGCAGGCGCCGCGGGGCCCTCGCCCAAAAGCGCCACCAGGCGGCAGCCGCGCGCGTCGGCAAGCGTACGGGCGCGCCCCAGCAGCTCGAACGCCACCGGCAGCACATGGCCAGCCGCATCCACCTGCGCAAAAACCCAGAAGTCACGATATGATGCCAGGTCCCCCGCGGACGCCGGACCGTCCTTCGCGATCTCGATGGCGTCCACCGGACACGCGTCGACGCACGACCCGCAGAACACGCAGGCATCGGTCGCCTGCGCGAACTTGCGCGGGCCCTCCCACACAAGCTCGATGCCGCCCGAGGCGCACGCACGCACGCAGCGGCCGCACCCGATGCACAGCTCGCGATCGACAACCAGCCCGCTCATCGGAGCACCTCCTCGATCAGTTCTGCCAAGCGATCCGCCTGCTGGGCGACCGTGCCCTCGATGGCCGTCGCCTCATGGGTCCGCTCCGGCACGAACGAGCGCACCACCTGCGTCGGAGAACCGGAAAGGCCCGTGCGCGCGGTGTCGGCGCCCACCTCGGCAGCTGTGCGCACCTCCACTTCCGCATCCTGCGCGGCAAGGACGCCCGCGATGCTGGGCATGCGCAACTGGGCGGCATCCTTTGCCACCGTGATGACGGCCGGCAGCGCGACCTCGACGAGCTCGCGACCCCCGTCGGTCGCACGGCGCGCACGCAGCACGCCGTCCTCGACGCCCAGCAGCTCCTGCACGTCGGCGATGCATGGAATATCGAGCGCGCCGCCCAGCTCGGGGCCGATCTGCGCCGTGTCGCCATCGACGGCCATCTTGCCGCACACAACGAGGTCGACCGGCTCATCGAGCGCATCGATTCCGCAGGTGAGCGCATAGGTCGTGGCCAGGGTGTCCGCTCCCGCGAAGGCGCGATCGGACAGCAGCAGGCCCGCATCGGCACCGCGCGCGATGCAGTCGCGCAGCAGGCGTGCGGTATCCGGAATGCCCATGGACAGCACGGTCACGCGCACGGGCTTACCCGCCGCCTCATCTTTGATGCGCAAGGCGAGCTCAAGCGCCGTGGCGTCGAAGGGATTGACCACCGAGGCGCGGCCGTCGCGCACGATGGTGTTGGTCTTGGGGTCCATCTTGACCTCCGTCGTGGAGGGGACCGCCTTCACGCAAACGACGATATGCACGCTCATGCACCCCCTTCGCACACGTTGGGATCGAACAGGTTGCCCCGCCCGAGCTGGCAATACGGGTCGAGCTGCCGCTTGAGGGCCGCCATCTGCGCGATATGTTCGGGCCCGTACATGACGGTAAGGAAATCGCGCTTGAGCTTGCCCACGCCGTGCTCGGCCGAGACGGCGCCGCCCATGTCGGTCACCGCACGCGCCCAGCGAACGAAGAGCTCTTTGCCCGCCGCGTAATCCTGCGCGTTGCGCGGCAGCACGTTCACATGCAGGTGGTTGTTACCGATATGTCCCCATGCAGCGGAATCGAGCCCCGCCTCGGCAAGCGTCGTGCGGTACAGGTCCATGACCTCGCGCAGGCGCTCATCGGGAACGGACATGTCGCTGCCGAGCTTGGTGATGGCGGGATCGGTCTTGCGCCGCTCGTCGATGAGCATGTTCACGCTCTCGGGCACCGCATGGCGGAAGAACCGCTGCGTCTCGCGATCGGTGTCCGTGCGCGCGACCCACGTGGCCCGGTCGCTGCCGCCGTGGTCACGCAGCAGCTTCCCCAGCAACGCCAGGTCGTTCAGCGCCGTCGCTTCGTCGTCGGCCTCGAGCTCCACGTACACGCAGCACGCCCACGCGGCGTCGAGCTCAGGCAGCGACGCGAACGCCGTGCTGTTCTTGCGCTGAACGCGCAGGATGTCGAGCGCCTTCGCGTCGAAATACTCGAATGCCGCGGCGCGGGGAAGCTTTGGACGGGCAGCGACCGTGAAGTCGAGCGCGGCCCGTTCATCCTCAAAAAAGCAGCTCATACCCCATACAACAGCGGGGACAGCAGCAAGGATGATCTCGAGCTCGCTGATGATGCCGAGTGTGCCATCTGACCCGATGAACAGGTCGATGGCATCCATGTCGTCCTCGATGAAATAGCCCGAGGCGTTCTTGGTGCAAGGCATGGTGTAGGTGGGAAGATCGAGCTCGAGGGTGCGGCCCGACTCGGTTGTCAACGCAAGGTGCCGCCCTTGGGCGCGGTTCTCGCCGCGGCGCACAGCGATGACATCGCCATCTGCCAGCACGACGTGCAGCGCGCTCACGTGCCCGCGCATGGGACCGTAGCGGTAGCTGCGCGCGCCCGAGGCATTGCACGCCGCCATGCCTCCCAGGCACGCGGAGGCCTCGGTGGGATCTGTGGGGAAGAACTGCTCGGGGCCCGCATAGAGTTTGTCGAGCGCCGCCAAGCTCTCCGCATCCCATCCGTCGACAGGAAGCGTTTTGTTCGCCAAATGACGACGCAGCTCGGACAGGATGACGCCCGGCTGCACGCGCAGGTAGTAGGTGCCGGCGTCATCTTGACGCAGGCCCAGGTAGCGATTTGCACGCGCGAGGTTCATCACATGGCCGCCCGCCGGAACCGCGCCTGCCGCCAAACCGGTGCGTGCACCCTGCACCGTCACCGGTGCGGGCACGCCACCCCGGGGCGCCGCCGTGCGCAGCGTCTGCAGCACCGAGCGAATCTCCTCCTCATCCCGAGGGAACGAGATGGAATCGGCCGTGCCCGAACTGCGGGATTCATCGCGCAGGTACGCTTCGTATTCCGCTGACAGCGGAAGTATGTCCACCATAGGCGCACCTCTCTTTAGTACAGTAAAGTGTCACAGGACTCGACTATATACGAACCGCCGAGGTAGATTCCAGTGTGGCGGTCGATTATGACAAGCTCGTGAACAACCGCAAGCGGTGCGCAAAAAGAAATGCGGGCGCACTTCGGCGCCCGTAAGCTGCGCGTGTTGGGCATCTGTTGGACAAGGCGAGATTCTGGGCAAGATTGGGCTGCTAGGTTGGTCTGCACCGAACACGCCGTCCCGTGAGGAGGCCCTATGGCTCTATACCTTCCGCAGCATCACCTGGCCATCGACATCATCGACGACCCCTGCAGCGCGCCCGTCGACCGCGAGGCGTTCCCCGGGATCGATGTGGTGCGCCTCACCTGCGCCGACCTGTCCCGGCCGGAGGTCATCGCGCAGCTTGCGCCGATGCGCGGGCGGGACGGTGCGGGCTCGCTGCGAAGGGGTCGAAGCGCGAAGGCATAGCGCGCGTCAACCGAGCGCCCTATTCGCGCGCCGGCACATACCGCTGAAACCATCTGCATGGAAAAGGCGCCGCTCTTCCGGAAAACCCGAGGAGTGGCGCCTTGCGGTGTACGTCGCGCATGCAGGTCGCGCAGCGTTTAGACGAGCCTGCCGTGGCAGTGGTCGATCATGTGCTGGATCATCTGGGCTTCCCAGTCGGTGAAGTCGCGGCGGCGCTGCTTGAGCGCGCCGTCCACGAGCTCGTCGAAGCTCACCTTGATCTTGATGAAGCGCGTGACCTTATGGGCGTCATCGTGCGAAAGGCAGTGCTCCTCGCACTTGAACGCGCCGAGACCGAGCAGCATCTTGGGGTTGTACATCACATGGGTCTCGTCGTTATCGTCCTTGTACACAACGACCGCCTTGGGCACGCCGATCTGGTTGGCAGCCAGGCACACGGCGTCGTCGATCGAGGCCATGGTATCGAGCAGGTCCTGGGCAAGCGCGGCGTCGTCGGCCGTGGCGGGCTCACAGGTCTGGGAAAGAATGGCGTCGTCGCGTACGAGCTCTTTGATCATGAACGGTCCTTTCGGAAAAACGTGCAGATTGCGCGCGCAAAGGCGCCCCACGATAGTAGCGAAAAACAGACGCCCATGCGCGCCTGCCCGCAAACGCCCACGCAAACAGCAGGCCGCCGTGCTTTAGGATAATGATGTTGGATGAACCCGCTTGAGACCCGATGGGAAACCATGCTGAACGTTGTGCTTTTTGAACCAGAGATTCCCGCGAATACCGGCAACATCGGCCGCACGTGCGTCGTGACCGGTGCGCGCCTGCATCTGATCGAGCCACTGGGGTTCTTGCTCGATAGCAAGCAGCTGCGACGTGCCGGGTTGGGCTATTGGGAGAACCTCGACGTTACGGTATACCGGAATTGGGAGGACTTTCTCACCCGATGCGGACTCACAGGGCCCGCGGGCGAGAAGCGCCTGCATCTTCTGACGAAAAAGGCGCGCCGCACCTACGCGGAATCGACGTATCGCGATGGCGACTACCTGGTGTTTGGGAAGGAGAGTTCGGGATTGCCCGAAGACTTGCTCGCCGCACATGCCGACAGCTGCGAGCGCATTCCCATGCTGGCGGATCGCGATACGCTGGCCAACCGCGACGCTTGGAGCGCGCAGGAGGCCACGCTGCATCCCGATGATGCCGAGCCGACGAGCTCTCCCCTGCTCCAACAGGACATCTGCGGCAACTTCATCGACCCCGCCGACTACCGCATCAGCGCCCTCAACCTTTCCAACGCCGCCGCCATCGTCCTCTACGAAGCCCTACGCCAAACCAACTTCCCCGGCATGGAATAAGTCGCACTTCTCCCCAGGGGAAAAGCGCGTCACAACAACGAAGACGGCCCGCTGGACGCACTTTGAACTGCGCCCCAAAACTTGAACGCATTGACGCACTTCGCCTCCGGGGAGAAGTGCGTCACAACAACGAAGACGGCCCGCTGAGGTGCCGCAGATCGGGGTGAAAGAGGAGCGAGAACGCCTTGCGTGCGGCGAGCGACGATTGAACCCCGAGATGCGGTGCCTCAGCGGGCCGAACAGGTCGAGAAACCTATTCCTTGCCGTCCCAGCAGTAGGTGCACACCTTCGTGGGATCGATGCCGATGGCCTCGAGCATGCCGGGCAGCGACTGGTAGCCCAGGCTGTCGAAGCCGAGCTGCTCGCAGATGCGGCGCAGCATGCAGCCGCCGCGTTCGGTGGAGCTGTCGGCGTACTCGTCAAGGTGCTTATCGCCCTCGGGACCCTCGAGCTCGCGCACCACGCGACGCGCGATGAGGTCCATATCGGACTTGCCGCGCGAGAACGACAGGTACTTGCAGCTGAACATGATGGGCGGGCACGCGGAGCGCATGTGCACTTCTTTGGCGCCGGCCTCGTACAGAAAGTTCACGGTCTTGCCAAGCTGCGTGCCGCGCACGATGGAGTCATCCACGAACAGGAGCTTCTTGTCCTTGATGAGCTCGGGCACGGGGATCTGCTTCATCTCGGCGATGCGGTTGCGCACGCTCTGGTTGGACGGCATGAAGGAACGCGACCACGTGGGCGTGTACTTGATGAACGGGCGGGCGAACGTGGCGCCGCACTCGTTGGCGTAGCCGATGGCGTGCGGCAGGCCCGAATCGGGCACGCCGGCGACGTAGTCGACCTCAGGCAGCGTGCCGGCCTCGGCCTCGTCGCGCGCCATGATGTGGCCGTTGCGATAGCGCATGACCTCGACGTTCACGCCCTCGTAGTTGGAGTTGGGGTAGCCGTAGTACACCCAGAGGAACGCGCAGATCTTCATCTCGCTGCCCGCAGGCGCCACGGTCTCGTAGCCGTCGGCGGTGATGCGCACGATCTCGGCGGGACCGAGCTCGTATTCGTCCTCGTAGCCGAGCTTGTGGTAGACGAACGACTCGAACGAGATGCAATAGCCCTGGCCCTCGACGTCGCGGCCGATGATGACGGGCAGGCGGCCCATGCGGTCGCGCGCAGCGAAGATGGTGCCGTCTTCGGTCATGACCAGCAGCGTGAGCGAGCCCTCGACCACGGACTGGGCGAACATGATGCCCTCGACCAGGTCCTCTTTCTGGTTGATGAGCGCCGCGACGAGCTCGGTGTTGTTCACCGCGCCGGAGCTCATGGCCATGAACTGCGCGCCACCCTGCTCGAAGTACTGCTCGATGAGCTGGTTAGCGTTGTTGATGATGCCGACGGTCGTGATGGCGAACACGCCGTGGCGCGAACGGACCAGCAGCGGCTGCGGGTCGGTATCGCTGATGCAGCCGATACCGCTCGTACCGTGGAAGTGCGCAAGATCCGCATCGAAGCGGGAACGGAACGGGGTGTTCTCGATGGAGTGGATCTCCTTCTGGAACCCACCGGTGCCCTCGCAGAACACCATGCCGGCACGCCGCGTGCCGAGATGCGAATGATAGTCGACGCCAAAGAACACATCGAGCACCACGTCACGCTTCGACGTCGCGCCAAAGAAACCGCCCATGCCATGTCCTCCCTGTTAGGTCAATGGGAACCCACACAGTATAGAATGGCGCGCGCATGCACGATGTGACGCGAAATTAGGACAGAGGAATTTTCACATGAGGCATTGGCCGCAGGGCTCGTAGCCCATGTTCTCCGCCTCCGCGAGCGTCCCGTCAAAATCTTGACGATTGGCCGGAGAGATATCTTCCACACCCGGGCAATCGGCTTCGTGCACCTTGTGGGAGTTGGTGTTGAGGACGTATTCGCCCTCCGCGTTGCTCGCCGCATCGTCGGCGGCATCCTGTGCGGCGGCGTGGTCTTCGTCAGCTATCTGGGCTTCCCCCGTCGCGTAATCGATCTCGACACCCGGCTGCACGTTGGGGCACCAGACGCTGAAATCGATACCGTCGCCGTTATCCTCCAGCGAATAAGCCTCGACCATCACGCCGCGGCACACGAGCTCGTCGCCCTCGAACACCGGGGTCGAGCGGTAGAGGATGTGGTTATCCGTGTCGTAGATATAGTCGGCGGTCTTCTCCTCATAGGGACGCATGGCGTCGGCGTTCATCCAACGTGTGCCCGTCACCAGGTTGCGCTCGTTGGCGTTTTCCGCAGAAAGCGCCCAGCCGATAAGATGGCTGCGATTGTAGAGCGACTCGCCCTCTACAAAGTCATAGCGAATGGAATGCCAGCCGGTAGGATGCACCTCGCTGATGCTTTCGCGCTCCTCGCCATAGTCAGGGATGGTTTCTGGACCCAAGCACGCCATTGCGGTTCCGCAGCGGCCAAGTTCGTCGAGCTCGCTATAGGACTCGTAGCCCTCGTGCGCGCGGGCATAGGCGATCTCGTCTTCTGTAAATGAGGCACGATCGACCTCAACATGGGCCTCGAGCTCGGCATATGAACCAGTAGACGAATCGGTTTTAGCAGTGTTGCAGCCGGTAAGCGCCAAAGCGAGGGCAAGGTAGATGAAAGCAAGGACGCGGGCGATGCGCTGGTTCATGCGGTTCTCCTCATCACGTGGGCCAGGCTGTTCTGCAAGCGGATGCGACGGACACCATTGTGGCATGTTTGCGCTGGGCGTTGGTGCGCGTCGTTTCATTTGGACTGCCGGTTAAGGGATAGCCCCGCTGGATTGAATGCGCCTCCAGCCTATACGAGGTAGCGTGCCTTCAGCTCGGCGCGAGCATCTGCCCCGATGCCCAGTGCGCGGTCGATGTATCCGAGCATACCGCCGAACTCGCGCGTCGCAGCGTCCGCAGCGGCATTGAGGTAGCGCGCGTCGACGCCGTTGAACGGATCTTCGGGCACACCATCGACCACGGCAAGCCCGTAGAATCGGTTGGTCGCCATGTAATCGGCGAAGATGACCTCCCAGGAAACACCGAGGGCCATCTCCATGAGCACGCTCGCCATGCCGCAGCGGTCCTTGCCCGCCGTGCAATGCCACAGCACCGCGCCGATTTCGCAGGCGAGAATCTCCTCGAAAAACGTGCGGTACGCCGTGATGCCCTCGTCGCTTAGCAGCATATTCGGGTACAGCGTGATCATGAGCTGTGCAGGCTCGACCTCGCCACGCTTCACCTGAGCGAGCACGCGGTCCATGTCTGTCTCGCTGCGCGATACGCCCGCCGCAGGCTCCTGGAACACCGGCAGGTGCACGAAGCGCAGGCCCGGAAGCTCCGCCACCGGGTCGGGACGCTCGGCGCATTCTTCATCGGTGCGCAAGTCGATATCGAGGCACAGTTCATAGTCGTCATGCAGGCGCGCGAGGTCGGCGCGCGTGGCCGGAGCGAGCAGGCCGCTGCGCAGCAAGCGATGCGTACGAATGCGTTTGCCATCGGCGGCGGGCATACCGCCCAGGTCGCGGGTATTGGGAAGTCCCTCGAACTCGATGTGCCCGTTGTCGATATGCCCGGCAAGCTGTGCGGCGTCTCGCTCCATGCGCGCTCCTCTCTTCGCTGTCCAACGTTCAACCATACCAGAGCTCGCGTACGGAGTACGGGCACATTCGCTCTCGATTTGGCGGAGGGTGTCGGTCATTTCTACTTGCCCTTTCGTTCGGTAACTGGCGGGTTTTGCCCGAGTTACCGAACGAAAGGGCAAGTAGAAATGACCGACACCCTATCACCAATTGGGGGCAGGTCACTTTTGGTTTTACGAGAACTCGTAGGTCTCGGTATTCCCATCGCGGTCGCCGCTCACCGTCACGCCTGTCACCTGGCTCACGTCGACGAGTCCCGTGAACACCATGGTGATGACATCGCGTCCTTCACGCTTGCCCAGATAGCTGAAGTACGTGTTGAGCGTTGTCTCCTCGCCGCCTTCCAGCACAACGTGTTCCGAGCCGTCCGCCAAGCGCAGCGCCACGCGGTCGCAGATGAACTCGTCGCGCTCGCTCGAGTTTACATCGATGCTCAGGCTCATAGGGCTCAGATACGCCCGCGCACCGCCCTCATCCTCGTAGGCCTTCGCCTCAACCACGCGCGATGGCTTGAATTCTTCGGTCGTTGAATCGATATACACCATTGAATCCCACTCGCCCGTGTGCCCGGCAAGCTGCCAACTCACGCCCGCAAGCAGCGCGTCGAGTTCTCCAAAACTGCCGAAGTAAATCGTCCCGTGAACCTCGGTCGCGCTCGAGGCGTCGCGGTCAAACATCACGCACGTATCTGCAAAGCCAAACCCATCATCATGCGGCAGCAGCATCTGCAGAACACTGAGCCCGTCATCGGAAGAGCTCCCTGTATCTGCGTTGAGCACAAGCTCCCCCGGCGCACCATAGCTTGGGTCGTAGCCCACCCCGTCGGGATTGGCCAGCGTGTAGGTCGCCGCTCCACAGCAGTTTGAGTCGACCACCATACTGTCTATGGTGAGCGTATAGCCGACGAGCTCGCATGACAGCCCGACGCCTTCGACGGCAGATGCCATATCGACCGACGCTTCCTCCGCGCCCACACCCTCGTAGCTGCGCGTGACGCTGTAGAGGTACTTATCGTCGTTGACGCCACCGTAGACATCCCACTCAGAGCTTCCGTCCTCTCCGTGGTCGCTCCACGCATGCACAAAGAACAGCGGGTCGGCCGTCACGATGGCGCCAGCAATGCCCACCGTTGCAAGCGTGCCCGCGAGCCCCAGGCCCACCGCTGCCGCTACCGGCAGCGCATGTCCGCGCCGGCGCCGGCGCCCACCGGCGGCCCGGGCCATAACCCGGTCGTACAGATCGTCCGATGCGTGCAGGCTGTCCATTGCCTCGCGGATTTTTGCCTCCTCGTTCATTTTTCTCCCCTTTCCAGCTCCGCCTTGAGCCGCGTGCGACCGCGCGCCAGGCGCGTGCGCACCGTGGCACTCGGGACCTTGAGCAGTCTGGCGATCTCGTCTGTCGTATAGCCGCCGTAGTAATGCAGCACGATCGGCACGCGATATTTCTCGGGCAGACGCATTGCCGCCACGAACACCTCGCTGTGCTCGCGCGTGGGCAGCGACAGCGTCGCGGCGTAGTCCTCGATGTCCTCCACGCGCCTCCACGGCCGACGAAAGAGCGATTTGCAGGTGTTGATCGTTACACGCACGAGCCAGTTGCGCAGGTGGTCATCGCTTTTGAACGCGCGATCCGTGCACAGCAGCTTGACGAACACGTCCTGTGTGACATCGTCGGCATCCGCCGCATCGCGCATGTAGGTGTACGCGATGCGGAAAACCGTATCGCGATGGCGCCCTATCGCCTCCTTTAATTCCGTTTCTGGCAACACGTCTCTCCCCAATCGCCAAAATCCTTCGTTCGGAGCTCCTCACCTACAATACGCACGGGGAAGGCGAAATGTTTCATGGGAAAACGGGGGCGGGCCAAATCTGGTCGACGCCGTATCGACCAGATTTGGCCCGCCTGCCCGCTTTGTGCCGCCCGGCTATTCCCAAGGGGTGATGACCGCTTTGAGGCAATCGTCTTCGCGCGCCTCGAAGGCGCGGTAGGCATCCAGGATGTCATTGAGTGGATAGCGTTTAGAGATAAGCAGGCCGGTGTCGAGCTTGCCCGCCTCGATGAGCGCCATGACCTCGTCGAGTCCGGACGCATCCACGCCGCCGGTTTTGAAGATAAGGTTCTTGCCGTACATCTGGGGCAGCGGCAGCACCTGATCCTGCTCGTACATGGCCGACACCACCACGACGGCATTGGGGCGGGCGATGCGCCATGCCGCCTCGAAGGTGGTGGAGCTTCCGGCAGCCTCGATGACGGCGTCGGCACCGCGGCCGTGCGTCGCCTCGCGCACGAGCGCCTCGACCTCGGTCTGGCTCTTCCCCGTCGGGTTGATGGCGATATCGGCAAGCCCATGGTCGATTGCGCAACGCAAGCGTGCCTCGTCGACGTCGAGCGCGATGATGCTGCCGGGGTTCATGAGCCTGGCGCACATCATGGTCGTGAGACCCACCGGCCCGGCGCCGATCACCGCAACGGACGAGCCGGGCTCGATCTCTGCCAGGCGCGCACCCCACCAACCCGTTGCCAGGATGTCGCCTAAAAAGAGCGCGTCTTCGTCGGAAACGCGTTCGGGGATGCGCGTGAAAGCGTTGTCCGCGAGCGGCACGCGGACGTATTCGGCCTGGCAGCCATCGATGGTGCAGCCGAGCAGCCAGCCACCGTGCTCGCAGTTGTTGACCCAGCCGCGTTTACAGAAGAAGCACTCGCCGCAGAAGGTCTCGCAGTTGACGGCAACGCGGTCGCCCGGCGAGAAACGTGTCACGCCCGGGCCGACCTCCTCGACCACGCCCACGAACTCGTGGCCGAGCACTGTGTCGGGCAGCGCGCGAGGAACGGCGCCGCGCATGATGTGCAGATCGCTCGTGCAGATGGTCGAACGTGTCACGCGCACGATGGCATCGGTCGGGTCGATGAGATGCGGACGCGGACGGTCAAGCAGGGCGATAGTTCTATGTCCATCGTGTACCAGCGCTTTCATGAGAACCTCCCGATAATCACGCGCCAATTGGGGGCGGGTTACTTTTGGCTGAAAATCTTGGCCACGGCAGCTTGGTAGTCGGGAACAGTGCGAACTTTCCTGATTGCGCGATGCACCGTCAGCGGATCGGCGAACGCCTGCTGGGCGTAGGACCACCACTCCTTCATGCGGAAGACCGCGTTGCCACCCATCTGCGCCTCGTAGGCGTCGAAGAGCTTGTCGTGGAAGCGCTTGAGCTCGTCGAGCGAAAGCGCCGGGCCGCCGTTCAGCATGCGCGCCAGCGCCGGGTTGTACAGCAGGCCCCTGCCCAGCATCACGTGACGCGTCGACGGATACGCTGCAAACAGCGCATGCATATCGTTGCAGGTAAAGATATCCCCGTTGTACGCCACGGGAAAGGGCGCGCGGCGCAGGGTCTCGCCGTACGGCTCCCAGCGCGGCCTGCCGCGATAGAAATCCTTCCGCACGCGCGGGTGCACGATGAGCTCCGCCAGGGGGTGATGGCAATACATGGCAAGAATAGATTCATACTCGTCGTCGCTCGCGATGCCGATGCGCGTTTTGACCGATACGGGCAGCGGGGACCGGCTGCACACTTCGCCAAGAAACGCATCGAGGGCATCCAGATCGCGCAGAAAGCCCGCTCCCCTGCCCTTGCCGACGACCGTTCCCGAAGGACACCCGACGTTCAGGTTGACCTCGCGGTAGCCCATCTTCGCCAACAGCCCGGAGGCCCACACGAACTCGTCGGCGTTTTTCGTCAGCAGCTGCGGCACCACATTGAGACCCTGATTGTTAGCGGGATCGACCTCTCCGCAATCGCGTTTGCCAAACGAGCTACCCACGCGCGGCGGCGTGAGAAACGGCGTGTAGTAGCGGTCGAGCGCACCGAAACACTCCGCGTGAATCCGACGGAAGGTGTGACCGGTCAGCCCCTCCATGGGCGCCATCGACAGCAGCGGCCCCTCGTTTTGCCCCATACGCCTCCCCGCGTGAACATGTAAAAATACCTCTAGGGTAATTTTACCTCGCACACAGATTTCGGCGGACATAACCGCAGGCGGAGCACCGCTCAGGCACAGAAAGGACGGGCCACATGGTTTGGTTTTCAGAGGCGCGCATCGACCAGCTGATCGCAGAGGACATGCCCTACCTCGACCTCACCAGCGAGGTGCTCGGCGTGAGCGACCAGCCGGGCGAGATGGAGTACTACACGCGCGAGGACTGCATCCTCGCCGGAACGAACGTTGTGAAGAGAATCGCCCAGCATCTGGGCTGCGATGTCATCAGCGCCCGCAGCGATGGCGGCCGCATCCCCGCGGGCGAGTCGTTCATGACGCTTCGCGGGCCCGCATCTGCGCTCCATCAGGTCTGGAAGGTGGGGCTGAACACGTTTGACCACCTGTCCGCCGTCGCCACGAAGACGCGCCAGATGGCGGACGCCGCCCATGCGGCGAACCCCCGCTGCGAGATCCTCACCACGCGCAAGAGCATGCCGGGCGCGAAGGACCTGCTGACGCTCGGCGTCCGCGCCGGCGGCGCGTGGCCGCACCGGCTGGGGCTGTCCGAAACCGTTCTGGTCTTCGACCACCACATCACCTTCCTGGGCGGTTTCGAGGCGTTTCTGAAGCAGCTGCCCACCATCCGGAGCCGCTGCATGGAGAAGAAGCTCTTCGTGGAGGCCGACGAGGGACATGCTCGCCCGCTGGCACACGCCGGCGTCGACGGCATCCAGTTCGACAAGATCCCGGTCGACCGCCTGGCCGACCTCGTGCGGGAGCTGCGGGAAATCGATTCGCACCTCACCCTGATCGCTGCAGGCGGCATCAATCCCTCGAACGTGGCCGCATACGCCGCCACCGGCATCGACGGCTTCGCCACCACCGCGCCGTTTTCCGCGAAGCCACTCGACATGAGCGTCCGCATGCGCGCGTTGTAGGAGCGAGATGCTGAACCTTTGCGTGCCGTGCAGCGCGCGCAACGCAAGTAGAACCTTTTGAACATGGGGCCGCGAAATCATCGCGGCCCCATTCCGAAATTAGGCTATAGTAAAGCTTTGCATAAATACGAATGTATGTTCTATTATTCCCACTCGATCGTGCCGCAGGGCTTAGGCGTCAGGTCGTACGCCACGCGGCAGATGCCCGGAACCTCGGCCAGGATGCGGTCGGTGATCTTCTTGAGCAGTGCCCAATCGAGCTCGGGCACCGTGGCGGTCATGGCGTCGACAGTGTTGACGGCGCGAATGATAGCCGGCCACGCGTAGAGGCGCTTGCCGTCGCGCACGCCGGTGGCGCGCATGTCGGGCACCACGACGAAGTACTGCCACACCTTGCCCGCGAGTCCGGCGCCGGCGAACTCCTCACGCAGGATGGCGTCGGCCTCGCGCAGGGCCTCCAGACGGTCGCGCGTGATGGCGCCGAGGCAGCGCACGCCCAGGCCGGGGCCGGGGAACGGCTGGCGCTCGACCATGGACTCGGGAAGTCCCAGCTCGCGGCCGACGACGCGGACCTCGTCCTTGAAGAGCAGCTTCACGGGCTCGCAGAGCTCAAACTGCAGGTCATCGGGCAGGCCGCCCACGTTGTGGTGAGCCTTCACGCCGTCGGACTCGAGGATGTCGGGATAGATGGTGCCCTGCGCCAGGAAGCTCACCTGGTCGCCGACCTTGCGGGCTTCCTCCTCGAACACGCGGATGAACTCGGCGCCGATGATCTTGCGCTTCTTCTCGGGCTCCTCGACGCCCGCCAGCAGGTCGAGGAAGCGGTCGGTCGCGTCCACATACACGAGGTTCGCGTCCATCTGGTTCTTGAACACGTCGATGACCTGCTCGGACTCGCCCTTGCGCATGAGGCCATGGTTCACGTGCACGCAGATGAGCTGCTTGCCCACCGCCTTGATGAGAAGGGCCGCCACAACGCTCGAATCGACGCCGCCGGAAAGCGCCAGCAGCACGTTCTTGTCACCGATTTGCTCGCGGCACGCAGCGACCTGCTGGTCGATGAACTCGCGCGCAAGCTCGGGCGTGGTGATGCGCACCATGTCGTCGGGACGCTTATTGGGATCCATGGGCTCCTCCTCGTTGCGGAAAAGTTACATACCTAGTTGGATTGTATGCGCAGGCACACGCCGCAGCCCCGATGCAGCGGCAGGGGGTAGAAGCGCGACGGCAGAAGGACGCGCAATGTCTTCTATAGCAAAATGCCCGCTGTGGTGCGGGCATCTCGTTCTACTCTTCTTGAGCGCTTTCAGTCTCCACCGACTCCGCCTCGATCTTTTGCGGTTTCTCTTGCCCCTCTTCCGTCTCCGCCGCAGCGCGTGCCTCCTCGAACTTAGCCCGCATCGTGGGGTTTTTCCACGTGAGCTTGCGGATGGTGAGACCCTGTGCCTTGTCGTTTGCCAGGCGCAAGTTGTTCTCGGACGACAGCAGGTTCTCCTTCACCTTCTGCAGATGCTTGATTGTGGTGTCGATCTCGTTGATGGCGTCGTTGAACTTGCGGCTCGCGCGCTCGAAGTTCTGCGAGAAGCCGTCCTGGAACTTGTTGAGCTTCTCCTCGAAGTTCGTCACGTCGATGTTTTGCTGGCGCACGAGCGCAAGCTCCTGCTTGTAGGCAAGCGAGTTCATGGCGGCGTTGCGCAGCAGCGTGATCATGGGGATGAAGAACTGCGGGCGGATGACGTACATCTTGGGATAGCGATAGCTCACGTCGACGATGCCGGTGTTGTACAGCTCGCTTTCCGGCTCAAGCAGGCTCACGAGCACTGCGTACTCGCAGCCCTTCTTGGTGCGGTCGGCGTCGAGCTTTTTGAAGAAGTCCTCGTTGCCGTGCTTGCGCGCGGTCTCGTCGTTCTCGTTTTTCATCTCGAACATGATGGAGATGATCTCGTTGCCGCCCTCATCGGTCTCGCGGAAGATGTAATCGCCCTTCGAGCCTTCGCTGGCATCGTTGTCTTTTTCGAAGTACGCGCGCGGGAAGGCGGTCATGCGCAGGCGGTTGAACTCGGTCTCGCAGTGCTGCTCGAGCGACTCGCCCACCATCTTGGTGGACAGGCGGACCTTCATGTCTTTTAGGCGCTCGATTTCGTCATCCTTGTAGCGCAGCAGTTCCTCGGTATTCTTGCGCACCTGCGCGAGCTCGAGCGTGTGCGCCGTTTCGAGCTGCTGCTTTTCCGCGTCGCGCACGGCCTGCTCGCGCTCGAGGGTCGCCCGTGCCTCATCGCGCTCGCGCTCAACCTGCGAGACCGCGCGCGCCACGGCAAGCTCGCGCTCAGCATCGACCGCTGCGAGCTTACGCTCGAGTTCGGCGATCTTGGCATCGCGCTCGGACAGGTCGCCCGCTCGGAGCTGGTCGGCCTTTGCCGCTTCGAGCGCCGCCGCATCGGCCTGCTGCTTGAGCTTCGCACGAAGCTGGTCGACCTCGCGCTGCAGCTCGGCGGTCGACTTTTGCGCCTGCTCGCGCGCCTCCGCTGCCGCCTGTTTGCTTGCGAACTCGCGCTCCTCCCCCGCCGCCTCAAGGCGCGCCGTGAGCTCTGCGATGCGTGCGTCGCGCTCTGACTCGCTTTGCTTGAGTTCAGAAGCCGCATTGGCTTTGAGTTGCTGAATCTGGGCATCGCGCTCGGCCAGCGCGTGTTCCAGCTTGCGCGCTGCCTCGGCGCCAGCGAGCTGCAGCGCGTGCTCGCGCTCGCGCTCCATGAGCCGCTCGCGTTCGCGCAGCTCGGCGGCAAACTGCTCGTCGCGCACCTGGCGCACGATGCTTTCGTAGTCGCTCTCGTCGACCTGTATGACCGTACCGCAGTTGGGGCACTTGATCTCGTTCACGCGGCATCGCTCCTTACGCTCGCTGCCGGAAGGGCTGTTCGTTCACTATACGATACCCCGCTGCGCGGACAGCATGCCGCGGGAAGCCGGTTTTGCATGCCGAGAAGCTAGTCACAGCATGCGGACTTGACGAATTTCGCGCCCCATATTCGTATCGCTTGGGACCCCGTGGTCAAAAATCCGTCGAGTCGGGATTGCCCGATTTGGCAGCCAAGCGTTCTACCTGCTCTTTTGTAAAAGCCCCATGCTTCAACTCGCGGTGGGATATCGCCCGTGTGGCGCTACCCCACTCCAAAATAGCAAATCCGCCCCAATTTGAAGCTCCAAAGCCCTCCGTGGCACACAAAACGGGCCCCATCCCGCGTCGGATGGAGCCCGAATTCCCGACTCGACGGATTTTTGACCACGACCGGGCAAGTAATAGGTCGCGACAGGGCAAGCGCGAGCGGTTTCTAGAAGGAGCCCCGGTGAACTTTGCTCATGTCGGCCTCGTCAAGCGTGTGCGGCGCCGGCGCTGAGTTGTCTACCACACCGATGGAGAGCGCGGCTTCCATCTCATGGCCCTCGGGAACGCCCAGCAGCTCGCGGCAGAAATCGCTGGTGGTCCGGCCGAGCATTTTTATGGAGCCGTCGGCCTACAGATCCATCTCGCATACGCCGCGCGCGGACTCGACGCCGCAGAAGAACTCGAGAATCTCGTCGCGGCTCACAGGACAATAGCCGTTGGCGTCGACGCCCACGTCGTAGCGCAAAATTCCCGTCTCGCGGTTGCGCTCGTTGTACGATGCGCCCTGACTGTGAATGTGGCCGTGCAGATGAATGGCCGCGCGCCATCTACCGTTCCAGCTGAGCAGCGGGTAATGGAACAGCACGAGCTTGTGGCCCTCGGCAAACCCGGGCTTGATCTCAAGGTAATCCTGCTCGGATGCGAAGATGTCGGCGAACTTCGTCTCCGACCAGTGCTTATCGTGATTGCCGCGCACCAGATGCACGTTGCGGCAGTTGATGCGCGACCGCAGGCGACGTGCCTCCTCCGCGGTCGTGCGATACGAGAAATCGCCCAGCACGTACAGGGTGTCGGATGCGCTCACGCGGTCGTTGATGTTGGCGATGAGCGCTGCATTCATGCGCTCGACTGTGGGATACGGCCGCCCGGTCGCCTCGATGATGTTCGAGTGTCCGAAGTGCGTATCGGCGGCGAAATAGATCACGCCGCGTCCCCTTCGCGCAGATCCGACCCATCTATGGCCTGCATCCAGGCGATATAGACGTTGGGATAGTGGCCGTAGAGCACCTGCATGGGATCGATGTTGCCCAGCATGTCGCGCACGAGCGAGAACAAGCCACCCGCCGTCGCCAGGTCATCGGCCGTCGTAATCTCGCGGCCCAGGTCCTCGATGAGCTTATCCACGCGCTCTCGGTCCTGCGGAACATAGGGGCTCTCGGTTCCCACGTTCGCCTCAAACGCTGCGCGCATGTCGTCGTAATGCTCGTCGAACGCCGCTTCGCCGTAGCCGGGCAGCCACAGGTCATGGCCGTAGCGGGCGTAGCCCCACGATGCAAGCGGCAGGCGCGGCACGATGTCGCTGGGGTTCATGATGTTGAAGATGTTGTCGTAAAGCGCGTCGTTCGTGTTGGCGAACTCGGTGACCTCGGGCGTGGCGAACGTGTAGCAGTAGATGTTCTCGAGCGGCGCCAGCGGGCGCAGGCTCGTGGTCATGTCGTCGGCATAGGACGCAGCGAGGTTCGCCGTGGCGGCACCGCGGGAATGCCCGGTAAACAGCAGTGCGATGTCATCACCGCCGCCGTCCTCCGACAGGCGCTCGGCAAGATCCTCGACGATTTCGTTCGCCGCGCGCATGAAGCCCTCGTGGTCGATGGCGTCCATCTCGTAGTCGGCAGCGTCACCCATATTGAAGTCGCTCAGCCACTCCGAGCCGTAGCTGCCGCGAACCGACACGAGGTACAGGGTTTTCTCGGCACCGTCGGTGTTCTTTACGCGCTTGGTTGCCACCGAATAGGCTACGACATCGTCGGTACCGGCCAGGAAGTCGACGACCTCGTCGAAGATTTCGCTGCGATACTGGTAGGACGCGGTGGAGATGTCCTGGAAGCCCAGCGCCGCGAGCGCTTCCTCCATGTAGGCGGGTGAAGAGGAGCCGGCCTGGTAGTAGCCCGATTCCGAGTTTGCGATGGCGGAGAGTACCGAGCAGGTCGTGGCGAGCTCGTGGTTGTAGGCAGTGGGGTCCTGGAAGAACCACGCATCGTCCCATACGATGTCGGTTGCCACCTGGTGACCGTCGGTCTCGGCCATACTCGTGTACTCCACGTGCGCCGTGAAGGCGCCGGTACGATTGGAGGAATCTTCGAGCTCGGTGGGAGCCGAGGGCGGCTGCACCGCGCCCAGGCCCAGGCGCTCCTGTTCCTGACGATGGTGAACGGCGATGGTCAGCGCAACGCCGATGCCGATCGCAGCAACGGCCAGCACCGCTACGATGCGGACGAACCACTTATGGCGACGGTAGAAGGAAGGACGTGCGGGAGCGTCGGATTTATGGTCCTCATGCTCCTCGGCATCGACAACCTGCTGGTTTTCCTGCGACATATTGCGGTTCCTTCCTGCGTTTTTCTCTCGGCGGCAGTATACCGTGGAAAAGCACCCCCAACCCGCAAATGCACGTTGCTCAACCATATATCAAGGAAAACAGCGGCGCAGCAGACCTTCTCCCCCGTTCTGGAGAGGTCGTCGAATGCCGAAGGCAGCGTTGGATCGGCAGATACTGTTCCGTTACAGCACGGTGTAGGACTCGACGCGCGGCGCCAGACGCTCGGCGAAGGCCGCGCGCTGGGCAACGAGGGCATCGCCGCCGGTAAGCGAACGAGCGCGCGCCGGGCACACGTTGATGCAGCGCATGCAGGTGATGCAGGCGTCGGCATCGGTTGCTGTGGGGTTTGCCGGGTCGATTGCAGCGGCGGGGCACTGGCGGGCGCAGGCGCCGCAGCCCGTGCAACGGGCGGGATCGGCCTGTGCGCGGAAAGGCACACCGTGGAAATCGCGGTAGGGATGGTTGCCCGGGATGTCGGTCAGCTCTGCGTCGCGCACGTTTGCGACGGCGGCAAGCTTGCTGAGGACCTTGCGCGCCAACTCGTCGGTCGCGGCAAGGTCTGCAGCGTCGGGCCGGCCCTGCGCAACATCGATCATAAGGGAATGATGCGCAACGATGGCACCGAGCGCCACCGGGATGAAGCCGTGCGCGCGAACCGTATCGGCGAGCTCGAGGAAGGTATCGTCCACCGCGCGGTTGCCGAAGGTGACGATGAGAACGGCGGGCGTATCGTGCCCCTCGCAGCGCGCAAACTGCGCGAGCGCCGGAGCGGGCGCGCGCCCGCCGTAGGAGGGCACCGCGAAGACGGCGAGGTCGTCGGGGCCGAAAGCGGGAACATCGGAGCCCGCCCGGGTGACGTCGACCGCGCGAGCAGGGATGCCCGCGGCTTCAATGGCGGCAACGAAGCGCTCGGTGATGGCGCGGGTCGTTCCTGCTCCGGTGAAATATGCAGCGGTGCAGCTGGTGGGGGTCATGGCAGGTCCTTTCGATAAGAGGGTGTCCATCACATCATAGACCTCAGCAAGTTGCCTATTGTTCGCGCGAACATTTGAAACGAATTGATCCGCCGACAACCTTCCCTTTCTGCGCCCTTTCTCTAACCTTCAATTCGCTTGGAACAAAAAGGGTGCGCAAGCCCCGCTTCATCGTGATGTACTTCGCCCAATTGCAGCGAAAGGCTTCTGTCCAGACCTAGAAAGGCCCGATGCATCGGGCCTTTCTTATACATCGCCAACTTTCGCCACAACGCTCTTTTGATATAGAGCCTGGCGCCATGGTTCTGGAAAACTCACGTGCCCGCTTTGTGGCTAACCATGCCGATAAAGCATCACCACCAAATCGGAAAGAATGTTATTCCGGCGAATAATATCCTCAACAGTCCATGACTGCTTTGTCTCGAGACGCTCTCCCCGCACCTCATCAGCGATGCTCTCGTTCAAAAACAGCCCCGAACGCAACCCAACAAAGTTGCCGTTCTTCTTATCCTGATAGTCTCTCTTCGAACCTTCATATGGATTCTCTTCCGAATAAAACGGCTTCTGTCCCAGCTCAGAATTGTACGGAGTAAGTGTGAGGTTACCGAGCAAATGGACATACTCCGCCTGCAGGCTCGCCGCCTTCTCACGGTCCCCATCAGCCAGCTCGTCCACCCACCATTCCGGCAAGTCGCCTTCAGGAAGAATATGTTCTATTGTCCAGATTGGCGTGACCTTGCCATTGCTGCTTACAAGGTATTGATCGAGACTATCCGGATGCCCCTTGTCGAATGTCGGGCTATCGCCAACCCTACGCTCAAGGTCTATGAGAATATAGCGGGCGGTCGCCTTGCTCTTGTCGTAAAGTGGCTGATTTAAAGCAACTCTCAGCTGATCATCGGAAACACTCATATCGAAAAGCGCGTCCTTAACAGTTTCAACGATGTCTGACCCGAACGTACCGCCCTTTTGGATGTATCTCACGATGCCGATCAAGCGAGCTCGGATATTCGAAGCCTTAGGAGTAAGCGCAACGTTTCTTCTCACGTAAAACATCACAAGCGCATCCGCTATCTCAATCAAATCTGCCTCATCGAGAAGCAGAGCCTCCCTTTCAGAGAAAAGATACATGAGCAAAGGGAGCGCCTGGGTCGATTCCAGCCTCTTTAAAGATGCCAGCTTTTCATCAAGGTGGCTCGGTTTTCCTACGGTCCCATTCAGTTGACTGATTCTGGAAAAGACCTCCGCACGACCGATGAGAACTTGCAAGTAATTCTCGCCGCTGCCATAACGCTTCGGCAGCAACCGCTGATACTGAGATAGCGCTTTGGTTTTCGTAGTCGATGACGAGCTCGTACTTTCGAAGGCATCCCAATTATTGAGAAGAAACTGTGTCACTATGCTGGTATTGATGTCCTCGCCATCGGCAGAAAGCATCTGAGCGAGAGCGTCCCACTGCGCCAACGTTTGACTAGGAAGCTCCCCGATTTTTTGCGCCGCGCTGAGGAACTCCCCCTTGAGCAAATCGATAAGCGTTAGGGGCAATCCTTTGGAATTAAGCGACGAGAAAACAGTGAAGGCGTCACCAAGATTGGGAACCGTAATCCTCAGCAAATCTACCTGCATAAGCTTCTGATAAAACTCATTAATCTTCTCGAAAGAGTCGCATGACTCCTCGAGCAGCTCCTTAATGAATCGATAGCGCCTAAAGAACGAGCGGTTTCCCCACTTTTTAAGATGCTTCCCGTGCAGCGCGCCAAGCAAATCGAGATATATCGCTTGGTCTTGATCAAGCAGCACGATTCTCGGTTCGCCAGTCTGATCGAACAGCTGTCGACGAATATCCAGCTTCAACCCGATTGCGGCCTCGAGAACAGAAAACTCAGCAAGCTTCTCGCCAATCGCGAGAAGAAAAAGGGAAATGGTTGTCAGTCGTTGCTGTCCATCGATAACACTAAAAGAATCCTCATCGCCCGTTAGCAGAATATTGCCGGCGTAGTACCCTTCCCCTTCTTTTGTGATGTCTTCGAAAAGCTGACCGATTTGTTCATCTCGCCACGAATAACCCCGCTGATAGCTGGGAACGTGATAATGTACGTTGCCCAAGATAGGAAACAACTCGGATACTTTCCGGGATTCCGATGATATTTGCATGGCAACCTCCTGCTATTGTGAGATTTCATGATCTCGCAAGCAGGAGGGTTCCACAAGATCTCGAAGAGGAAATCTCTGCTACAGGCGACGTGCAATCGCCTCGCCGATGCGGTGGGGAATCCCTACGATAAGCGCGTTGCCCATACAGAAAGCCCTATTGATGTCGGTCATGCCGGTATCGGTCCAGCCTTTCGGGAACCCCTGTAACTCGTCCAACTCATCTGGAACGAGTCTGCGGAAGCGTCCGTCTCGTGCGGAAACAATATGTTTGCTGCGAGAAGCCGACCCCCCCCCCCCCACTTTTAAGGATGGTGCGCGCAGGAGCGTCCGACGGGTCGGGAAACGCCATGGAGCCCTCAGAGTACAGATACTCGAACCCTGTCGCCTTGTTGATTCTCGGCTCGCTCTTGCCGCCCTTGAAGTACTTCCACTTATCGAGCTTATCCTCTTCGACGTAAAAGCTTTCGGGCACTTCGCCATCGGGCACCATCACGTCGCCAAGAACCTGATGAGGACCTTCGTATGTCGTCTCAACTTCCGCCGTAACAACTTCCCCACCTTGCATGGCACCAGCACGGCAGAACGGAGATTTCTTCAACCCCACGCCAAACCGCTCTGAGTTTTCATACGGATCGCACAAGAGACTAACGTGAGAAATCGCACCTGACACCTTCGCAGGGAACGCGTCCCCGATCACACCATCGATAATCCTGGTGGATAGATCCCAAGGCTCGTCAGTCTTTTCTGCAAAAATGTACACGCGGCGACGTTTCTGAGGGAAGCCATAATCGGCGCCGTTGATAACGCGCCACTCAACCGCATATCCCAATGTCGCGAAGCACGACAAGATAATCGCAAAGTCCCGCCCTCTCTGAGCAGCAGGGCTTTTAAGAAGACGGTCAACATTTTCTAGCAAAACGTAACGCGGACAGTTTTTGAGCTGCAAGAACCTATAGATATCCCACCACAGAACACCCTTCTTCCCCACGATTCCCTTGGCCTGCGATAGTGGCTTCGCCACGGAATAGTCCTGACAAGGAAAGCCGCCGACGACCATGTCGACATCGGGGATATCGATGTTACCCGCCTCGTATTCGTCAAGAACACGGTGGATATCCTCATTGACCACTGAACCCGAACCGAAGCGCGCTTCGTAGCAACGGGCGGCAAATTGGCGCGTCGGCGTTCCCGGCGGCTCCCACTGATTCGCCCATACCGTTACATACGGCCCGGCAGCCGGCATAGAAAACTCCGGATGCTCGGCGTTGTCATATCCTTCGAGCCCGAGCCTAAATCCTCCGACACCGGCAAACAGCTCAGCCATACGTATCACGTGTCCAGACACGCTTCTCCGATCGACTTTATCCCTGACCGCACAGACGGTCGCTTCAGTTTGTTCCCGCCTTACTCTATCGATCTCTTCGCCAATGTATCGTGCATTGATCCAAAAACACTTCTTCGTTTCGAAGGATCCATAAGGCGTAGGAAGAACGTCGTTTTTATCTCGAGCATGTGGCCGCACGTGACAACAGCGATTTTCCGACGACTTGACCGATTGCTCGGCGTGCCCCTCCTTCACACGTCGGCGCATCTCCTCGTAACAGCGTTTCGCCTCGAGCAAATCACGGTCGGGCATCTGCCAAAACATGACATCGCTTAGGCAAAAGCGCCCTTTTTCCTCTTTGTCCTCTCGATAGATGACGAGTAGATACTTTTGAAGAAGCTGAATCTTAAAATCGCTCTCATCGAAATCCAAGGCGACCAGGTCACAATAGTCAAACGCCGGAAACGAAATGGACTCCTTGGGCATCCCGCTCCTTTTCAGACGCATGGTCTTTGTCTTGATTCCTGCTTTCTCGAACTCCGCAATCTTTGAATGCTCATCGACGCCCAAAATATGTTTGGTGATGAGGGCGCAGAGATTCTTCGGCTTTCGCCTCCCTTCAAATCCATATCCGCACACCGAGGCGAGCTCACCTTCAGACAGGCCAACATATGGCTCGAACCGCTTTTTAACCAGCGACAGCAAATCGAGATCGGCATCATGCCTACCACGCTCAATACGCTGAGAATCCAGCATCCCGTTAAAGACCGCAGTCATATAAGAAGACTTAATCGCCCATGCGCGAGGCTTTGCCATGATTGGAGAAAACGGCTGTCTCGTTCGATTTTTGGCCGAAGCCGACTTCGTTGCCGCCTCCAAGTACAACGTGTCTGATCCCGATAGCTCATGTGCGTGACCAGCCCGAATCTTATCTACAACAGTATTCCAATCTTTTTTGAACGTCGGGACATCCTCGGGTGGAACGCCCCAGAGTTCAACGAGCTTGACAAGGTAATCAACCGGATTAAGGTCCTTGTCGTATTGGTACGCTATAAGCAGAATCTTATGGAGCTTCTTTTGAAGAGAGCTCGTTTCCCACGTCTCGTCAACCACGCTCATGTAGTTAATCATGCTAATTACGAGACGCTCTTTTGCAGAATACGCGCCGTTCTTCTTCAGCTTGAGCGGAGTGGTCTTAAGTTCGGTGTCCACTTCTTTGAAATCGGGATCTGCATCACTGTTGATATGGTAGTGAAAGTAGTACTCTTCAACCGCGTTTCCAAAAGATCCTCGACGTTTATGCGGGTCTTCAACACTCGGTAAATCGCAAACCTGACGTAGCGTCGAACCTTCCAGGCGTTTTGCATAGTGCATGATGGACTCAAGCGACTCGGGATCGTAATAGGCTCGCTCGACATGCATTTCCATCTCCATAGAACATATGATCGATCGCACGATTGTATCGATCGATCATATGTTCTATGTGGATCAAAACGTTATCTGCTCGATTCGGCTTCGCCTACAATTGGCGGTAGAATCCACATTGATGCCCAAGGAGCCCGCAATGATCCGCCCCATCGTTACCTCCCCCATCATGCTGCGGATGCCGAGTGTCGACGCGTCTCCCGAGGATGCCGCGATCGGTCAAGACCTGCTCGACACCCTTGCGGCGCATGCGCATGAGTGCGTTGGCCTGGCAGCCAACATGATTGGGCAGCGCAAGCGCATCATCGTGGTGCAGGACGGCCAGCGTGCGCGGCTCATGTACAACCCGGTCATCATCGAGCGCGCCAACGAGTACCGGACGGAAGAAGGCTGCCTCTCCCTTCCGGGCACACGCCCCGCCACGCGCTGGCGGCGCATCCGCGTGAGCTATCTTGACGAGACGTTCACCCCGCGCACCGAAACGTTCACCGGCTACACCGCGCAGATCATCCAACACGAAATCGACCACTGCAACGGCGTACTCATCTAGCGGCACGTGCCCCGGAGTCTGTCGCGGCAGGACGCCGCTCGATTTCTGCAGGTTTTTTCAACTTGTTGACTGCTGGATTTTGGCCCTACTCAAAGAGGCATTTTTCTGGCTCAAATCATTGGCGTTTGCCCAGGATTTCCAAGACTCCAGGTGGCGTTTTGGGCATCACCGCCGGATTGGAGTCTACAAGTCGCAAAAACCTGCAACAGCTGAGTGACGTTCTGCCGCTTGCTCTCCGTATAGGTCCCACGTCAGGACAGCGGTGGCAAAACCGCCTACCATAAAAACGTTGCACACCCCCGCGCACGAAAGGAGCCAGCCATGCACGACATATGGAACCCGTGGCACGGCTGCACGCGCATAAGCGAGGGGTGCGACAACTGCTACATGTACTACAACGATGAACGGCGCGGCATCGACGGCTCGCGAATCGTGCGCACCAAGAACTTCGACTACCCCGTGCAGCGCACGCGCAACGGATCATATCGTATACGTCCGGGCGAGCTTATCCGCATATGCATGACGTCCGATTTCCTCGTGCCCGAAGCGGATCCGTGGCGCGAAGGGGCATGGGACATCATCCGTGAGCGTCCGGACGTGTGCTTTTTCATCCTCACTAAGCGACCCGAACGCTTTGCCGCCTGCCTTCCGGCAGACTGGGGCGACGGCTGGGACAATGTCATCCTCAATATCACCTGCGAAAACCAGCACCGCGCCGACGAGCGCATCCCTATCCTGCTCGCCACGCCTGCCAAACATCGCGGCATCATGTGCGCGCCGTTCATCGGACCGGTATCGGTCGAGCACGCGGCACCCGGCTGCTTGGGACCTCACGGTATCGAGCAGGTCATTTGCGGCGGCGAGAACTACGGCGGTGCGCGCCCGTGCAACTTCGACTGGGTACGCGCGCTGCGCCGTGAATGCGTCGCTGCAAACGTGACCTTCGCCTTCATCGAAACCGGCAGCATCTTTGTCAAAGATGGCCGCACGTACCACCTGCGCGGCAAGAAGCTGCAAAGCCAGCAGGCGTGGAAATCGGGCATGGGTTACCAAGGGCGCGCAATTGCATGGCACCTCACCGACCACTTGGGTCTCGAGATTCCCAAGCAGGACCTTTACCAACCTGTTTATCACGAGCAGTGCGAGCAGTGCGGCAGCCGTCTCATCTGCAACGGCTGTGGCTCGTGCAGCTCCTGTTGGATGCGGTAGACACGCCTCTGCGCAACGTTATGTCATCATCTACCACGTCGAAGATGACGTGGTTCATGTTGACCGTGTCGTGCATGAATCGAGCGACTATATCGACGTTCCGCTCGCCTAAGAGTTTCATAAATTAAACTTAGTGTGAAGGTCCTTTGAACTTTTAGGAATCAGTCTCAATATGGGGTTAGCGAGACCGCATTTGGTCATAATCCTAACTGTAGGGCATGCCCGCCCGGAAAGGGTCCGAAAGGGCCGGACGCGCATGCATTCGCCTGTGATCGAAAGGGAAGATCATGAAGTTCGTTTGCCCCGTTTGCGGTTATGTGGAAGAGTTCGACGGCGACCAGCTCCCCGAGGGCTTCAAGTGCCCGCAGTGCGGCGTTTCCGGTGACCGCTTCATCAAGCAGGATGAGACCGAGATGACCTGGGCCGCTGAGCACGTCGTGGGCGTGGGCAAGCTCCCCGAGGTCCCCGAGGACATCGTCGCTGACCTGCGCGCCAACTTCGAGGGCGAGTGCTCCGAGGTCGGTATGTACCTGGCCATGGCCCGTGTCGCTCACCGCGAGGGCTATCCCGAGATCGGCCTGTACTGGGAGAAGGCCGCTCACGAGGAGGCCGAGCATGCCGCCAAGTTCGCCGAGCTTCTGGGCGAGGTCGTGACCGACTCCACCAAGAAGAACCTCGAGATGCGCGTTGAGGCCGAGAACGGCGCCACCGCCGGCAAGACCGACCTGGCCAAGCGCGCCAAGGCCGCGAACCTCGACGCCATCCACGACACCGTGCACGAGATGGCCCGCGACGAGGCCCGTCACGGCAAGGCGTTCGCTGGTCTGCTGAAGCGCTACTTCGGCTAAACTCTGCGCTCATAACGCAATAACCGCGCACAAGCGGCTCGGAGCAATCCGAGCCGCTTTTTTCATGCCTCTATGCAGGGCATTCCATCACGTCTTCACACTCGTGTCCCTTTTGTCCGTTATCACTCAACGATTAGTTGGCCGAGCTGAGTTTTAGGCCCTCTAGCTGCATACTTATTGAGTTTGTAAGAAATTCTTATAGCTGCATCGAGGAGGATCAATGCATGCATTGACCAGGAGGCAATTCAGCGCCGCCGCACTCTCGGCACTCTGCGCGCTGACGGGCCTCACGGGCTGCACTGACATCGGCACATCGGAATCTACGCACGGGTCGGGAAGCGCTCCGATCAAGACGCCCGCACCGGATTCGGACACCCTGCGCATCGGCGTCCGCTCGGACATCGTGGGCTTCGGCTACCTGAATGAGCAGACGAACAAGTATTACGGCATGGAGATCGACCTTGCGAGCGACCTCGTGAACCGCCTGGGCTACAAGGGCGCGGAATTCATCACCGTCACGCCCGACGACCGCAAGGAGATGCTGCTCAAGGGCAAGGTCGACGCCCTCATCGCCTGCTACTCCATCGCCGATTCTCGTTTGGAGAACTTCGACTTCTCCCCTGCCTACTACGACGACGAGGTCATCGCGGTCGTGCAGGACTCCTCGCTCGTCAACAGCATCTACGGCCTCAAGGGCCTAACCTTTGGCACCATGAGCGGGTCGAACGCCGCCCCGCTGTTGAGCATCAAACTCTACGACATGCACTTCTCTGACGGCGAGGTGCGTAAGGCCAACGAGGACAACTCCGACGTCACGTTCGATACCTGGCGCCTGCTGCAGTTTCCCTCCTACCAGGAGCTTTCTGATGCGCTCGAAGCGGGCATCATTGATGCCATGGTCCTCGATGGCGCGATTGCCAAATCCTATATGAACGATGAGCGTTCCAAGCTCAACGGCTTCGTGGTGGCCGAACAGTCCTACGGCATCGCTACGCCAAAGGGCTCTGAGCTGTCGGACCGTGTGGCGGACGTCGTGCAAGAAATGCTCGATGACGGCACCATCGATACGCTGATCGATAAGTGGGACTAGGAGGCGCACCGTGTCTGAAAAGCTGTTTAAGAAAACGCGCCTGCTGCTGATGGTCGTCGCCATCAGCTTGGTCGCCATGGCCGTGTTGCTCTCCGGTATGCAAGATGACCTCTCGCGCGAGAGCTACCGCACCGAAATCGAGCAGGAGATCAAGGAACTCCCCGGCTTGCTTGAGGCTGCCGAAGATGAATCCGCCGAGAACGCCGAGCAGTTCGACGCCATCTACCAGTCGAAAGCCGACCAGCTGGCCTTCATAGCTCAGAACAACGTCGGCTTTGAGGCGACCGACGCCAAGATGGTCGAGTACCAGAAGCTGCTGGAAGTCGCAACGTCCTGGTCGTCGACCAGGAGGGAAAGGTCGTTGCGAAGGCCCTCGAATCCAATGCCGACTTCACCAGCTCACGCTTCAACCTGCTGCGCGAGACCTTCCGCACCCACGAGCCGTCCGAGGCGGTGGAGATTGAACTTCCCGAGCAGGAGTGGCTCAAGCGCTACTACGCGAGCCGCATCGACGACAAGACCATGGCCGTCATCGAGCAGAGCCCCGATGAGCTCACAGAGCTTATCGCCGCAACCGGCTCAACCAAGAGCGTGCTGCGCAACATCTCCATCGGGCAGCACGGCTATGTGATCGCCATCTCCGCGAAGGATTACCTCATCACGTACCACCCCGACGAGAACCTCGTCGGCGCCGACGCCATCGACGCGGGGCTCGACGTGGCCTCGCTCGAGGACGGTGCGTTCTCCAACATCACGCTGAACGATACCGAGCTGTTCTGCGGCGTGACGCGTATCGGCGACACGTACTACCTCTGCTCGGTGCCCGAGGCCGACATGGAGCAATCGGGCGCCGTGACCGTCTGCGTCATCCTGTTCGCGTTCTTCGTGGTCATCGCCGCGGTCACCCTGTACGGCATCTTCCTCATGCGCGATGACGAGCGCCGCGAATCTGAAGGCGACAAGTTCGCAACCCTGGGCAAGCTGCGCATCAACCGCACCATCGCCGGCAAGGCGCTCGTGCTCTCGATCGTCGGCTTCCTGGGCATCCTTGTCGTTTCCTACTACATGCAGACGCTGTTCGCCCTGTCCTCGCAGTCGCTCACCAACAACGAGCGCGCCGAGCAGATCGCCCAGACCATCGAGCTCATCCAGGACCGCGCCGACGAGTTGACTGAGCAGTACGGCGAGCGCTACCTGTCCAAGGCGCAGGTCGCCGCCTGCGTCATCGACCGCAACCCCAAGCTCGCCGACCGCGCGAAGCTCCAGGAGCTTGCCGACGTCTTGCAGATCAAGCACGTCTTCGTCTTCAACGACCAGGGCGTCATGACCGGCACGAACTCCAGCTACACGAACTTCATCCTCTCTGAGGACCCCGAGGACCAGTCCTACGAGTTCCGCAAGCTCCTCCAGGGCGTCGAGTACCTGGTGCAGGAACCCATGCCCGAAGAGGTCTCCGGCAGGGTGCGCAGGGCATCGTCTCCGATATCATCGCGGGCCTGTTCATCATCTTCGAGGGCGAGTTCCGCGTGGGCGACATCATCCAGGTAGGCGGCAGCAAGGGTACGGTACTCGAAATCGGCGTGCGCACCACCAAGATCAACGACGGCTCCGGCAACATCCTGGTACTGCGCAACTCCAACATCTCCAACGTGGTCAACATGACCAAGGAGACCTCGTTTGCCGCCGTCGAGGTCAGCATCGAATACGGCGAGAGCTTGGAGCGCGTGGAGAACATCCTGTCCAAGGAGCTGCCCAACATCAAGAAGCGCCTGCCGGCCATCATCGACGGCCCGTTCTACAAGGGCGTCACGATGCTCGCCGACAACTCGGTCAACATCAAGATCGTGGCAGAGTGCGCCAAGAAGGACCGCCTGCCGCTTACGAACGACCTGAACCGCGAGATGAAGCTGCTGTTCGACAAGTAAGAGATCTCCATCCCGTTCCCGCAGGTCGTGGTCAACAAGCCCATCACGTTCAAGAAGGCGACCGCTGCCGAGAAGCGCGCTGCGGACAAATTCAACGCCGAGCAGAAAGAGGCGCTGAAGAACCTCGGCGACGAGAACGAGGACTTCGACGAGTTCAACGACAGCTCGAAGCACTAGCGATCAGGCGAACCACGCAGCCGCAAGCAAAAGGCGGTGTCCCGGGATATTCGGGGCACCGCCTTTTTTGGCGCCGTGAAACGTCATGTGCTATTCGTTGAACATGTGCTTCATGAGGGGGAATTCATTTCGGATGAAATGGTTCAGCCGATCGACCTCGTCGCTTTGCCGGCCCTTGAGCGTTACCATGCACACCGGAACCGGTGGCGCATCGGCGGGATCGATTTTGTGCATAAGCGCAAGAGGCTTGATGTCGAGCGCCTTCAGATGGACACCCAAAACGTAACCATCCTGGTTTTCAAGAAAATCTGCGACGCCCTCGTCCGTGCTGACCCGCACGATACGCGAACTTAACCCACGGTTGAGACATGTTGTGAGGATGGTGTCGTTGAACGAGTCGATCTCTTCGTTATAGAGCACCGGATACGGACCCAGATCTTGGAATGTCAGCAGGCGCTTGTTTCGAAGCGGATGCCGCTTTCCCATGAACACACCAACGGAGACCGTTCCCAACACCACGCATGAACAGCGGGGATTGGAATAGCCGCCGACAGTAATCATGGCGTCGATGACTCCAGCCTGAAGATCGGCAAGCGCAACGGACCCCAACGATAGGGAAAGGTTCGTCTTGATGCCCAAGGCGTGCGAGATGAGCTGCGAAAACGCATTGCATACAAGCTCGTGCTTTGCGAACGGGGGCGTCACGAGCGCAAGGCGCAGGCTTTCCCCTTCTTCGTCGGCATCGCCGCGCAGCTGCGCCTCGGCGGCCCTGCCGACGGCATCGAAACTTGCAATTGCCTCGCGCGCCGGCGCAATGAGCGATTTTCCCAGGGGCGTGAGGGCAACTTTCCTCCCCCTGCGCGAGAAGAGCGGAGCGCCCAACTCGTCTTCAAGTTCTATCAGCGCTTTGGAAACCGCCTGCACCGTAACTCCTTCCGCGCGAGCGGCTTCGGAAAAGCTCCCGTAGCATGCGGAGAGATAGAAGTATTGCAGTTGACGTATGTTCACAAATCTCGTCCCAGCGCAGCGATCGGATACGGTACGGGCGAATGCGCGCGAAGAACTCTATAAACTGTTTTCTGCGCGATGCCCTTTTATCAGAATACGTCGCATCGCATACGCATCGTTCTGCGAGCGAAATTCGTCAACCTAATGTTGACAATCGTGCATACGATGCCATGGACAAGCGGCGCCCTGGCTACATTCTCATGCAGTCAGGGCGCCGCGTCTATCACGTTGCTTTATAACCGAAAGCCCGCGCTATGCAGCCTTGCCCTCGCTCAGCACGCGAGAAGCAGCAATGATGCCGGTAAACGCAGTTGCGGCGTAGATGAGATTCATGTACACCGGACCGCCCTCGCCCGTGGTGAAAACGATGCCGCACTGGGACAGGTTCAGAAAGACGATGACCGCAGCGAGGTAGGTGTAGGGCTTCAGCAGGTTATCGTGCTTGGCAGCACGCAGGCCAACGAAACCGGCGATGAACTGGAACAGGCCAGCAATAACCAAAATGATGCCGTACATCTGGGCGATCTGGACGCCGTCCTCGATGTTGAGCTCAACGTTGGGAGCACCAAAGTACATGATGGCAGCGGTTCCCATGGCAGCAAGACCAAAGAGCAGGAAAAACAGGGCAGTTCCCTGAACAAGCCTGCGATTAGAAGACATACGAACGTTCCTTCCCATAAAAGGTACCCTGGCGAAGCAGCGGACCGCCCTTCGAGCTGGTAAACCATGCAACGCCGCAAAAACCCGTGCAGTATATAAGGGATCAGCGTTGCTCGTCAAAAGCTCGCAGCAACTGTCAACCTGTTGTTGATTATCGTCCTCTTTCTCCCTCTAAGCTGTTTACCTGCGATAATGCGATATGATTATTTAGTTTGACCCACAGGTTTCCGAACGATTGAGAACGCATATGGAAAATAACCCCTCACTCGCCCCAAACGGTGGGCATCAGGCCTCAACAGCGGACAAACTTTCCGCCCCCAAGCACGCTAAGCCCCAAGAGGAGGTCCCCTTCATCATTAGGGTATACGGCCTGCTGTGCATGCTTGACGGCATCGTCACCCTGCCCATGCTCGCCATCTTCGGCACCATGGTGTGGTGGGCGTTAAACACCGACCCCAGCCTGATCATTGTGGGAACCGACCCGACCCTCCCGGTCATCTTGCTCGGTATCTCGCTGTTCATCACATTATGCAACGGCATCGCGCTCATTATCTTCGGCCATTCGCTACGGAAGAGTCGGCGCCGCCATGCAGCACGCTGGTCGTATGCGCTCATTGCCACCACGCTTTTGCAGATCATCTTGCGCATCATGCTCGAAGGCATCGGAACGAACCTCATTCCCGATGCCATCCAGCTCGTCATTCTGCTCACGCTTTCGATCACCGTCGACCCATCGCTGCGCCACGAGCGCCATTTGCAGCGCGTTGCCCGCGACCTCACCGATCGCGAGGCCGCCAACGTGGGCATGCTCGGACGCGACCTCGAGGGCAAGGGCTACATCGAGCTCAACTTCTTCAACCTGTTCTGGGTGTTCGTGGTGTGCTGCGTGCTCGGCCTTATCATCGAGACCATCTATCACATGGTGATTGTCGAGCCCGGTGTTTACCAGGACCGCGCGGGCATGCTCTTCGGCCCCTTCTCCCCCATCTATGGCTTTGGCGCCGTGCTCATGACCGTGGCGCTCAACCGCTTCTACAAGGCGAATCCCGTGATCATCTTCGTGGTTTCCGCAGTGATCGGAGGCTTGTTCGAAGCCGCTACCGCCTGGTTCATGGAAGTCGGCTTCGGCGCCGTGGCGTGGGACTACTCCGGCTCCACCATTTTTGGGTTGTTCCCCGACCCCATCGCCGAGCTGTTCGGCGGCCGCACGAGCGCGCTGTTCATGTGCATGTGGGGCGTGCTGGGCTTTGTGTGGATCAAGCTGTGCCTGCCGTGGCTGCTTAAGCTCATCAACATCATCCCGTGGAAGTTGCGCTATTCGTTTACCGCGCTGTGCACTGTGCTTATGCTGGTCAACGGCGTGATGACGTTTGAGGCCCTCGACTGCTGGTTCGAGCGTCTGTCCGGCATTGCCGGAACGACCCCGGTCGAGGAGTTCTTCGCCACTCATTTCGATGATGAGTACATGGCGCACCGCTTTGAGAGCATGACGATCACGCCTGAGAACTCCGGTCGTATCGACAGCACAGGCGCTGCAGAAGGCATAGCTGCCGACATGACTGCCGAAGCTGGATCCGCAGCGTAGTTGCCGCCAGCGAACGCCGATGCTTGAACGGCAAAAGGCCCGCCCTTCGGGGCGGGCCTTTTTATTCGCTGCATTTTAGTTTGCTTGCAGAACTCAGGCCGCGGCATCCGTAGCGGTGCACAGAAAGATGCAGGCAGCCCTTAGACAAAAACTCGAGTTTTGGTTATTACTATATTTATAGTCACATTTGACTTGCATACGATATATTGTGTAATCATTCGGTTGAAGCATGATTTTGACTGCATTATTCTGTATTTGCATGACTAGAAATGTTGCACGCAAGTAGCAATAGCCAAAACTCGATTTTTTGTCTATCGAACCAAAGCAAAAGGGCTCGGCAGCCGATAAGCTGCCGAGCCCTTTACAAAACTGAAGCGGAAACGTCGCTTAGAAGCGGCCACCGCGGTGATTGCCGCTGAAACCGCCACGACCACCACGGTCATCACGGGGACCACGGCCGCCACGGGGACCGAAATTGCCACGCGGGCCGCGGTCACGGCCGCCGCCAAAACCGCCACGGCCGCCACGATCGTCACGACCGCCGAAGCCACCGCGGCCGCCACGGTCGCCGCCACGGCCGCCAAAGCCGCCACGCGGGCCGCGGTCGTCACGGGGACCACGCGGGCCACGGTCATCGCGCGGACCACGAGGACCGCGGTCATTGTCGAGGCCCATGGCAACGAGCGGGTCGATAACCTGATCAAGCAGAGCGAGCAGCTGCTCGGCAGCGTCGGCGGAGAGCTGCGGAATGAGCTTCTTGCGCTTGCCGCCCATAGCGGAAGCGAGCTCCTCGGCATCCTCGCTCGCGAAGATGATGACCTTGCGCATGTCCTCCTCCTCGGGCTCGACGCGCGCAACGATATCGTTCTTCTCGGCCTCGATCATGATGGCGTTGAGCTCGCGCAGGCGCATACCCAGCAACTCGGCCATCTCCTTCTGCTCCATACGGGGCTTGAGCTCCAGGAGCTTAAGCGCGCGCATGAGGTCGTTCAGACGCTTGGCGTCCTCCTCAGCCTCCTCGCGCATCATATCGCGGCGACCGCGCATCAGGCGCGCGGCGCGGTTGATCTTGTCAAACAGCTGATCGTCGATCTCGGTGGGATCGATCTTGGTTTCCTCGGCGTCGGCGACCTCCTCGGTAGCCTCCTCGACCTCGGCCTCGACGGGAGCCTCAACGGTCTCCGTCTCAAGCGCCGCCTCAGCAGCGATGTTCTCGTCGTTCATCGTCTTCTCTTCCTGCTCGCTGAACTCAGTCATGCTTTCCTCCTGCGCTCTCGCGCCAAACAGGCAGCCCCATACGGCTGCAATCAAAACCAGGGCCTTCCGGCCTCATCACAGTGTAGAGGGCGCACTTGCACCGATTTTCAAGAATTCGTGTCGACACAAAAGCTGCGGGCAGAAAAAAACGGGTGAGGCAGTTTGCTGCCCCACCCGGTCCGAGTCACCGCAATGTATTGCCGTTACTGGTGGTAGTGCTCCAAGAAATCGGCCAGGTCGGTCATGGCTTCACGCAGAACGCCCATGCGCGGCAGGTACACGATGCGGAAGTGGTCGGGCTCCGGCCAGTTGAAGCCACCGCCACGCGTGATGAGGATGTGCTTCTCGTGCAGCAGGTCGAGCGCAAACTGCTCGTCGTCGGTAATGCCGAACTTCTTCACGTCGAGCTTGGGGAAGATGTAGAACGCAGCTTTGGGCTTCACGGCCGAGACGCCGTCCATGGCGTTCAGGGCTTCGTACACGTAGTTGCGCTGCTCGTAGATGCGGCCGCCCGGCACCACGTAGCTGGTCACGCTCTGGTGGCCGCCCAGCGCGGTCTGCACGATGGACTGCGCGGGAACGTTGGAGCACAGGCGCATGTTGGACAGCATGTTGATGCCGTAGATGAAATCCTTCATGCAGCGCTTGTTGCCGGAAAGCACCATCCAGCCAATGCGGAAGCCCGCGATCATGTGCGACTTGGACAGGCCGGAAAACGTCACGCATGGCAGGTCGGGTGCGAGCGACGCGATGGAGACGTGCTCGATGCCGTCCATGCACAGGCGGTCGTAGATCTCGTCGGAGAAGATCATGAGCTGGTGCTTGCGCGCGATTTCGACGATATCGGCCAGGACCTCGCGCGGGTACACAGCACCCGTGGGGTTGTTGGGGTTGATGATAACGAGCGCCTTGGTGCGCGGCGTGATCTTGGACTCCATGTCTGCCAAGTCGGGGTTCCAATCTGCCTGCTCGTCGCAACGATAGTGCACGGCGGTACCACCGGCAAGCGTGGCGCACGCGGTCCACAGCGGGTAATCGGGGCTGGGGATGAGGATCTCGTCGCCGTTATCCAGCAGCGCCTGCATGCACAGCTGAATGAGCTCCGAGACGCCATTGCCCGTATAGATGGTGCTCGTATCCACATTGGGAATATGCTTGAGCTGGGCGTACTGCATGATGGCCTTGCGGGCGGCGAACAGGCCGCGCGACGCGGAATAACCCTCGCAGTCGGTCAGCTGCTGGCGCATGTCGAAGATAACCTCGTCGGGCGTGCGGAACCCGAACGGCGCAGGGTTGCCGATGTTGAGCTTGAGGATATGCTCGCCGCGGGCCTCCATGGCCTCCGCCTCGTCGTTAACGGGACCGCGAACGTCGTACAAAACGTTTTCGAGCTTGGAAGATTTGCTGAACTCTCGCATGGGAGTGCTCCTTTGCACCTGGTGCGCATCTGCGCGGGATGAAGACGAAACGGACGGTTCGGCGGCCTCATGCCGCCCGGTAGCTCGGTCGGCGGGCGCGGTGGCGGATGCAGCGGCACCGGTCGCAAGCCACGCTGCGTCGACGTCGAGAATCTGCGCGAGCAGCGCCACAACGTCGCGGCGTGGGATCGTTTTGCCGCTCACATACTGGCTGACCTGGCTTTTTCCCAGCTTTCCGCCCAGCTCGGACGCCGCGTGGATGAGGCCTGCCTGCTTGAGGCCGCGCTGGGACATGGCTTGCTTCAAGCGTTCGGCAAACGTCTCCTGTGCTGCCGTCTGTGCCATATCGCCTCCAGAAGTTCAATTTCTGTTCTAAATTGAACTTCTTGCTTGGAATGTAGTTCAAAGTTCAATTTATCGGCAGTCTATCACAGATGTGAATTGAACTTGCTGGAAATCTCGCGTCGACATATTTGAGGAGAACGGGAAGGCGCCCCACCCATCCGTTCGGCTCTTCCGCCGCATGCACAACTTGACCCGCTTCCCCACTATTGCCATTTGTTTCGTTGACCCCCTGCAGACCTTGGGGAAACCCACAGCTGGAGACAGAACCTCATCTCCAGCTATGGGTTTCCCCAAGGTCTGCAGGGGGTCTAACGTTCCAGCGCTGAGATTTCCGCTGAGGCTCAATCCCTGAGCCTGGTGACGTCGGCATCCGCCTCGGAAGAACATGCGACAATGGGAGCGAACGCGAGCCCGGCAGAGAGGAACTCCCATGGCAAACGATTATCTGATTGTCATCGATATGCAAAACGACTTCGTGGACGGTGCGCTTGGCACGCCCGAGGCACAGGCCATCGCATCTGACGTCGCTGCATACGCGCGCGCATTTGAGGGCACGGTCGCCTTCACCAAGGACACGCACGAGGAAAACTACCTGCAGACACAGGAAGGGCGCAACCTCCCCGTGGTGCATTGCGTGCGCGACACGCCCGGCTGGGAGCTCACGCCTGAGCTCGAGGCCGTGCGGGCCGAGCGGCAGGCGATCGTGTTCGAGAAGCCCACGTTCGGCTCCGTGCAGCTCGTATGGTGGCTTGCCCAGGAAAATGACGAGCGTCCCATCGACTCCATCGAGCTCGTCGGCCTGTGCACCGACATCTGCGTGGTGAGCAACGCTCTGCTCATCAAGGCGCACTTCCCCGAGATTCCCGTTCGCGTTCGCGCGGGCCTGTGTGCCGGCGTGACGCCCGAAGCGCACGAAGCGGCACTTTCCACTATGCGCAGCTGCCAGGTTGAAGTGCTGTAAGGAGACCATTCAGCCAAAATCGCCAAAAGGGGGCGGGTTGCTTTTTGCCGACACATGCCGGCCAAAAGCAACCCGCCCCCTTTTGGCGATTTTGGCGCTTGCTAGGGCATTACGCAAGGCCTAGCGCCATGCCGATTGCGTGCACGGCAAACGCCACGATCCACGCAACGCCGCATTGCAGGGCAACCACGGCCCACATCATGCGCGTGCCGAGCTCGCTGCGCACGGTCGACACGGCCGCCACGCACGGCGTGTACAGCAGGGTAAACACGAGGAAGCAAAACGCCGTGAGCGGCGTGAACAGCGTCGCGAGCGCCGACACGTCACCGCCGAGCAGTACGGTGAGCGTCGAGACCACGCTCTCCTTCGCGGCAAAACCCGCCGCGAGCGCCGTGGAGGCGCGCCAATCGCCAAAGCCGAGCGGCGCGAAAATGGGCGCAAGCAGCTGACCCACGCCGGCAAGGAGGCTATCGGCCTGATCGGTCACCACGTTGAAGCGAATATCGAACGTCTGCAGGAACCAGATGATGATGGTTGCCACGAACACAATGGTGAACGCCTTGCGCACGAAGCCCTTACCCTTGTCCCACGCCAGGCGCGCCACGGTGGCGGCGCTGGGCAGACGGTAGTTGGGCAGCTCCATGACAAACGGAACCGGGTCGCCCTTGAACGCCGTGTTTTTGAGCACGAGCGCGACCAGGATACCGACCAGAATGCCCATGAGGTACATCGAGGTCATGACCAGGCCGCCGTACGCCGGGAAAAACGCCGCTGTGAGCAGACCGTACACCGGCAGCTTGGCCGAGCAGCTCATGAACGGGGTGAGCATCACGGTCATCCTGCGATCGTGCTCGGAGGGTAAGGTGCGGGTCGCCATGATCGCCGGCACGCTGCAGCCGAAGCCGATGAGCATGGGCACGATGCTGCGGCCGGAAAGGCCGATGCGGCGCAGCAGCTTATCCATCACGAAGGCAACGCGCGCCATGTAGCCCGAGTCCTCGAGAATGGACAGCAGCAGGAACAGCACGACGATGATGGGCAAAAACGACAGCACGCCGCCCACGCCGGCGAAGATGCCGTCGATCACGAGCGAATGCACCACCGGGTTCACGCCGAAGTCGGTGAGCCATGCGTCCACTATGCCCGTGAAGTTTTCGATACCCAGCTCCAACAGGTCGGCCAAACGCTGGCCGATAACGTCGAACGTGAGCCAGAACACGAGCGCCATGATGCCGATGAATACGGGGATGGCCGTGAAGCGCCCGGTCAGAATGCGGTCGGCTGCCACGGAGCGCAGGTGCTCGCGGCTCTCGTGCGGCTTCACCACGCAGGCGCCGCAAACCTCCTCGATAAAGCCGAAGCGCATGTCGGCCAGCGCGGACATGCGGTCGCCCTGCGACTCCTCCTCCATCTGGCGGATGATGTGCTCGAGGGCGTCAAGCTCGTTTTGTTGAAGGGAAAGCGCCTGTATGACGCGCTCGTCACCCTCGATGAGCTTGGTCGCGGCAAAGCGCAGCGGCAGGTTGGCCGCAGCGGCGTGATCCTCGATGAGGTGGCACACGCCGTGGATGCAACGGTGCAGCGCGCCGTGGTCCGGGCCATCTGCCGCGCAGAAATCCAAGCGACCGGGATGCTCGCGGAAGCGCGCCACGTGCAGCGCGTGCTCGACGAGCTCGCCGATGCCCTCGCCCTTCGCGGCCGAGATGGGGACGACGGGAATGCCCAGCAGCTCTTCGAGTTTGTTGACGTCGACGGTACCTCCGTTGGCGGCCACCTCGTCCATCATGTTGAGCGCGAGCACCATGGGGCGATCGAGCTCCATGAGCTGCAGCGTAAGGTACAGGTTGCGCTCGATGTTCGTGGCATCAACGATGTTGATGATGGCATCGGGCTGCTCGTGCAGGATGAATTCGCGCGAGACGATCTCTTCGCTTGTGTAGGGCGACAGCGAGTAGATGCCGGGCAGGTCGGTGACGGTCGCCTCGGCGTGGCCCTTGATCTGGCCGTCCTTGCGGTCGACCGTGACGCCCGGGAAGTTGCCCACGTGCTGGTTGGAGCCCGTGAGCTGGTTGAACAGCGTCGTCTTGCCGCAGTTTTGGTTACCGGCGAGCGCGAAGGAGAGCGCATGCCCCTCCGGAATGGGCTTGCCGCCGCGCCGCGGGCGCGCCGCCTCCTCGCCCAGCGAGGGATGAGCCGTGCGCTCGACCTGCGCATTTTTGCGCGGATTGTTGTGCGCGTCGTGCACGCCGCGGATCTCGATGCGGGCCGCGTCGTCTTTGCGCAGCGTGAGCTCGTAGCCGCGCAGACGGATCTCGACCGGGTCGCCCATGGGGGCGTACTTCATCATGGTGACCTCGGTGCCCGGCGTGAGGCCCATGTCCAGAATATGCTGACGCAGCGCCGCGTCATCCGAATCGACCGACGCGATGATGGCGTCCTTGCCGATCTCAAGCGTATCAAGTCTCATGTATGCCGTGTTTCCCCTCTGGCGCAGGCGCGCGCCTCGGTGTGCATTCATGCCTTTGCCATGATAGCGTGACGCACGCCGAACAGCGGGAATAACATCGATTTTCATGCGGGAAGCGGCATGATTCCGAAGCGCAGCTCCATCGACGCAAAAGAACCCCCGGTGCGCTTGAGCAGAGCGCGCCGGGGGCCTTGGAAAAGGGAAAGAGGAAGGGCTAGATAAGAAGAGGGACCGTTAAGCGCCCAGATACCATGCGGCACCGTTGCCGTAGAGGACCTCTTCAGCGTGGTCGGAGCCCACGGCATCGACAATCAGCTCGATGTCGTCGACATCGAAGCGCTTGCTTGCGCGGGTCGAAGGCAAATCGGAGCCGAAAATCAGCGCCTTCGGGTTTTCTGCATACAGTTCCGCGATAAGCTTGGCAGCTTCCTCGCGGGTATAGTCGATGCGACCGAAACCCGTCACGCGAACCGGCACACCTGCGGCAACGAACTTCTTCATGAGGTCCGCGCCGCCCTTGCGCATGCCGAGGTGGTCGATGGACACATCGGGCATGCGCAGCACAAGTGCCACGAAGTCGTCGTCCATCTTGGACGCATCCAAGTAGAGCTCGGTTTTCCAACCGCACAGCTCGCGCACGCGGCGACCCTGCTCCTCGATGTCCTCGAGCGTGGCGGAAAGCCCACGGAACAGGTTGAAGCGAATGGCCTTGATGCCGAGCTTGTCGAGACGCAAGATCTCTTCATCGGAGGTTGCCGGATCGAGTTGCGTCACGCCCACGAAGGTGCTGCCCAGCTTGCCGAGCGCGCCCTCGAAGTAGCTCTGGTCATAGCCCTGGAACGAACCGGACACGACCGCGCCACCCACGGCTTCGACGCCCATGCCCGCAAGCTCGTTGCGGTACTGCTCAACCGTGAAGTAGTCGGGCGTGAAGCCCTGGTTGCCAGCAAGGGGATACGCAGGATCGATGATGTGGAAGTGGCTGTCGAATACCTTGTACACGACTCCCCCAATCCTAGAAGATGAACATCAGGAGTACCGAGGCGATGGCGGCAAAGGCCAGACCAAGCGGCGTGCCCTTGAACAGGAGCTCGTTGTAGAACTTGTCCTGCTCCTCGCCCTCCAGACCGCTGGCGCCCAGCTGGAGCGAACCGCCGGTGGAGAACGGGGCGATCGAGGTGGACTGCGCACCAATGATGATGGCGACGGCGAACAGCGAGGGGCTCATGCCAGTTGCGGCGACGAAACCGGGAATCATGGGGAACATGAGCGGGGCCACGACGCCGAGCGTGGAGCTGAAGATGGACATGATACCGGCGATGACGCAGACGGCGATGGGCACGATCGGGGTCGGGATCATGTTGATAAGGCCCGCGAGCATATCGATGGTGCCAGCCTGAACGGCCACCTCGACGAGCATGCCGACGCCGCCGACCAGCCAGATGGTGTCCCAGGGAACGCGCTGGAACACGGGCTTGGGATCGTCCACGAGCTTGCACAGGTAGCCGACGATAGCCATGACGAGCGCGACCAGGGTGACGTCGACGCGATCGCACGCCTCGACGAACCAGGTGACATCGGAGAACACGTTGCTCAGGATGGGCGCGCCCAGAACGATGAGCATCATGATGAAGATAAGCGCCAGGTTGAGCTTCTGCTTGCCGGTAAAGGGCTCGGGCTTCTCGATGTGCAGGTCGCTGTCCTTGCCGCGGTTGTTACGCATGTCGATGAAGCACAGGATACCGATGACGATGATGGGGTAGATGAACGACACGGCGAAGATATTCGTCGTGATGGCACCCGCCTGGTCTGCGACGCTATCGACCTGGCTGAGCAGCGAATTGAACAGAACGCCGTGGGCGCTGACCATGAAGTTAGCGCCGGAAAGCGCGCCGAGCGAGACGGCCATGGCGGCATAGAGACGATTCATGTTGGAGTTGCGGCAGAGCACCATGCCGATGGCGCCCATGACGGCAACCGAGGTGAAGAACGCCGCGCCGAGGCCGGAAACGAGCGCTGTCACGAAGTACAGAACGAGCGGCAGGAACTTCTCGAGCTTGCGGAAACGGTACAACAGCACATTCGCGACCTTCTCCAGCGTGCCGTTGACTACGGCGAAATTGAAGAAGAGCGAAATCGAGAAGATGACCATGAACAGGTCGGTCGGCCATGCGCCAAGCAGGTCATCGACGGACATGCCGAGCACAAAACATCCAATAATGTAGGCAAATGCACCTGCAATCAAACCGGTGTTGATGTTAAATATCTCTCCGAGGCCGATTGCCAAAACGATAGCTAGGATAACCAGCACAGATTCCATTTGTTTTCCTCCTCATAAACTCATGGAAAGCTGACCTTGTCAATTTCGAGGGCAATCACCTCCTTGCGTGCGCGGGCGGGACGCTGTTTGGAACCTTCGTTCCGCCCGTGCGCCGGTTCGCAGAGCAACAAGCAACGAATCTTTGGCGGCCGAGGCGAGGCGTCACCTCGGCCGCAACAATCGTTAGCGCTTATTGCGATTGAAGTTGATCAAGCAGCCATCGAGCACGATCTGGCGCTCGTTGTCGGTCATAGGCGCAACGTAGAGCGCCATGGTGCCGGCAACCTTGCCGTCGCGGATGACGTGACCGGTGAACTCGCTCGCGCCGGACGCAATGGCCTCGCGGACGCCGGGGACGTAGACGAAGTCGCCGACCTCGAAGGCGGGATCGTCCTCGGACTGGAACGGAATCATGCCCCAGTTCATGACGTTGGAGCGATAGCGCTTCGTGGCGTACTGCTTCGTGATGTTGGCAAGACCGCCCAGGACGCGCTGGCAGCTCGCAGCCTGCTCGCGCGCGGAGCCGTCGCCCGGTTTGATGGCGTAGACCATGGAGCCGATCTCGACGTTTTCCACGGCAGCCTCGGGCGTGACGGTACGGATGGCCGCGAACACGTCGGCGAGCTCAGCGGGCTCGGTGCCCTCGAGGCGCGCGGTCTCGTAAGCAGCCGTCTTCTTGGCGTTGCCCACGTAGGCGGGGTCGCGGCGCGACAGCGTGAACTCAGCGAGACCGAGCGGGTTGGAGCGGAACGACGAGGTCTCGCCCGAGGGAATGAGCTCGTCGGTCGTGGTCACCGGGTCGAGGATCTTGGAGCAAACCTGCAGCAGGATGTTCTCGCCGAGCGGCTCCATCTCGGGCCAATCCTTGATGTTCGGGCCGTAGACGAGCGGCTCCTCCTCTTTGGCGGCGGCGAAGCCGTTGAACACGCGGTGCTCGTAGGACGACGGATCGAAGTCGTGCTCGGGCACGTCGCCCCAGCAATCGAGCGTCTCGGCGGAGGTGAGCACGCCGCCGTTGGCCGCCGTTGCCGCGATGGAACGAGCGTCCATGAGGGCGACGGCGCTCATCTGACCCTGACCGGGCTTGGAACCCTCGCGGTTGGGGAAGTTGCGCGTGGTGTGGCGGATGGCCAGCGTGTTGTTGGCAGGCGTGTCGCCCGCGCCGAAGCAGGGGCCGCAGAACGCCGTACGGATGATGGCGCCCGCCTGCATGAGATCGTAGATGGCGCCCTTCTTGACCAGGTCGGCGAAAACCGGCTGGGACGAAGGGTACACGGAGAGCGCGAACTCGCCGGCACCGCAGCTCTTGCCACGCAGCGCATGGGCGGCCTCGATGACGTTCGTGTAGTTGCCGCCCGCGCAGCCGGCGATGGTGCCCTGCTGCACGTGCAGGCCGGCGGCATCGACCTTGCCGAGCAGGTCGAGGGCGCCTGCGCGACCAGCAACCTCGTCGGCATGCTTCTCGACGTCCGCCAGGATGTCTTTGAGATTGGCGTTGAGCTCGTCGATGGTGTACACGTTGGAGGGATGGAACGGCAGCGCGATCATCGGGCGAATCTTGGAGAGGTCCACGCGCACGCAACCGTCGTAGTAGGCGACGTCTGCCGGGTCGAGCTGCTTGAAGTCGTCGGCGCGGCCATGGTCGGCGAGGAACTTCTTCGTATCCTTGTCGGTACGCCAGATGGAGGACAGGCAGGTAGTCTCAGTCGTCATGACGTCGACACCGTTGCGGAAGTCGGTCGTCATGGTGGAAACGCCAGGACCGACGAACTCCATGACCTTGTTCTTCACATAGCCGCGCTCGAACACGGCGCCGATGATGGCGAGCGCAATGTCCTGCGGACCCACGAACGGCGCGGGCTCACCCTCGAGGTAAATGGCGATGACCTCAGGCGTAGCCACATCGTAGGTCTGGCCGAGCAGCTGCTTGACGAGCTCGCCGCCACCCTCTCCGATGGCCATGGTGCCGAGTGCGCCGTAGCGGGTATGGGAGTCGGAGCCGAGGATCATCTTGCCGCCGCCGGCCATCATCTCGCGCATGTACTGGTGGATGACCGCGATGTGCGGGGGCACGTAGATGCCGCCGTAGTGCTTGGCCGCGGACAGGCCAAAGAGGTGGTCGTCCTCGTTGATGGTGCCGCCGACTGCACACAGCGAGTTGTGACAGGTGGTGAGCACGTAGGGGATCGGGAACTTCTCGAGACCCGAGGCCTTTGCGGTCTGCACGATGCCGACGTAGGTGATGTCGTGGCTCGTGAGCGCATCGAACTTCACCTTGAGGTTCTTCTCGTCACCCGACGTGTTGTGCGCCTGCATGATGCCGTAAGCGATCGTACCGCGGCGCGCCTCGTCCGGCGCAACATCGTTCCCCGTCGCATTTTTGACGGCATCCGCCTCGGCCTCAGGAACAACCGTGTCCCCGTTGACCAGATAGACGCCTCCCTCGTACAGCTTCACTGCATCCATGTGTCCTCCCTATGGCAAAAACGTGGACGTTTGATGATTCGATTATTTGGCCGGTGCATATATATCGCAAATACTACGATTTGATGGAACCTATAATATTTCTACTATACATAGAGGTAGTAGGCTTATTACTTCGTAGTGTTCTCCTTCAAGGAACACTGCGGAATGCGCCGCTTCAGCCTCTTGTTCTCTGTAACCTTGCGATATATCGCGCAGCTGCCAAACGCCGCACCTGTAAACCGCGCCACCCGGAGGTGTCCATGAACGATCGCGAGCTCACCTATGTCAAAACGATCGCAGAGGAACGCAGCATCTCCGCGGCGGCGCGCAAGCTGTTCGTAGCGCAACCATCGCTCTCCCAATCGCTTCACCGGATCGAAGATAGCCTTGGTATCAAACTGTTCGACCGCACGAAACAGGGTCTTCAACCAACCGAGGCAGGCAAGAAATACCTGCAAATGGCAAACCAGGTGCTCAAGCTCTACGGCGATTTTCGCACTGACCTGAGCGATACCGATGCGCTCAAAAAGGGTACGGTCACGTTCGGCATCACGCGCTTGCTCGGCCGCATCCTGCTGCCCGAGGTGCTTCCCGCATTCTGCAAGGAGCATCCCAACATCAAGGTCAATATCGTAGAGGGGAACTCGAAGGAGCTCGACCGCTCCCTCACCGCCTGCGAAATCGGTTTTGCCGTGATGCACCGCCTACCCGAAAACGTCAACAACCATATCGATTACAACGTGCTGTGGACCGATCCGTTTGTCGTGACCGTTGGCTCCAATAGCCCGCTGCTCGCAAAAGCGGTCGAAAGCAAGCGCTATCCGCACCCCTACATCGATATCCGCGACCTCATGGAAGAACCCCTCATTACGGTTCCCTATGGTCAGCGCATCCGGCAGGTACTCGATCTTTCATTCATGAGAGCGCGTGTCAGACCCCGTATCGCGCTTGAAATGCGCGACTACACGACTGCGCAGTGCGTCGCAGCCCGCGGACTGGGTTACACGATTGGGCCGCAAAGCTATACGCAGATCGCCGACCTTCCTGACGGAGCGCAATTTCTCTCGATTGACGACAATCTCAATGCGAAGTGGTACCTATGCCTTGCCACCTTCCGCAACGGTTCGCTCTCCCGCGCTGACGAGGTACTCGCCCGCTACTTTGAAAAGGCAATTGAGCGGACCATCGCCTAGACAGTACGAAGCGGCCTGCGGGTAGCACGCATGCCGCCGAGCGGCGTCACACGACAAGCGCACCTACTCCTCCGCACGCCAGCCGCGGCAGACGTCGACCCAGCCTTCTGCACGCGTTGCCTGTTCGAGCTCGGGGATCGTCAGGCGCACGCCGCTGTGGTCGTTGCCGCAGGCGGGGTACACGACGTCGAAGCGACGAAGCGACTCATCGAGGAATACGCGGACACCGTCTTTGGCACCGAAGGGGCACACGCCGCCGGGCGCATGGCCCACGAGTCCCTCGACGACGTCGCCGGGGATCATCTTGGCCTTGGTGTGGAAGAACTGCTTGAACATGCTGTTGTTCACGCGCGCATCGCCCGCGCACAGCACGAGCACCGGGGCATCGTCCACCAAAAACGCCATCGTTTTGGCGATGTGCTCGGGCTCGCAGCCAAGCGCCGCCGCTGCCTCCTCGACCGTCGAGCTCGGGGCCTCGGTAGCGATCACGCGGTCGCCCAGGCCGATGCTTTCCAAATACCCTTTAGCAACGTCAAACGACATGGGCGTCCTCTCCCCCTGTGCATACGGTTTTAGCTTCTGCCCATTGTGCACCATCGAAGTGTGCAACACACCCGGCATGCGCTTCGTTTTGCAGATGGAAATCTGTTCTGCCTGCGCTATCGCCCCAGTAAAGCCTTACAGCCCGCACAGCATGGTCCCGACAAACCATATCAGGGCAAGAAGAACAAGGTGGCGCGGATACTCGATGAGGACTCCGCCGCATTCGCGCGCGAGCGAGCGCAGCAAGGTAGCCGGACGCGTTGGAGCCGCCACGACCTCGAAGTCGAGCCTCACGCGCTGTGCCAAGACGGCGCAACGGAACACGTGGAACTCGCTGCTCACCAGCGCGACACGGTACGGCTTGCCATCCGTTCGCTCGTTCATGATGACCTGCGAACATATGACGTTCTCGAGCGTTGTGGTGGAGCGGCCCTCTTCCACAATCGCCGCCTCGGGCATGCCACGACGAAGCAGGTAGCGCTTCATGGCATCCGCCTCGGTGACAACTTCATCGGAGCCTTGGCCGCCCGACACCACAATGACACCGCACTCGTTTTGGCGCCGCCACAGGTCGTAGGCGGCATCGACCCTGCTCGCCAGCAGCGGAGACGGCTCCGTGCCGAAGATCTTCGCCCCATGCACCACGATGAAATCGAACGGCTCGGCATGGGCGATACGCCGGCGGCTATATGCAATTCGATAAGCCGCCGAGCATACGATGAAGACGACGAACACGAACGAGAGCCACAGGCCGATGAACGATAGAAGCCCGAGCACCCGGGCAGCCAGCAAAGAGGCCGCTTCCCGCACATTCGCCACAGAAAGCGCCTCCACGCCCGCCAACGCCGCCGCGACACCGAGCGTCGCCGCAGCCATCGGGTTGACGCGGCGGCTGTGCACGATGTGCGCAAACGCGCTCGCCACGAGCACACAGGCCGCAATACCCACAAGAACGGCAGCCGCCGGTGCCATGCAGGGATGCATGAGCCCCGTAGGGACTCCGCACGCGAGCGCCACGAAACAGCAGAACAGCGCAAGCGTCACCGGAGGGGCGATGCGGCAGAACACGCGCGAGCCCGAACGGAACGCGGACGCACCCCACACTACCAGCACAATAGCGAGAACGCAGAGCGCTACCGCCATCGTTTCGTTTATCACGGGCAGCCCTTACGCCTCGACGATACGTTCACGCACCAGGAAGTCAAACGCGAGGTCGACCCAGGCACCCACAGCATCCTGCTGCTCGCGGTTGTCGCTGCGCGTGTTGATGTTCGCCACGGAAAGGCCGTGCCCGCCGCGGTCGAACACGTGGACCTCGTGCGCCACACCCTCGCGCGCCATGGCGGCGGCGAAGTCGTAGACCTGGGCGATGGGGCAGGTACGGTCGTCGGCGGTGCCCCACACGAATGTCGGAGGCATATCGCGCGACACGTGCGTGGTGGGGCACACCTCGGCCATGAGCTCGTCTGTCGCCTCGCCGCCCATCACCATGGCGAAGTAATCATTCAAAAGGTCACGGCCGGTTTTGCCACCCGTCTTGGGAACGCGCAGGTCGATACGGGGGTCGCGCGTCTGCTCGTCGCGGACCACGCGGAAGTCGAGCACCGGGTAGCACAGGATTGCCGCGTCGGGGCGCGTGTACTCCAGGCGCTCGCCCGTGGTGGATGCGAACGAGCCGCTCTTCCACTGCGCCGCCAACGATGCGCAGATAAACCCGCCGGCAGAGAAGCCGACGACAATCACCTTGTTGGGGTCGACCTGCCAATCCTTCGCACGGACGCGGACAGTCGCGACCATCTTCGCCAAGTCCGCCTCGGGATGCGGGAAGGACACATCGCCCGTGGAGCTCGTCACGTAGTTGAGCACAAAAGCCTGGAACCCACGGTTGAGGAAGGCGAGCGCCACCGGCTCCTGCTCATGCGGGGCGATGTTCGTGAAGCTGCCGCCGCCGCAGATGACCACCGCGGGGCGCGGGGTGTTCGCGCGCGCCGGAACGGGGTCTGCCAAGTAGGCGGTATAGGTTGCGGGATAGTCCTCGGTGGGCTCTTCGCCCCACAGGGCATGCTGTTCGACGATCATGGGTCGCACCATCCATTTCTGCTGCGTTAAGGGTTCGTTTTGCACATAGCACGAGAACTAGGGTATACCAGCGCGCCCGGGAGGAGCGCGGCAAACCCGAGCCTCCACATCTGCACGGCGTTGACGACGGCTGCGTTCGGTTTTTCACGGCAGGTCGCCCCTTTTTCGCAGCACGCCCACCGCACAGGTTTACACCAGTGACGTGGGCAAACGTGACCGTTTAGAGAAGGCAACGCGCGCTGGCGGAGCACTCTCTCGCGATAGACCGCCTTTGGGTATCATGGCATCAAACGCCGTCACAGATACCGTCTGCGACACCCCTTTCCGAGCCCAAGGAGGCCCTTATGAATCTGCTTCAGAAGATCAAGAGCACGTTCTTCTCCCCCACCGCTCCTGAGAAGCCCGAGCCTGCATCGTTCGCCACGCGCGCCGACACCATCTATGCGCCCATCTCCGGCGTACTCGTGAGCGTCCAGGAGATCAACGACGAGGTCATCGCCTCGGGCCTGCTGGGCGACGGCTACGGCATCATCCCCGTGGGCAACACCATCTATGCGCCCGCGAACGGCCGTGTGAGCACGGTCACCGTCACCAACCACGCCGTGGGCATCATGACCGACACAGGCATTGAGGTCCTCATCCACGTGGGCATCGACACCGTGAAGATGGAGGGCAAGGGCTTCGTGCGCCACGTTGAGGCCAACGACGTCGTCACCGCCGGCACGCCGCTGCTCTCGT